>JACQAE010000031.1 GCA_016195095.1 Pseudomonadota bacterium
AGCGAGACCTCCGACGTGCCGAGCGCGATGGAAGCGTTGGGTTCGAGCTTGGACGAAATGCCCAGCCGATGCGCCGTGCGCACAATGGCCGCGGGGCCGACCTCAATGGCCAGGCGCACCGACACGGTATTGAGCGACATGGCGAGCGCGCGCGACAACGGTACGGGACCGTGATACTCGCGCGCGTAATTTTCCGGTTTCCAGCCCTTGATGGAAATCGGCTTGTCCTCGCGCAGCGTTTCGGGAGTAAGGCCGCGCTCGAGCGCGGTGAGATAGACGAACGGCTTGAATGCCGAGCCCGGCTGCCGCTTGGCCGAGACGGCGCGGTTGAACTGGCTTTCGCCGTAATTTCTGCCGCCAACAAGCGCGCGCACCGCGCCGTCGGGCGTCATGGCGACGATGGCGCCTTGTTCCACGTCGAATTTGACGGCGTTGTGCGCCAGTTCGTCGATCAGCGCGGCTTCGGCCGCCGCCTGCAGCGCCGGGTCGATGCTCGTCTCGACCATGACGTCCTGCTCGACGCGGCCAATGACGTCGTTGAGGACATCCATGACCCAATCGGCGACGTAGCCCGCCGATCCACCGGCGCTCTGGCGCGCGATTTTCGGCGGCTCGCTCATCGCGCGTTTTGCCGCGTCGCCGGCGATGAACCGCGCGTCGGCCATGGCCGCGAGAACGATCTGCGCCCGCCGCTCGGCGGCATCGAAATTGCGCGTGGGCGCAAGCCGCGTCGGCGACTTGACGAGACCCGCCAAGAGCGCCGCCTCCGCCAGGGTCACGCGGCGCGCGGACTTGCCGAAATAGCGCTGCGCGGCCGCCTCGACGCCATAGGCGCCGGAACCGAAATAGATGCGATTGAGGTAAAGGTCGAGGATCTGATCCTTGCTCAACCGGCGCTCGATCCACAACGCGAGCACGGCTTCCTGCAGCTTGCGCGTGAGCGTCCGCTCCTGCGTCAGGAACAGGTTCTTGGCCAATTGCTGCGTGATCGTCGAGCCACCCTGCGCGACCCCGCGCCGCAGGACGTTGGCGCCGGCCGCGCGCAGGAGCCCAATGGGATCGATGCCGCCATGCGCATAGAAGCGACGGTCTTCGATGGCGATGAAGGCCTTGGGCAGGTAGGGCGGCATCTCCTTGAGCGCCACCGCGGATCCACCCATCTCGCCGCGGGTCGCCAGCGTGCGGCCATCCAGGGCGAGGACATGGACCGTCGGCGGACGCTTGGGTATTTCGAGCGACTGGATCGGCGGCAGATGCATCCCGATCCACACCAGCGCGACAATCCCGGCGATGACCACCCACAGGCCAGCGACGCAGATCCAATAGAGGAAGCGGCGCAGCCGCGAGCCACCATGGCGGCCGCCGCCACGGCCACGGCGCCGTTTTGACCCCTTGCGCGGCGCGCCGTCGGCCTTGCCGCGCCGACGTGGCGAATCATCATTGGCCGGATGGCGCTCATCGCGCGCGAGAATGGCGCTATTCGCCGCGGCACCGGCAGGCGAGCGTGTGGCCTTGCGGTTGGTCGCTAGCGCCATGATCGCCCGCCATCTCGTCCCTGCCGCAACGCCGAAGCGGCCGCCCCTGCGCACGCCCGGTCGCCGCGGGGCCCGCGCCGGATTGAGGCGATTGCGACCCCGCCATCGCGACATAATTGTCGTGGGTTAAAGGATTTTTCCGGCGCTATGTTGTTTCCAAATTGGCGAATTCCGGCATAATTGCGTGCGCGCAAGCTGGATCACGGTATTTCAGCGTGGGTCCATGGGTGCGCCGTTAACGCGGTACTTCTGGCGTGGGGCGGCAACGCAAGCAACCGATGCACCCCGTGCCGCGGCCCGATCATGATCTTGATGCAAAGGGGGACCAGATGCGCAAACTCGCTATCGTGCTCGCCGTTCTAATGGCGGCGGCGTCAGTCGGCACTGCTTTCGCGGCGCAAAAGGGCGCCAAGGCAAAACCCGCTGCGGCGCCGGCCGGTCCGAACGAAGCCGGCTGGCGGCTGGTTAAGGAAATCTTCCCGCTGTTCTTGCCGGCTGGCGGAACCGTCGCCTACCTGGCGACGCAAGAGGCCAGATCGTCGGCCGCCAAGAAGCGTTGAGGCGCTCGCTGCCCGACCGGATCGCTGATCGCGCTGACGTCGACGCGCCACGCGTTGCACCCTGATATGTGCGGGGTGGTGCGTTGGCCTGGCCGCGCCGGTGCGGGCGCCGTTGCCCGCGCGAATGCAGGCCGCGTTCAGCCGGATGTCGCCCCGAATACGGCACGCGCCGGTCTTGCCTCGCCTGACGGCGAAATAACATTGAGCAGCGCGCGTTTGATCGCCGCGTGTCTTGTCGCCGATTCGATCTTGGCGCCGAACAGGTCGGTGACATAAAACACGTCCACCGCCCGCTCGCCGAACGTCGCGACATGCGCGGAGGCGATATTAAGGCTGAGCTTCGACAATGTCGCGGTGAGTTCATAGAGCAGGCCAGGACGGTCGAGCCCGGTGACCTCGATGACCGTATAGCGGTTCGACCATTGATTGTTGATCATCACCTCCGGCTCGACGGCGAACGCCTTGATGCGTCCCTTCGATATCGCGCGTTTGGCCACCACATCGGGCAGCTTGAGATCTCCGCGCAGCGCTTTTTCGATCGCGTCGGCGATGCGCAACGCGCGCCGCGCCTCGTCCTCGTTCTGGTCAAACTCGCGCGTGATTGAAATCGTGTCGAGGGCGAGGCCGTCGGTGGTCGTGTAAATCTGCGCGTCGACGATATTGGCCCCCGTGGTCGCGCAGGCGCCGGCGATCACCGAGAGGAGCCAGGGATGGTCCGGCGTCAGCACCGTGAGCTCTGTCACTCCGCGCGCGGCGTCGAAGCCAACCGATGTCGCCAGGCGTTTGCCGGCCGCCGCGGCGGCGCGCACGAAACGGGCATGCGTCGCCTTGTGCGAGACGTCGACCTTGAGCCAATAGGCCGGGTAGTGGCGCGCGACATAGGCGTCGAACTCCTGCGCCGACCAGTCATTGAGCTGCGCGCGCAATTCCGCTTGCGCCATCGCGACGCGTTGGGCGCGATTGACCTCGGAGAAGCCGCCGGTCAGGACTGGCTCGGTTTCATAATAGAGCGCGCGCAGCAGCTGCGCCTTCCAGCCGTTCCACACGCCGGGTCCGACGGCGCGGATATCAGCCGTGGTGAGAATTGTCAGCAGCTTCATGCGCTCAAGCGATTGCACCACGGCGCTGAAGTTCTCGATCGTCTTGCGGTCGGACAGGTCGCGCGACTGCGCCACGGAGGACATCGTCAGATGCTGCTCGACCAGCCAGGCAACGGTGTCGGTCTCCGCCGCCGACAGGCCGAGGCGCGGGCAGAACCGCCGCGCGACGCGCGCGCCGGCGGTGGAGTGGTCCTCGACGCGGCCCTTGGCAATGTCATGCAGGAACAGCGCGATATAGAGAAGGTCGCGGTGCTCGGGTTGGATCGTGCGCATGAGTTCGTTGGCGACCGCGAATTCCTCGTTGTCGCCGCGTTCGATTTCCGAGAGCACGTCGATGCAGCGCAGCAAATGTTCGTCAACCGTATAGTGATGATACATGTTGAATTGCATCATCGACACGACGCGGCCGAATTCGGGAACGAATCGCCCGAGCACGCCCGCCTCGTTCATGCGTCGCAGCACGATCTCCACATTGTCCCGTGCCGTGAGAATGGCGCGAAAAAGCCGGTTGGCCTCGTCATTGTCGCGCAAATCGCGGTCGATCATTTTGAGCGAGCGCGTCGCCGCGCGCGCATGGCGTCGGGGTGGAAGGCGAGGTCGTGGCGTTGCGCAAGGTGAAAAATACGGATGAGATTGACGGGATCGCGCCGAAAGACATCGGGATCCGCGAGGATGATCCGGTTATTATCGACGACAAACTCCGCGCTTTCCTCCAGCGTGCGCTTGCGCCGTGGGCGCAGGCGCGCCACCAGCCGATTAAGGACGGGCGCGGCCTTGGCCTGGCGATCTTCCAGCTCGGCGCAAACGATGGCGGTCAGATCGCCGACATGCTTGGCGATCAGGAAATAGTGTTTCATGAACCGTTCGACGTCGCGCTGGCCGGGATGCTCGGTGTAGCCCAGCCGCAACGCGATATCGCGCTGGACATCGAACGACAGGCGCTCCTCGGCGCGCGCGGTGACGAAGTGCAGGTGGCAGCGCACGGCCCAAAGCAGGTCCTCGCAGCGCCGGAACATCTGGTACTCCGGTGCGTCGAATACGCCATGCTGAATGAGCTCCTCCGGGTCGCTGACGCGGTAGACGTATTTCGCGATCCAAAACAGCGTATGCAGGTCGCGCAATCCGCCCTTGCCGTCCTTGACATTGGGTTCCACAAGGTAGCGCGATTGGCCGGAGCGGCGGTGGCGATCGTCGCGCTCGGCGAGCTTGGCGGCCACAAATTCGCGCGCTGTGCCGTGCACCACCTGCTTGTCGAAGCGCGTGACGAATTCTTCGAACAGATTTTTGTCGCCAAACAGAAACCGTGCCTCGAGCAACGCGGTGCGGATGGTCATGTCGGAGCGCGCCTGGCGCACGCATTCATCGACCGAACGGGTCGCATGTCCGACTTTCAGGCCCATGTCCCAGAGGCAATAGAGGACGGCTTCCGCGATCGACTCGCCCCAGGCGGTCTGTTTGTAGGGTAGTAGAAACAGGAGATCGATATCCGAGCCCGGAGCCATGAGGCCGCGCCCATAACCGCCGGTGGCGACGATGGCCATGCGCTCGCCCGTCGACGGATTGTCCGACGGGTAAAGATGGCGCGTGGCGAAGTCATAGAGAAGTGCGATGATTTCGTCTTGCAGATGGCACAACTGCTCCGCGCATCGGCGGCCATGGCGATCCTTGAGCAACGCCTGTTCGGTCTGTGCCCGGCCCTCGGCGAGCGCCACTTTCAGGCGTTGCGCCACCGCCATGCGCATCTCGCGCTCATTGCCGGCATATGAGCGCGCCAGGGCGGCGAGGTCCAAGGCCGTCGCGGCGCGATCAACGAGGCCGCTTGCAGGGCGGGCAGGATCGGTAAGGGTCGGCATGGCGGCCTTCGATGACAAGGCATGAAACCGGTGTCGTCGCGGCTACTGATCGCTTCGACGTGGCGAAATTGATGGCGATGAATTCAGTCCATTGCCGCAAAAACCGCTGGAAGGGAACAATATTCAGGTGAAACGACGAAATTTCTCACGGCGCGATCGCCGTGACGGTCTTCTGCGGCAATTCCAGTACTTTCTTTGTCGCGGCGGGTGCCGGCCGGCCATTGGCGATCGCGCCTTGGGCTTGACCGTGCCGGTTGCCGGTTCGCACAATCGCCGGTGCGGCGGGATCGGCCCGTGGCCAACCTGATGATGGAAACCTTCCATGAAGAGCTACGACGTTTGTGAGTGTGGCGCGCCGCTGCGGATGATCGAGCGGCCAACGCCCACGCCCGGCGGGACCGAAGTGCTGCTCAAGGTGGTTGCGGCCGGCGTGTGCCACAGCGATTTGCATATCTGGGAGGGCTATTTCGATCTTGGCGGCGGCAAGCGCCTCAACATCAAGGACCGTGGCATCACGCTGCCGTTAACGATGGGGCATGAAAATGTCGGCACGGTCGCCGCGCTCGGTCCTGATGCGCGAGGCGTGAAGCTTGGCGAGCGGCTTCTGGTGCATCCGTGGATGGGGTGCGGGCAATGTGGCGTCTGTCGCCGCGGCGACGAGAACCTGTGCCGCACGCCGCGCAGCCTCGGCGTTTTCCGCAGTGGTGGCTACGCCGACCATTTGCTCGTCCCGCATCCGCGTTACCTCTTCGACATCGGTGACCTCGCACCGGAGCGGGCCGCCCCGTTGGCATGTTCCGGCATCACGACCTATGGCGCGTTGAAAAAGATTGGGCCCCTGATCCAGGAAGAACCCTGCGTGGTGATCGGGGCCGGCGGTCTTGGCCTCATGTGCATTGCGCTGCTCAAGGCGATGGGCGGCAAGGGCGCGATCGTGGCCGACATCGATCCGCGCAAGCGCGCCGCCGCGATGGAGGCCGGCGCGCTGTTGACCATCGACGCGGCCGCCGCTGACGCTTCGCGCATGATCATCGATGCGACCGGCGGCGGCGCATGGTCGGTCATCGACCTCGTCGGCGCGTCGGCGAGCGTGCAGCTCGGCATCGATAGTCTGATCAAGGGCGGCAAGCTGATCGTGGTCGGCCTCTATGGTGGCGAAATCACCATGCCGACGCCGTTCTTTCCGATGCGCGCCATAACCATCCAGGGCTCCTATGTCGGCGGCCTGACCGAGATGGCCGAATTGCTGGCGCTGGTGGCGCGCACTGGATCGCCGCCGGTTCCGATCGCCACGCGCCCGTTGGCGCAGGTCAACGAGGTGCTTGGTGAACTCAAGGCCGGGAAGGTCGTTGGGCGCGTGATATTGACGCCGTGACTTCATGACCAACCATGCCGCTGGCCTCGGGCGCATTTTCAGCCAATGTGGACTTCGGTTTACCGCAACCGTTCCCGGTGAGCTCGCTGTATGAGCCTGAACGCGACCGCGAGCGAGATCGTTTCGGGAAATAGTGCGCTGCTGTCGCTTGCGATGAGAATGATGGTGACGGCGCTGTTCGTTGTCGTGGCGACCTTCGCCGCCGAGCGCGCCGGCGCCGTCGTCGGCGCCATGATCGCGACGCTGCCGATCGCGGCGGGGCCGGCCTACGTTTTCCTCGCGCTCGACCACGACGCGCAATTCATCGCCGGCAGCGCGCTTGCGAGCCTGGTCGTCAATGCCGTGACCTGCATTTTTGCCCTGGTCTACGCGTCGCTTGCGCAGACGCGCGGGCTGTTGGCGAGTGTTCTCGCGGCGCTGGCGACGTGGCTCGCGCTGGCGAGCGCGGCGCGCGCGGTGCCGTGGACCATCGCTGGCGCGATCGGCGTCAATGTCGTCGTGCTCGCAGGGTGTCTTGTGCTTGGCGAGCGATTGCGCCATGCGCGGCTCCCGTTGGCGCGCCGCCGCTGGTATGACGTTTCGCTGCGGGCAACGCTGGTTTCGGCGCTGGTCGCCGGCGTGGTGGGCCTGAGCAGCGCACTGGGCCCATCCATAACCGGGACGCTGGCGGTATTTCCGGTTGTGCTGCTGAGCCTCATGGTAGTCCTGCACGCGCGCCTCGGCGGGTCAGCGGCGGCGGCGGTGCTGGCGAATACGATGCTCGGTCTTGCCGGGTTCGGCGGCGCCTGCCTGACTGCGCTGCTCACGGTCGAACGGCTCGGCACGCCACTGGGATTGACGCTCGCGCTGACGGTTTCCGTCTTCGCCAACCTGTCATTCTGGGCCCTGCGGCGCGGGCGCAGGCCGCGGGAGCAAGGGTGATCCCGCCAATTTGCCGGTTGCTTGCGTTCGCCATCCTGTGGCCCACGAGCATTTTTCGGCGAAGCGGGAACCGGATCACCACGGAAAATGCCACAAAGTCAAAGAAAAATTGAGCGCTTGCCGATGCGATCGAAACGGGAAGCGCTCGAGCCGCGCGTCATGCCTTGCCGGTGCGCTTCGCCTTGAGCGCATAGAGTGCCTCGAGCGCTTCGAGTGGCGACATCGCGTCGGGGTCGATTGCCGCGATCGCCGTCGCGAGAGTATCCGTTGCGTCATCGGTGGGACGCGGCGCGGGCGCCGCCGCAAACAGCGGAAGGTCGGCAATGAGCCGCTGCCTTGGTGCCAGGCGATCCTGCGCCTCAAGCCCGGCGAGCACGACCTTTGCCCGCTCGATCACGGCCGGCGGAAGCCCGGCAAGCTTGGCAACCTGAATGCCATAGCTGCGATCGGCGGCGCCCGGGCCGACCTCGTGTAGAAACACGACGTCGCCTTGCCACTCCTTCACCCGAACAGTTGCATTGAACAACCGCGCAAGCTTTGCCGAAAGTGCTGTGAGCTCATGGAAATGCGTGGCGAACAGCGCGCGGCAGCGGTTGCTCTCATGGAGGTGCTCGATCGTGGCCCACGCGATCGATAGGCCATCGAATGTCGCCGTCCCGCGCCCGATCTCGTCGAGAATCACCAGCGAGCGTTCGCCAGCCTGGTTGAGGATGGCCGCGGTTTCGACCATTTCGACCATGAACGTGGAGCGTCCGCGCGCCAGATCGTCGGCCGCGCCGACGCGCGAGAACAGCCGGTCGACCACGCCGATCCGCGCCCGCGTCGCCGGGACGTAGCTGCCCATCTGCGCGAGAATGACGATGAGCGCGTTCTGCCGCAGATAAGTTGATTTTCCGGCCATGTTCGGCCCGGTCACGACATAGAGCCGGCCGGCCGACTGCTCCGGAGGTGGCGAGAGATCGCAATCATTGGCGACGAATGATCCGCCCTCGCGCATCGCCTGCTCAACGACCGCATGGCGGCCCCCGGTGATCTGAAATTCGAGGCTGTCGTCAACCTCCGGGCGGACGTAATTGCGCTCGACCGCGAGGACGGCGAGCGCGGCGGTGACGTCGAGGGCACTGAGCGCATGCGCTGCGGCGGCGATGGCGTCGGCGGCAGCGACGATGCTTGCGGCCAGGCGGTCGAAAATTTCAAATTCAAGGCCGAGCGCACGGTCGGCGGCGCTTGCGATCTTGGCTTCGATATCGGCAAGCTCGGTGGTGGAAAATCGCACTTGCCCGGCCAGCGTCTGGCGGTGAATGAAGGTCGCATTCATCGGCGCGGCGATGAGCTTGTCGGCGTGCTGGGCGGTCACTTCGACGAAATAGCCGAGCACGTTGTTATGCCGGATGCGTAGGTTGCGGACCTGCGTTTCTTCGGCGTAACGCGCCTGCAACGCGGCAACGACGCGCCGCGACTCATCGCGCAAAGCGCGTGTCTCGTCGAGCACGGCGTCATATCCCCCTCTGATAAATCCGCCGTCGCGCCGCGCGGTCGGGAGATCGTCGCCGAGCGCGGCGCCGAGCTCAGCCACGATTGCCGCGTCCGGCCGGCGCAGCGCGGTCACGGCCTCGGCGACCTCGCGCGGCGGATCGTGGTCCGCGCAAAGTTGCGCAAGTTGCGTCGCCGCCATAAGACCCGCATGAATGGCGGCAAGGTCACGTGGCCCAGCGCGGCCGAGAGCGACCCGCGAGAGTGCGCGCAGAATATCGGGCGCGGCGGCAAGCGCGTCGCGCTGGCTGTTGCGCAGGATCGGGTCGGCGAGGAAAAACGCAACCGCGTCGAGCCGCCGCGTGATGGCCGCGGGAGAGGTCAGGGGCGCCGCGAGTCGCTGCACCAGGAGGCGGGATCCGGCGGCGGTGACGGTGCGGTCGATCGCCGCTGCGAGCGAGCCCTGGCGCTCGCCGCCGAGCGTACGCACGAGCTCGAGATTGGCGCGCGTCGCCTGGTCGATCGCCAGCGCCGCGCCGGCGCTTTCGCGCTGCGGCGGCGACAAGGGCGGACGCCTTCCGACCTGCGTGCGCTCCACATAGGTGACGCAGGCCGCGGCGGCCGCGAGTTCGATGCGCGACAACGGCCCGAACGCGTCGCTTGTCGCCACGGAGAAATACCCGCATAGGCGCCGCTCCGCGCTCGCGGCGTCGAATACGTCGCGGGTGAGCGAGGTCACCGCCGGCAACGCCCGGAAAATTTCGGCCATGGCCGGGTCGCAATAGAGCGGGTCGGAAACGATGACCTCGCGCGGCTCGATCCGCGCCAGCGCGGCGGCGAGCGCCGCGCGTTCGGCCTCGGCGATACGGAATTCGCCGGTCGAGATGTCGATCCAGGCCAGCGCAAAGCGGCTTTCGTCGGCGTCCGTGGACGCACGCGCGCGCGCCATCGCAAGCAGGTAATTGTTGCGCCGCGCGTCGAGGAGCGAGTCCTCGGTGAGCGTTCCCGGCGTCACCAGCCGCACGACATCGCGGCGCACGACGCTGCGCGGCCCGCGCTTGCGCGCCAGCGCTGGGTCCTCAAGCTGCTCGCAGACGGCAACGCGGTGGCCGAGCGCGATTAGGCGATGCAGGTAATCATCGGCGCGCTCCACCGGCACGCCGCACATTGGAACGTCGTGGCCGAGGTGGCGCCCGCGTTTGGTGAGCGCGATGCCAAGCGCGCGGCTGGCGGTTTCGGCGTCGGCGAAGAAGAGTTCGTAGAAGTCGCCCATCCGATAGAAAAGCAGGCTGTCGGGATTGGCGGTCTTGATCTCGATATATTGCTCGATCATCGGCGTCGCGCGCGCGCCGTCTTGGCCCGGCCGCGCGACGGCCCGCGGGTGCGCGGCGTCGCCGCCGGCGTCAGGCGCCGCGATGGGAGAATCGAGGGATTTCATGGCGAGGCAACGCTTGGCCGCGCTGCCGAGAGGTCGTGGAATTTTCCGACAGGAACACGGCAAAAACCAAATGATTTGCGGGGCGATCCGACGCGGTTCGGACTGTCTGAATACTAAAGCCTGATCGACACGAGGGGAAGCCTATTCGTGTCTCCGCCTGCAGATCAGTCGCGCGCAAAGCTGTCGCGAGAAGATTGGTGACAGTTGAAGGCGCGTGCCCAGCGCCCGCGATGCCAGCGCGGTTTCAACCGTCGGCGCGGCCCCATGGCGCGACGCGGCGTTCCACCCATTTCAGCGCCGCCGTCATCGATACTCCCATGACCATCAACAGGATGACGGGAACGAACGTCTTGTCCATCTCGAAGATGTGGGCGTAGCGCGTGATCATGTAGCCGAGCCCGGAAATCGACGTATAGAATTCCGCGATCACCATCCCGACAAGCCCGCGTCCGATGGCCAGGCGCACGCCGGCCGCGATATAGGGCACCGCGAAGGGCAACAAGACGTCCCGCCACATTTGCCACTCGCTCGATCGAAACGAGCGCGCCACTTCGAGCATGTTCTTGTCGCACTCGCGCACGCCCTGATAGGTGTTGATCAGGATCGGAAAGATCGCGAACAGAAACACGACGATGATCTTCGCCTTCATGTAGATGCCGAACCACAACACGAGGATCGGCACGAGGGCGACCATGGGCGTCGCGTAGAGTGCATTGATGGGCAGGTCGAGCGCCCAGTCGATCGGCCGCACGCGCGCCATCAGGACGGCGAGCGGGATGCCGACGACGATGGCAAAACCCAGCCCATAGAACAGGATCTGCAGGCTTTGCCACGTGTAGTAGAAGATTTCGCCGCTGGCGGTGAGGCGCACCGCGGCAAGCGCGATTTTCGAGGGATAGGAAAAGAAAATCGGGTTGACAAGCGGGCCGAGCAATTCCCACAGCACGAGGATGAGGGCGAGAAATCCGTAACGGTAGAATGCCGGCCGCTGCCAAAACGGCGGCTTCTGTAGCATCGCCGGCGCCGACTGCAACATGCCGGCGGCTGGCCGAGCCTCGTTGGCGACACTCATCGCGCTCGCTCCTCATTCGTCGGTCTTGGCGCCACCACCGGTCGCGCCGGAAATGGAAATAACGACGGAATCCCCCGGCCGGTCCGTTTTTTGGCTTGGTCGCCGC
The DNA here is from genome assembly GCA_016195095.1 of Pseudomonadota bacterium. Classification (GTDB taxonomy): domain Bacteria; phylum Pseudomonadota; class Alphaproteobacteria; order Rhizobiales; family Xanthobacteraceae; genus JACQAE01. The sequence continues at coordinate 11,434 of JACQAE010000031.1, forward strand.
TTGTGCGCCGGGCCTGCACCCGCCTCATCCAGATTTACGCCACCCGGCATGCAACCCCGCGTTGCGATCGACAAACGGCGACGAACACCAAGTGCGACCGCGCCGCTTCCGGTGTCCTTGGTGATCGCGGCTTGCCAAGTCCGGCCTATTCCTCGGACGGACAGACCGG
>JACQAE010000252.1 GCA_016195095.1 Pseudomonadota bacterium
ACGCGGCCGGCGCCAACACCAGGAGCGCGGCGGCGACGATCAGGGGCGGCGCCAAAGGCCGCAGGTCCCGGTATCGGCGCGGCCTAATCCCGGTATTGCATCGTGGCGGCATGATCTGGCTCCCCGGCGCGCTTGCGCATGATGCCTCGCTGGCGCGAGTGTGCGGCGGATCGCCTGGATTTTCAACGCCGGTCCGCGCCCACGCGCTGCCGGCTACTCAATGCGTCCAGCGCTGCGCGTTGGCCACGAGAAAGTCGCGAAAGACCTGTACGCGCGCCACCGACTTGAGTTCCTCGGGATAGACGAAATAGGCGTCGAGCGCGATCGTCTCGCTTTCGCCGAGGAGCTGCACCAAGCCGCCATTTTCCTCCACCAGATAGTCGGGCAATAGCGCGATGCCGAGCCCGCGCTGGCAGGCGCGCATGAGGCCGAGCACGTTATTGATGACCAGGTGAGCGGTACGCGGGCCCTTGCCATTGCGCGCGGCCTCGACTAGCCAGCGGCGATTCTGCAGATAGGTGGGGACGTTGCCGCCGAGCAGCACGATGCGGTGCGCGTCGAGCTCCTCGAGCGTGCGTGGCGCGCCGAACCGCTTGAGATATTCGGGCGACGCGTAGGCATGGAAGCGCACCGAAAACAGCTTGCGCTGGATGAGGTCAGGCTGCGTCGGCTGACGCAGGCGGATCGCCACATCCGCCTCGCGCATGGCAAGGTCGAGCTCCTCATCGGTGGTGATGAGGGTGATGCGAATGTCGGGATAAAGGTCGATGAACTCGCCCAGGCGCGGCGTGAGCCAATGCACACCGATGCCGACGGTGGTCGTGACCTTGAGCTCGCCATTGGGTTTTTCGCGGCTGTCGGTGAGCTTTGTGCGCGCCGCCTCGAGCTTCATGAACACTTCATGCGCGGTGCGGTAGAGGAGTTCGCCCTGCTCGGTCAGGATGAGGCCGCGCGCGTGGCGATGAAACAGCGCGACCGCGAGTTCCTGCTCGAGCGCGCCCACCTGGCGCGACACCGCCGATTGCGACAGCCCAAGCTGCTCGCCGGCATGCGTGAAGCTGCCGGCCTCGGCGGCGGCGTGGAAAACCTTGAGCTTGTCCCAGTCCATGGCTTGCGCGGCCGGGTGACCCGGATCCGCTCTCCCTATTCCGCCGCCCTGCGTTCGGCGTGGCCGGCGAGGAACCGCTCCGCCTCGAGCGCGGCCATGCACCCAAGGCCGGCGGCGGTGACGGCTTGCCGGTAGACTTCATCGGTCACGTCGCCGGCGGCGAATACGCCGGGTACCGAGGTCGCGGTCGAATATGGCGCGGTCTTGACATAGCCGGACGATTTCATTTCGAGCTTGCCGACGACAAGTTCCGTCGCCGGCGTGTGGCCGATGGCGATGAACACGCCGTCGGTCGCGAGTTCGCTGTGCGAGCCGGTCTTGACGTTCTTCAGGCGCACGCCCGTGACCTTGAGCGGGTCGGCGCCGCCGGTGATTTCATCGAGCGCACTATCCCAGACGACGTCGATCTTTTCATTGCGGAACAATCGCTCCTGCAGGATCTTCTCGGCGCGCAGGCTGTCGCGTCGATGCACGAGCGTCACGCGGGCAGCGAAATTGGTCAGGAACAATGCCTCCTCGACGGCGGTGTTGCCGCCGCCGATCACGACAACGTTCTTGCCGCGATAAAAGAAGCCGTCGCAGGTCGCGCACGCGGAAACGCCGTAGCCCTTGAACTTGTCCTCGGAGGGAATTCCGAGCCAGCGCGCCTGCGCGCCCGTCGCCAGGATCAGCGTTTCGGCGAAATACTGGTCGCCCGAATCGCAGGTCAGCCGGAACGGTCGGCCGGAAAGATCGATTGCGGTGACCTGATCGGTGACCATGCGCGTTCCGACATGCGCGGCCTGCTTGTGCATCTGCTCCATCAGCCAGGGACCCTGGATGACGTCGGCAAAGCCCGGGTAGTTCTCCACGTCGGTGGTGATGGTGAGCTGCCCCCCCGCCTGGATGCCCTGAATAAGGATCGGCTCCAGCATGGCGCGCGCCGCGTAGATGGCGGCCGTGTATCCAGCCGGCCCCGACCCAATAATGACCACTTTACCCGCAATCGCCCTCGTCATGCCGCCCTCTGCCCCATGGCGCCCACGCGTACCGCCAAGGAAATGGTGGCGAATCGTGCGCGGAGCCGCATCAATCGTGCATGCGGTAATCTATTCGTTCGAAATAGCTATGCAAGACGCGCGGCTCTCTTTTCTAACCAGCGCCAGATTGCTGCAAGCGTTGGTTGCGGCGGCTGCGTTTGGCGCATGGCACAATGATGTTGGCGCAACAATATTTCACAATCGATGCGATCAAGGTAAAGGTTAATGAGACGAATCCATCGTGTCTTACTTATTGTCGCCAACGGGACGCGCGCGGGGCCGTCGGGAGATCACGCGCGGCGCGGCCACGGGCGGCGTGGCCAAGGATTGGCGCCGCCGCGCCGGAAGATGAAGGAACAAAAGCCGTGCTCGCCCGCCTCGATGCCATTGATCGTCACATCCTGCGCGAATTGCAGGATAACGGCCGCATCACCAATGTTGAACTCGCCCGCCGCGTCGGCATATCGGCGCCGCCTTGCCTGCGGCGCGTGCGCGCGCTGGAAGAGGCAGGCTACATCAAGGGCTACCGCGCGCTGCTCGACGAAAAGCGCCTCGGTTACGAGATCACCGTGTTCGCGATGGTGCATCTGTCGAGCCAGGCGGAGGCGGATTTGGCGGAATTCGAAGCCTTCGTACGCGCGCAATCACTGGTGCGTGAATGCTGGATGCTGTCGGGCGAGGTCGATTTCATTCTCAAATGCGTGGCGCCGGACCTGCGACGATTCCAGGATTTCGTGGCCGAGTTGACGGCGGCGCCGCATGTGCGCAACGTTAAGACGTCGCTCACGCTGCGCAATTCGAAGAATGCGCCGATCGTGCCGCTGGACGAGCCGCCGGCCACGTGAGGCTGCTCGGTGCGTGGTGCCGGTGTCGCGTTCAGCTTGTGAGGCGTCGCGCCTCAAGGCGCGACGGTCATCCGGGTTGCCGACGCAAGCATTGACGCGCGCAATGCGGCCGATAAGATGCGCCGCATCGCAAATAGCGACGTTATTTGCGCTCTTGGCTAGGTACCCGCGCTGCGGCAGCCGACGATTGCCGCGTGCGATGGGCGAGCATGACGACGATCAAGACACCCGGAATAACCGGGCAGGGCGGATGGCCAACCGCCAATCAACGAGGGAGGACGTGCTGATGCGCCCGACACGCAGAATGTTTCTGACCGCGACCGCCGCCACGGCTGCCGCCGCGGCGATGCGCCCGCGCGCCGCGCGCGCCGAGGAGGAACTCAAGCTCTCCACCTTCGTGCCGCCGAGCCACATCATCTATGCGCGCGTGCTGGTGCCATGGGCGGCGGAGCTTGAAAAACGCAGCGCCGGAAAATTGAAAATACGCTTCTTCCCGTCGATGCAGTTGGGCGGCAAGCCGCCGGAACTCTACCGGCAGATGGCGCAGGGCGTGTCCGACATCACGTTCACACTGCCCGGATATACGTCCGGCGACTTCCCGATGATGGCGCTCACCGAACTTCCCGCGATGGCCAAGAGCGCCGATGACGGCACCAAGAAACTGTGGGCCAATTACGACAAGTACCTGGCGCGCGATTTTCAGGCGGCCAAGGTTCTCATGTTGTGGAATTCCGACACCGCAGCGATCATGAGCAAGGCCAAGCCGGTGCGCACGCTCGACGATCTCAAGGGCATGAAGATCCGCACGCCGTCGGCCGCGCAGTCGGCGCAGCTTGTGGCGCTTGGCGCCACCCCGATCGATATGCCGGCCCCCGCCATCTATAACGCGCTCGACCGTGGCGTCGTCGACGCCACCATGATCCCGATGTCCGCGGCGCTGGATTTCAAGCTGGTCGAGGTGGCGAAATACTTCACTGTCGATGCGCCGCTCGGCCGCTCGCCGTTCCTCGTCGCCATGAACAAGGCGCGCTACGAACGCCTGGCGCCCGACCTCAAGAAGGTCTTGGACGAAACCACCGGATTGTCGCTCAGCCTGAAGGGCGCGGCGACTTATGACGAGCAGAACAATGCGGCGATCGCGGCCGTCGAGAAGGACAAGGATCGCGATCTCATCAAGCTCTCCGACGCCGAACACAAGCGCTGGTTCGAGGCCTTTCGCCCGCTGATCCAGAGCAAGGCGCAGGAGGCCGACAAGGCCGGCCTGCCCGGCAGCGCGCTGGTAGGCGCCTATGGGGTGCTTGGCTGAACGGCCAGGCGCGCGGTTTTCCGGCGGGACGGACGAGGCGGTAGACCGCGGCAATGGCGCTTTTTGACCGGTTCCTGCGGATACTCGCGTTGGCCAGCGGCGGCATCGTGCTGCTGCTGATGCTCTATACTGTGGCCGACGTGGTGCTGCGCTATGCCTTCAACCGGCCGTTCAGCGGCTCGATTGAAGTCACCGAATTCGCGATGGCGCTGATCGTATTCCTCGCCATTCCCTATTGCGGCTGGGTCGGCGGGCATATCGCCGTCGACTTGTTCGAGAAACCGCTCGACCGGCTTTCGCCGCGGCTGCTGCCAGCGCTGGTCGCTTTCGCCGGCGCGGCGGTATTCGCGCTCGCCGCCTGGCGCTCCGCGATAGAGACGTTCGCCACCATCCACCAGATCAGCAACATGCTGCGCATGCCGCATTACCCGTTCCGTTTCGCCGTATCGTTATGTTCCGCGCTATTCGCGCTCGTTCTTCTGGTGCAGGGCGTCGCCTCGCTGCGCCGCCGCAATGGCAAGGACGGCGCCGATGTCGCGTGAAACGATCGGCCTGATCGGCATCGCGGTAATGCTGGTCCTGCTGGCATTGCGCATGCCGATCGGCATCGCAATGCTGATCGTCGGGATCGGCGGGTTCGCCTATCTCAACGGCGTGCAGGCCGCGCTTTTGTCGCTTGGGTCGGCGCCCTATTCCTACGCGGCCATCTATGACCTGGCGGTCATTCCGCTGTTCGTGCTGATGGGCAATTGCGCGGCCGTGTCGGGCATGAGCCGCGACCTCTACGCATCCGCCTATGCCTGGATCGGGCACTGGCGCGGCGGGCTTGCCTCCGCGACCATCGCCGCCTGCGCCGGCTTCGCGGCGGTGTCGGGTTCGAGCGTCGCCTCCGCGGTGACGATGGGGCGCGTCTGCCTGCCCGAAATGGCGCGCTACAAATACGACATACGGCTTGCCGCCGGCACGGTGGCCGCCGGCGGCACGCTTGGAATTCTCATTCCACCGAGTACCGCGTTCGTCATTTACGCGATCCTGACCGAGCAATCGATCGGCAAGCTGCTGCTCGCCGGATTTCTGCCCGGCATCATGCTGGCGCTGCTGTTCATCGTCACCGTCACGCTGTGGACGCGCTTGCGGCCGGACATGGGCCCGCCGGGGCCGGTGGCCACGCGCGCGGAGCGCGTGCGCACGCTCGGCCGTTCGGGGCCGATGGTGATCGTGGTCGCCATATCGATCGGCGGAATCTATCTTGGCGCGTTCACCCCCGGCGAGGCGGCTGCCGTGGGCGCGTTCCTGTCGTTGTGCATCGCGTTCTGGCGGCGCTCGATCAGCGTCGACGGGCTCGCCAATATTCTGACCGAGACGGTGAAGACGACGGCCTTTGTTTTCCTCATCCTCATCGGGGCCTTCGTGTTCGGGCCTTTCCTGGCGCTCAGCGGCTTGCCGGAGCAGGTGGCCAGCACCCTGGCGGGGCTTGAATTGCCGCGCGTCGTCATCCTGTTCGCGCTGATTGGCATTTACATCGTGCTCGGGATGTTCCTGGAGGGGTTTTCCATCCTGGTGCTGACGCTGCCGATCGTCATTCCGATCGTGCAGGCGCTGAACTACGACCTGATCTGGTTTGGCGTCATCATGGTCATCGTGCTGGAAATGGGCCTGATCAGCCCGCCCGTCGGCATCAACGTGTTCGTGGTCAAGGGCCTCGTGCCGGACGTGCCGATGGGCCAGATTTTCCGCGGCATCCTGCCGTTCTGGCTGGCCATGTTTTTCGCCATCCTGATTCTGGTCGCCTTCCCGGAGATCGCGCTGTTCATCCCGAAGTCGATGATCAACTGACGTATGACACTCATGACACGGGCGCCAAGGGCGACGATCGCGTCGGCGCGGATTGACGCCGGCGCGGCGGCGCGCAATTTGCCCCTGCCGATCGCGTATTCGCGGTTCGCGCCGTCAAAAAATCGTTCATCACCGTCCCGATGACCGCGCCATTCGCCGATACCGCATCGCGATCGCGCGTGGCGCCGGCCGATGCACGGCCCATCGCAGTGCTCGTCGATCGCGAGGGGCTGGGCGATGCCCTCATGAAATTGCCGATGCTGCGCGCCATCGCGCGCGCCTATCCCGGCCGGCCGATCTGGTGGATCGCCATGCACCAGACCGCCATGGGCGAGGAACTCGCGCCCTGGGTCAAGCCGATGATCGCGCGCGTTCTCAGTCATGCCTGTCCGACCGCGCCGCCGCGCGCGATGATCGGCTGGCTGCGCACGCTGCCGCGATTCGAACTTGTGCTCGATACGCGCACGCGCGTCGCGAGCGTGCTCATGGCGCGTGCGTTCCTGCACCATGATGACGGGTTCTTCGCCTGCCTTCCCGGCTACGCATTGTCCACGCGGCGCCCGCCCGGCCGCTGGCGGCGGCCGCGCAACAACGCGCTGCGCGCGCTCAGCCTGGCGCAGGCGGCGATCGGCGCCGGTGCCGACTGGCGCGGCACGCTGGAGGTCGGCGCCGCCGCCCAGGTGTTGGCCGGCGAGCGCTTGCCGCCGGGGCCGCGTTACGTCGGCCTCGCGCCGGGCAGCCGCGAGGCGCGCAAGAACTGGCCCATCGCCCGCTTTATCGATCTTGCGCAACGGCTGTCTGCGGCCAGCGCGCGCCCGGTGTTCATGATCGGGCCGCAGGAGCGCGATTGGCTCGCGATGTTGCGCGCGGCGGTGCCGATGGCGGCGTTCCCGGAAGCCGAGCCCGTGGACCCGGCGCGCGGCGTCACGCGGCTCGAATTCGCGATTGCGCTCGGGCAGCGGCTCGATGCCGTCGTCGCCAATGACAGCGGCTTCGGGCACCTGATGGCGGCGATCGCGACGCCGATCGTAAGCCTGTTCGGCCCCTCCGACGCCGCGCGCTGGCATCCGTTCACGCCGACCGGCGTGGTCATCCGCGCGCAGGAATTCGGCGGCACGACGATGGCGGCGATCCCGGTCGAACCGGTGATGCGCGCGCTCGAGGTGATGCTGCGCGCGCGCGGCGCGGATCAGTCGTAATCGGCGTAGGATTTTTCCTCGACGATCGCGGAGCCGACGCGTTCGTTGATGGCGCGCTTGATCGCGGCGCGGCGATCGTTGTGGCGATAGACCGAACGCGCGAGCGCGATGAATTGCGCGGCGAAATCCTTGCGCCGCTCGCAGGAGCGGATGTCGTCCTCGACCTGCCAGAGCGTCTCGTTGACCGCCTTGAGCTCGCCGCGCAGGGCCGCAAGTTCACCGTCGCGCGCGCCGAGCGCGGCGCCAAGCGCTGAAAGTTCGGCAAGCTCGCGCAGGACATTGGCGCGCTTGCCACAATCGGTGATGCGCTCCGCCTTAATTTCAAGAATGGTGATCTTGTCAACGAGTTCGCCGGCGGATACGACGATCTCGATGCGCGGCGCGGGCGTCACCGCCACTCCACCTTGATGACCTCATAGGCCTTGGCGCCACCCGGCGTGACTACCTCGACCTGGGCGCCCTTCTTCTTGCCGACGAGCGCGCGCGCGAGCGGCGAGGTGATCGAGATGCGACCCTTCTTGGCGTCGGCTTCCGGCTCGCCCACCAGTTGCCACACCATCTTTTTATCCGTGTCCTCGTCGACAAGCGTGACGGTCGCGCCGAACTTGACGGTGTCGCCGGACAGCTTGGAAACGTCGATGACTTCCGCGCGGGCGAGCTTGTCCTCGAGTTCCGCGATGCGGCCCTCGTTAAGCGACTGCTGCTCCTTGGCGGCGTGGTATTCGGCGTTCTCGGAGAGATCGCCGTGGGTGCGCGCGTCGGTGATCTGCTGAATGATGCGGGGCCGCTCGACCTGCTGGCAGTGCTTGAGCTCGGTCTCAAGGGCCGCGTAGCCGGCGGCGGTCATGGGAAGCTTTTCCATCGGTCGTCGATCCTCCGGCAGGGAGCAAAAAATTCCAACCGCGGCGCGGTTTTCAGCCGGCGCCCCGATCCTTGAACTCCCTGCTCAACTCGTTGCGTCGTCACTTGCGGCGGGCGCCACCCCCTCAGGGTTGGCTGCCGAAGTAGCTCTGCAATGTGCGTACCTCGAGGTCGCCCGCGAGATAGGCCTTGATGCCTTGAGCCGCCGCGACGGCCCCGGAAAGAGTGGTGTAGTACGGGACTTTATGCAAGAGGGCGGCGCGGCGCATCGAGCGGCTGTCGGCCAGCGCCGTGGCGCCGTCGGTCGTGTTGAAGACGAGGTGCACCTCGCCATTCTTGATGGCGTCCACGATGTGCGGGCGCCCCTCAAGAACCTTGTTTATTTTCAATGCCTTGATACCATTTTCGGCGAGAAATCGCTGGGTTCCGCCGGTGGCGATGACGCGAAAGCCGAGCGCGGCCAGCAGCCGCACCGTGGCGAGAATGCGCGGCTTGTCGACGTCGCGCATGGAGATGAACAGCGTGCCTGATTGCGGTAGCCGCGAACCGCCGCCAAGCTGGCTCTTGGCGAAGGCAACGGCGAAGGAATGGTCGAGGCCCATGACCTCGCCGGTCGATTTCATCTCCGGGCCGAGCACGGTATCGACGCCGGGGAAGCGCGCGAACGGGAAAACCGCCTCCTTGACCCCGACATGCCGGGTTACGGGCGGCGTCAGCGCAAAATTCGCCAGCGGCTCGCCGGCCATGATCCTTGCCGCGATTTTCGCCACCGGAATGCCGATGACCTTGGCGACGAAAGGCACCGTGCGCGAGGCGCGTGGATTGACTTCGAGCACGTAGATGTCGCCGTCCTTGATGGCGTATTGCACGTTCATCAGCCCGCCGACCGAAAGCGCGAGCGCCAGTGCGCGGGTTTGCGTCTCAAGCTGCGCGATCGTATCGGCCGTGAGCGAATGCGGCGGTAGGGCGCAGGCGGAATCGCCGGAATGAATGCCGGCCTCCTCGATATGCTCCATGATGCCGGCGATGAACGTGTCGCGCCCGTCGCACAGGCAATCGACGTCGACTTCGGTCGCATCGGAAAGATAGCGGTCGAACAGCAGCGGATTGCGCCCAAGCACGGTGTTGATCTGCCCGGTCTTGTCGTTCGGGTAGCGGATCTTGACCTCCGGCGGGACGAGTTCGGGCAGCGTGCCGAGCAGGTAATCGCCGAATTGGCCGTCGTCGCGGATGATCTGCATCGCCCGCCCGCCGAGCACGTAGATGTCGCCGTCCTTGATGGCGTATTGCACGTTCATCAGCCCGCCGACC
>JACQAE010000253.1 GCA_016195095.1 Pseudomonadota bacterium
TGGCGCTCGCGCAGATCCTGCTGCCTTCGGCGAGCGGGGGCGTTGCTTTTTCCTATTACCTGTTGGCGGGACTCGGATGGGTATTGCCGGCCATGCCCCTGATCAGCTGGATGTCGCGGCGTTGATGGCGCTATGCCGCGTCGACACGCCGAAAACGGTTCCAGACGCCGGTCGCGGCCCCTGACAGCAGAACGCGCGCGTAGCGCATGCGCTGATATTCTCCGTTGAGCGAAAGACGCGGCAATGCCGTCAAGCATTCCCGGTGTTCTGCAAACAACATGCCGGGCCGCGTCGTTACCGCCGTTTTGTAGCCGAGTTCGCGGGCGATGGCGAACTCACGCGGCCCCGCGGCGCTGCGGTCTCCGACCGGATAAGCGAAGTGCTCCGCGCGCACACCCAGCGCCGCCTCGATGACCGCGCGTCCCATTTGCATTTCCGCGCGCGCGAGCTTTTCCGACGCCTTGTGCAGGATGAAGTGGTTGACCGTATGCGCGCCAATCGTCACCAGCGGATCGTCCGCGATCTCGGCGATTTCCTCCCAGGTCATGCAAAGGTCTTCGCACAACGCCTCGATGACCACGCCATAACGCGACGCCAGATCGCGCACCGCCGCGCGCAGCTGCTGCTCGCTCGGCAGCTCGCGGAGCCAACGGTAAAGGTAGTCGAACGTCGCGTATTTCGCGGAGATCGTAGAACAGTCAAACCAACGATCCTGTCCATCGATAGCCAGACCAATGCGATCTGACTTGGCAATGACATGCTCGAGAGCAATCCACCACAATTCGCCAATACGGTCGGGAAAGCTCGTCGGAACGTAGAGGGTGAAGGGAACGTTGTATTTCTTGAGGATTGGATAGGCCCAGGTGCGATTGTCGCGATATCCGTCGTCGAAAGTAATAGCCACGAAACGGCGTTTGGCATCGCCCGTGGTCAGGCGGCGATGAACTTCGTCCATTGACACGATTTCGATGTTGGAGCGACGAATCCGGCGGATGACGTCCTCGAAAAAGGCCGGCGTTACCTCCAGGAGGCGATTTGGCTGAAAACGCTCGAGCCGCGGCGGCCGAACGTGGTGCAACATCAATATGCCGCCGCACCCCCCCGAAAAGGGCCGCAGCCACATATGCGCGCCGCTGAAATACAGCGCCTCAAAACCGGCGCGCATCGCCGCGATCTTATACCGCGCCATGAAAATTCCCACTGCAAGGTTCGATTAACACCTACCAACCTTTTGTTGATTATTCTTTGCCATCGTGCATTCGGCTGCCAGACACCGGCAGTCCGATCGGGCCGATCATGATGAACGTGGCAATTCGCACACAGGCGGACGAATTCTTGCAAGGGAGCGTGGCCGCGGTGGCGGACGCCACGCTCGCGCGCGTGGACGTGCTCACGACCTGTCTCGCAGCCAAAACGCATTGGCGTCGCCTTGAGGCCGAGAACGCGCTTCAATCGCCCTACCAACGTTACGATTGGGCCGAATTGTGGCAGCGGCATGTTGGTCCGGCGCTGGGCGCCGAACCGGTCATTGTCATCGGAGTCAATTCGAGCGGACATCCGCTTTTTCTCCTGCCTTTTGAGCGTCTGCGCGAAGGAAGGATCGTGATCGCCCGTTTTTTCGGCGGCAAGCATGCCAACATTAATCTCGCATTATGGCGGCGCGATTTTGCCCAGACAGCGGATGCGGCCACTCTCATATCGGTCCTCGAACGCGTGGCCGCCGATCACGATATCGACCTCTTCAAGCTGACGAACCTTCCGGCAGCCTGGGAAGGGATCGCCAATCCGCTGCTTCGGCTCGCACACGAACGTGCGACCGACGACATTTTCCAAGTTGGCATCGCGCAGCGGCCAGGCACGCAATTGCTGGAAGATCTGCTCAGCCCATCGATGCGCGGCCGGCTGCGCAATAAGGAAAGGAAAATCGCTAAATATGATGGTTACCGGTACATTAAGGCCGCCACATTCGCCGACGTCGACCGCCATCTTGATGCGTTTTTTGAGCAAAAGGCGCGCCATCTTGCGGCCGCCGGCGTGGCGAACGTCTTCGCGCAGCCCGGGATCGAGGCATTCATTCGCGCCGCCTGCAAGGACGGCCTGCAGTCGGGGCGGCCGTTGATTGAAATCCATGCTTTGGAGTGCAAGTCGGAGGTACTCGCGCTGTTTGCCGGTGTGCTCGACCAGGATCGATATTCCTCGATGTTCAATTCCTACACGCTCGGCGAAAACGCGCGCTTTAGCCCGGGACTGATTCTATTGACGCACCTCGTGCGTCATATCGCGGATCGTGGTCTTGCGACTTTCGATCTCGGCGTCGGCGAAGCCCATTACAAGACGTTCTTTTGCAAGGACGTCCTGGCCCTGTACGACAGCTACTTGCCGTTCTCAATGCGCGGACGACTGGCGGTCGCGGCGGCGCGCCCAGTAAACCGCCTCAAGCGGTTCATCAAATCAACGCCCCTCGCCTGGGCCGCGATCCGCGCCGCGCGTCAGCGTCTTCTGGCGGTCGCCACCAAGGCCGACTAGGGCAACTTTCGGCGAAGTCGAACCGGTTCGCCCGAAAATGTTCTAGGCAGCGACCGGTTGATCGGATCCGCTTGCCAGGTTTTGGAATCGACCGACCAGGACGACAATTTCGGCGATCCCGCCGTCTTGCAGCCGGCGCGTTGCTGCCGCGGTCGCATCATCCTCCGCGGCGTCGCACAGCAGCACCGCTTTAACCGCGATCTTGCCGATCGGACCGACCTCCAGATCTCCGACCGGTCCGCCATTGATCAGGACAAAATCGTAGGTCTGATTGAACGCCGCGAACGCCGTTGCCAGACGCGCGGACGCAAGCATCGCCGCGCGGTCGGCCACGGGGCTTCCTGGCGCGACGACATGCATGCGCGACAAAGGATCGCGCGAGATGATGGTCCCAAACGACGCCGCGCCAAGCACAAGATCATTGATGCCGGCGCCGCCTGCGTGGCCCATTTCGCGACCTGCGTTCGGCGATGTCGGCGCCAGATCCACCAGCAGCGTGCGGTATTCCTTTGAAAGCGCACGACCAATCGTCAGCGCGGCGATGGGCGTCGGGTTGCCACCGACGGCCGTGACAACGGCGCAACGCACGCCACCGGCCGCACGCAATGCCCGCGCCACCGCATCAATCGCGTCCACCGACACCCCGAGAACCCGATGCGGAACCGCGCGCGCGCCGCCATCAAGGCTCGGCCTGGCGACCGGCTCCGTGTCGGTACCATCGAACGCGGAGGAATACGTGCCACGCACATTGCGCAATAGCTCGCCGGTCAGGACAAACCCTGTCGATAAAACGAATGTCGCCAGACTTGCCACGAGAATGATCGGCAACTTCTTTGGGAAAAATGGCGTGTTGGAAACGATCCCGCGCGAGATGATGCGGGCGTCCGCGGGAGCTGCGCCGATCGAATCGCGCGCGGTGGTTTCGCGGTAGCGCGCGAGATAGGATTCGAGCAATTCCCTTTGCGCCTTGGCCTCGCGCTCCAAAGCGCGGAACTGAACGTCCTGCACATTGGTCGACGCAGCCTGGCGTTTGAGCTGGTCGAGATTGGCCGAAAGCGTCTCCACCTTGGCGCCGGCAATGCGAGCGTCGTTTTCAAGCGCGCGTGCCAATTTTTCGCCCTCGACACGGATTTGGCGATCAAGGTCGGCGATCTGGGCGCGCAATTCCTTGATTCTGGGATGGCGATCGAGGAGCGTCGCCGACTGCTCGGCAAGCTGCGCCAGCAACGTGACCCGCTGCTCGGCCAGACGGCGTATCAGCTCCGAATTGACGATATCGGTGGATTCGACCGCGCCGCCTTTTTGCAACACTTCGCGGATCAGACGGGCGCGCACCTCCGCGTCCGCCTTCTGCGCCCGCGCGGTTCCGAGTTGCGTGTTGAATTCGCCGAGCTGCTGATTGGACAACGTGGTGTTATTCGTGCCGACGAACAGGTTCGTATTGGAGCGAAACGCGTCCGCCTTGTTTTCCGCCTCGGAAACTTTGGTGCGCAGGCTTTCGATCTCACCCGCGAGCCAGCGTCCGGCCGCACGGGTCTGGTCCTGCTTGGCCACCTGCTGCAGACCAAGATAACGCTCGGCAATCGCGTTTGTTACGCGCGCGGCCAAATCAGGGCTCGAAGACTGGAATTCGACCACGATCACGCGCGTGCGGTCGATGGGATAGGCGACGAGGCGCTCGTAATAGGCGTCGAGCACGCGCTCCTCCGCGGTCATCCGCGTTGGGTCGCGCGCGATTCCAACCGTGATCAACATCGATTTGAGGAGCGAGACGCCGTGCAACAGCGGATCGAACTCAGGTAACTCGTTGAGCTTGAGCTGCCGCACAACCGCCACCGCCAATTCACGCGACAGGACCAGTTGGACCTGGCTCGTGACCGCTTCCTGGTCCGCCACGCCGCGATCCTGCGTCGCCTTGTCCGCCTCGGGCCGCAGAAATATGTTCTCGCGTCCTTCATAGAGCACGCGCGCTTCGGATTTATACTTCGGCGTCAGAAAATTGACGGCGATCGCGCTGAGCAGGCCCACGATCAGCGTCGGGACGATAATCTGTCGGCGGCGGCGCCAGATCGCCCGCCCAAGCGCGGCCATGTCGATGTCGGTATCGGATGCATATGGCCGCACGGCCGCGTGCCCAGTCAGCGACGGTGACGCGACCTGCATGACCCAAACTCCCATGACCCGCGAACTGGCGGCCGATGGGCCGGGATTACACGCGATTATGGTTGCCACCGCGTTAATGGCGGCGGGTCAGGGCCGAGCGTGAACCTTTCTTAACCGGAAGATACGCTAGTGATGTCCAGGCGCACCTTAGCTTCCCAGGCGTCGGCATCATACCGGGAAACGCCAAGCCGGCTCCATGGCGGCGCGGCTTGGCGATGCGCGCCGCGTTCCATGACCCAACAGGATGTCGGTCGAAAATTCCAGTGCCCTTTCGCAGGTGTAGCGATGAATGAAACCAATCGCCTTCGAATTGTTCATATCGTTCGCGCACCGATCGGCGGAATTTTCCGCCATATCGTTGACCTTGCAACCGCGCAAGCGGACGCCGGTCATGCCGTCGGATTGATTTGCGATTCGTCAACCGGCGGCGAATTCGAGCGCCGCGCCGTCGAGACGATTTCGGCCAGGCTCGAGCTCGGCGCAATCCGCCTCCCGATGCAAAGGCGGATATCCTCTTCCGACCTCGCCGCGGTCAGACGCGTTCTTACCCACCTCGGTTCCCTGTATCCCGACGTCATCCATGGCCACGGTGCCAAGGGCGGCGCCTACGGCCGGCAGATCTGTACATGGCTGCGTCGCCGGCGCCGCGTGTTGCGAATTTACTCGCCGCATGGCGGCAGCTTGCATCATGACCGCCATACGCTTGCCGGTCGCGCCTACTTCTCGATCGAACGCCAGCTCGAGCGCATGACCGACGCCATTATCCATGTGAGCGAATACGAGGCGAGGACATATCGCGCCAAGATCGGTCAACCGCGATGCCGCAGCGAAATTATTCGCAACGGATTGCGGCCGGACGAGTTCGCGTTGATCACGCCGGCGCCCGACGCAGGCGATCTTCTCTATCTTGGAATGTTTCGCGATCTCAAGGGCCTCGACGTGTTCCTGGAGGCGGTCGGTATTCTTGGTTCGACCTTCAATCGCACGGCCACGGCAAACATCATTGGGCAGGCAGACGCTGACTTTCCCCGCTACCAGGCGCTCGCGGCCGCGTTGGGAATTACCGATCGCGTCACCTTTCACAAGCCGATGCCGACGCGCGCGGCCTTGGCGATGGGACGCATGATCGTCGTGCCGTCGCGCGCGGAATCGATGCCCTATGTCGTCCTCGAGGCCATCGCCGCGGGTATGCCGATCGTGGCCACCCATGTCGGAGGAATCCCGGAAATTATCGCGGCCGATACACAGCCTTTGGTGGCCCCGGGCGACGCGCTCGCGCTTGCCGCCGGTATCGACCGCATGTTGGCGAGCGAAGCCCAAGGCATGAAAATCGCGCTTGCTCGGCGAAAGACGCTGCAAGATCGTTTCTCGCTCGCCACCATGCATCACGAAATCGAGAAGCTCTACCGTGACGAACTTAAGCGTGGCGCGGAAACCGGCCAGCCCGCAAGCCGCATCGCGGCGCAGCCGCCGGCGCAGGCGCGACAATTTACGCCGAATTAAACATGCCGCGAAGAATCGTGGTTATCGATCCCAACAACGTGTTTTCTTTAGATGATACGGTGACAATATTAGCGGTGGCGAATGCATTAACCGCACGCTGGATTTGGCAGGACGGCAGTGAATACCGCACGACCGATGGCCGTCAGCGATCGCGGGCCATCACACCAGGCTGACACGGCAAAATCGTCGCGGACGGCTGCGCCCGCGTTGAGCGCGCTCGCGCGTGCGGTCGCGGCGGAGTCGGTCGCGCCTGCGATCTCACCCA
>JACQAE010000294.1 GCA_016195095.1 Pseudomonadota bacterium
GCGGCGAACCGGTTCCCACTTCGCCGGAAAATGCTCTAGTCGATTGTCGCCTTCCGATCGGAAAACGTCACCCTGACATTCAGCGATCCCTCGTTGAGCAGCCACGGGCGGATCGTGTAGGAGCGCGCGCCGCTCTTGTGCATGGGGTCGGCGGCGGCGATTGCGTGCGCCTGCGCGATCGAGGCGGCGCGGATAATGACCATGCCCTCGCCCATCCACTGCTTTTCATCCTCGGTCCAGAACGGCCCGGCGCCCACCATGATGCCGCGCTGCTCGATGTCGATCTGGTAGGCCAGATGCGGCTTGAGATTTTCCAGCACCGGCCCGAGCCCGCGCGTCGGTTTCGTGAGCACGACATAGAGCTGCTTTTGCAGCATTCCCTCGCACGCCGCCTTGACCTCCGCCACCGTCACGACTGGTTCGCTCATGCTCTCGTTCTCCTTTGAACCGCGATGATTTTGCGTCGAATCGATCCAAATCATAAACGTGATCGATCGCGATGACTTGCCGTCAGCGCGCGCCCGCGCCGGCCGCGTCTCACAAGGCCGCCAGCCGCGCCACCACCGCGCGATAGCGCCCGGCGATACGCGCGCGCGCGGCATGGCGGCCGCGCTCGACCAGCCGTTCACCGCCGACGATCACCTTATCGATCATGCGCCGGCCGCCGACAAAGACATAGGCGTCAAGCCAATGGGCGGGGTCGCCGGCGAGATCGGGATCGTCGCGGTCAAGCACGACGAAATCCGCGCGCCGCCCGACCGCGATGGCGCCCTGCGGCCGCGCCAAGGCCTGCGCGCCGCCGGCGCAGGCCTGCGCATAAAGCCGCTCGCCGGTCGATTCGCCTTCGCGCAGGGTGAGGACGTTGCGCGCGCGTGCCGCCAGGCGCTGGCTGTATTCGAGCTGGCGCAGCTCGCCCGCCGCGTGAATGTCGATATTGGAATCGGTGCCGATGCCGAAACGCCCGCCGCCGGCCAGATAAGGCGCGCCGGGAAATATGCCGTCGCCGAGGCTCGCCTCGGTCAACGGACACAGGCCCGCCACCGCCCCCGACGCGGCGAGCGCGCGCGTCTCCGCCTCGTTCATGTGCGTCGCGTGGATGAGGCACCAGCGCCGATCGAGCGCGAAATTGGCCAGCAGCCATTCGACCGGCCGCGCGCCCAGCACCGCCAGGCAATCATCGACCTCGCGCGCCTGCTCGGCGGCGTGAATATGGATCGGGCCGGTCGCGGCCGCGGCCACCACGGCACGCAGCGCCTCCGGCGTCACCGCGCGCAGCGAATGCGGCGCGATGCCGACGACCGTTCCCGGCGTCCGCGCCGCAATCGCGCGCGTGCGCTCCAGCAAGCGATGAAAGCGCTCCACGTCGTTGATGAAGCGGCGCTGGCCGGGCAAGGGCGCGGCGCCAGCAAAGCCGCCATTGGCGTAGAACGACGGCAACAGCGTGAGGCCGATGCCGCTTGCGACGGCGGCGGCAACGACGCGCGCGGCCATCTCGCCGATATCGCCATAAGGCCGCCCGTCCACGTCGTGATGCAGGTAATGGAATTCGCCGACGCTGGTGAAGCCGCCTTCGATCATCTCCATATAGGCGAAGGCGGCGATGGCCTCGACATCGTCGGGCGTGAGCGCGCCAAGAAACCGATACATGACCTCGCGCCAGGTCCAGAACGTGTCATCGCCCGGCCCGCGCCGCTCGCTCAATCCCGCCATGCCGCGCTGGAAGGAGTGGCAATGCAGGTTGGCGAGCCCCGGCAGCGCCGCGCCGTGAATGCGCTCGCCGGCGCCGCCGGCGTCGCCGCCTGCATCGATGGCGGCGATCATCCCGCCCTCGACGCTCACCGCCACGTCGCGCGCCCAGCCTTGCGGCAGCCAGGCATGATCGAACACGAATGCCGGCATTGGCGCGCCTCATTTCCGCGATTGCACCCCCCGCCACCCGCGAGCCGGGCGGACGGCGGCGCTTGCCGGCCACATTCGGGCATTGCGCCTTGGATGCTCGACAATAGGTCCGAACGTCGATTACGTATAGGCGCCCCCATCGCCCCAACGCGGCGCGGAAACCTTATGCGCTTCGACCGAATCTGGCTTGACGCGCGGCTCGCGACCCTCGCCCCGGACCGTCCCGGCCTTGGCGCCGTCGAGCGCGCGGCGCTCGCCTGCCGCGACGGAAGCATCGTCTATGCCGGGCCGCAGGCCGATCTGCCGGCCGGCTGGGACGCGCGCGAGCGCGTCGCCCTTGACGGGCGTTGGGTGACGCCGGGGCTCATCGATTGCCACACCCATATCGTGCATGCCGGCGATCGCGCCGAGGAGTTTGAGCGCCGCCTCAACGGCGCGAGCTACGCGCAGATCGCGCAGGCCGGCGGCGGCATTCTGTCCACCGTGCGCGCCACGCGCGCGGCAAGCGAGGACGCGCTGGTCGCGCAAAGCCTGCCCCGCCTCGAGCGCCTCCTCGCCGAAGGCGTCACCAGCATCGAGATCAAATCCGGCTATGGCCTCGCGCTGGAGAGCGAAATGCGCATGCTGCGCGCGGCGCGCCGGCTGGCGCGCGAGCGGCCGGTGCATGTCGAAACGTCGTTTCTCGGCGCCCACGCGCTGCCCCCGGAGGCGCAAGGCGACAAGGAGCGCTATATCGACGCCGTCTGCGACGACATGATCCCGCAGGTGGCGCGCGCCGGCCTCGCCGATGCCGTCGATGCGTTCTGCGAGGGCATCGCGTTCCAGCCTTCGCAGATCGCGCGCGTCTTTGCCGCCGCGCGCAAGGCCGGGCTCGCGGTCAAGCTTCACGCCGACCAATTGTCCAACCTGCATGGCGCGCGGCTCGCGGCCGCGCATGGCGCGCTTTCCGCCGATCATCTCGAATATGCCGACGATGCCGGCGCCGCCGCCATGGCCGCCGCGCGGACCGTGGCGGTGCTGCTGCCCGGCGCGTTCTACACGCTGCGCGAAACCCAGTTGCCGCCGCTGCAGAGCTTTCGCCGCCACGGCGTGGCCATGGCCCTCGCCACCGATTGCAATCCCGGCTCCTCGCCGGTCACCTCGCTCCTGTTGATGATGAACATGGCGGCGACCTTGTTCGGCCTCACCATCGAGGAAGCCATCGCCGGGGTGACGCGCGAGGCGGCGCGCGCGCTCGGACGCCTCGCGCAATTCGGCACGCTCGAGGCCGGCAAGCGCTGCGACCTGGCGATCTGGAATATCGAACGGCCGGCGGAACTCGTGTACCGTGTCGGCTTCAACCCGCTGCACGCGCGCGTATGGAACGGCCAATGATCGCCACGCGATTTTCCCCGGCGCCGGGCGCGCACCGATGAATCCCGCCTGGCTCACGGTCGAGCAGCGCACGGCGCCGCTCGTCTTGTCGTTTCCCCATACCGGCCTCGATATTCCCGACGATTGCCGCCACGGCCTCGTCTCGCTCGACCTCGCGCGCCACGACGCCGACTGGTTCATCGACCGGCTTTACGCCTTTGCCGCCGAGCAGGGCGCGACCACGATCCACACCGCCTGCTCGCGCGCCGTCATCGACGTCAACCGCGATCCCTCCGGCGTCTCGCTTTATCCCGGCCAGGCGACGACCGCTCTCGTGCCGGTCGAGACCTTTGACGGACGCGCGCTCTATCGCGCGGGAAGCGCGCCCGACGCGGCCGAGATCGCGCGCCGGCGGCGGGTCTATTTCGACCCCTATCACGCCGCGCTCGCGCGCGAGCTCGCGCGCCTGCGCGCGGCGCATGCGCGCGTCGTGCTCTACGATTGCCACTCCATCCGCTCGATCATCCCACGCCTTTTTCAAGGCGAGTTGCCGGTGTTCAATATCGGCACCAATGACGGCCGCGCCTGCGACCCGGCGCTGGCCCAGGCGGTCGCGCAACGTTGCGCGCAAAGCCCCTGGCCGCATGTCGTCGATGGACGCTTCAAGGGCGGCTTCATCACGCGCAGCCATGGACGCCCGCGGGCCGGCATCCATGCCGTGCAGATGGAGCTTGCCTATCGCGGCTACCTGCCCGAGGAGGCCGACCCGCCGCGCTTTGACGCGCAATTCGCCAAATCCATCCAGGCGACGCTGCGCCAGGTGCTCGATTCCTGCCTCGCCTTTTGCCGGGAGCCCGCCGCCGGCGCGCCTTAAGGACATCGCCATGAACGCCCGTCGTGACAACAGCCGCCACATCGCAGCGCCGCGCGGCAGCGAGATCAGCGCCAAGAGCTGGCTCACCGAGGCGCCGCTGCGCATGCTCATGAACAATCTCGATCCCGAGGTGGCCGAGAGGCCGCAGGAGCTCGTCGTCTATGGCGGCATCGGCCGCGCGGCGCGCGACTGGGAGAGTTTCGATCGCATCGTCGCGGCGCTGCGCGCGCTCGAAGCCGACGAGACGCTGCTCGTGCAGTCGGGCAAGCCGGTGGGGATTTTCCGCACCCATGCCGACGCGCCGCGCGTGCTCATCGCCAATTCCAACCTGGTGCCGCATTGGGCGACGCTCGACCATTTCAACGCGCTCGATCGCCAGGGGCTGATGATGTACGGCCAGATGACGGCCGGCTCGTGGATCTATATCGGCACCCAGGGCATTCTCCAGGGCACCTACGAAACCTTCGCCGCCGTCGCCCGCGAGCGCTTCGGCGGCAGCTTACGTGGACGGCTCGTCCTCACCGCCGGCCTCGGCGGCATGAGCGGCGCGCAGCCGCTGGCGGTGACGC
>JACQAE010000295.1 GCA_016195095.1 Pseudomonadota bacterium
GGGCGCCATGGCGGCGCTTATCGGGCTTGATTTTGCCGCGGCGGCAGAGATTGCGCGCGAGGCCGCCGCCGGGCAAGTCTGTGCGGCCGCCAACGACAATGGCGCAGGCCAGGTTGTCATTTCGGGCGACCGCGCGGCGGTCGAGCGCGCGCTTGCCATCGCAAAGGCGCGCGGAGCCGGTCGTGCCATGCTTCTGCCGGTGTCGGCGCCATTTCACTGCCGCCTGATGCAGCCGGCAGCCGACGCGATGGCTATCGCCTTGGCCAAGGTCGCGATGGGTCGGCCGGTCGTGCCACTCGTCGCCAATGTGCTCGCGGCGCCGGTGACAGACCCATTCGATATCGCGGCGGCGCTGGTACGCCAGGTAACGGGTACCGTGCGTTGGCGCGAATCCATTGAGTTCATGGCGGCAAATGGCGTGCGTACCTTTTACGAAATCGGATCGGGCAAGGTGCTCTCGGGCCTGGTGCGGCGCATTGCGGACGGCGCGGTGGGGATACCCATCGGTTCGCCGCAGGACATTGAGGCGTTCAATTTGGCGCGCCAATGATCGCGGACGAGACGCGCGGGCCCGATTCATCGCGGTTGACTAAGCGTGGCGCTTTAACTTTTTGTTCGAGCATGATCTTTTCCGAAAATCGGTTCCCGCTTTTCGGAATCATGCCCTAAAGGGCGAGGGGGACACGGATATGTTTGACCTCACCGGCAAGTGCGCGCTGGTCACCGGCGCAACCGGCGGCATTGGCGGGGCGATCGCGCGCGCGCTGCACGGGCAGGGTGCCGTGGTGGCGCTCAGCGGGACGCGCGAGGATGCGCTGGCTTCACGTTGCGTTGAGCTCGGCGCGCGCGCGCATGCCGTGCGCTGCGACCTTTCCGACAAGACCGACGTGGAGACGCTGGTCACCCGCGCCGAGGCAGCGATGGGGCAAGTCGACATACTCGTATGCAATGCCGGTGTCGCGCGAGACAATCTTCTCGTGCAGTTGCGCGACGAGGATTGGGAGGCGGTGATTGCCATCAACTTGACCGCTACGTTCCGCCTTGCGCGCGCGGCTGTGCGCGGCATGATGCGCCGCCGCTATGGGCGCATTATTGCGATCACGTCGGTGGTCGGCGTCACCGGCAATCCCGGCCAGGCGAACTACACGGCCGCCAAGGCCGGCATCGCGGGAATGATTAAGTCGATCGCGCAGGAATATGCCAAGCGCGGCGTGACCGCGAATTGCGTGGCGCCCGGATTCATCGCCACGCCGATGACCGATAAACTCAACGACAAGCAGCGCGAGGCGATTCTCGACCGTGTGCCGGCCAGCCGGCTCGGGGAGGGCGCCGACGTTGCCGCTGCCGCCGTCTACCTTGCCTCCGGCGAGGCCGGCTACGTCAACGGCCATACCTTGCACGTGAACGGCGGCATGGTCATGGTCTGAGCTGGCTTTGTCGGCGTTTTTGTGCCGCTTGCGCGGGTCGGCGGCGATGCTGGTCAAGCCAATTGAAGTATGATAACCGAACCGCGGGGCTGGGAAACATCGCGGCGGGGACGGCGGATTTTCATGCGGTCCGCCCGCGACCGTTGTACCCTGCCGCCGCGAGCCGCGACGAGAACGCAAGCGTCGGCAGCTGGCCAGCGCGACCGTCGACCGACATGACATGCACGAGGTTGAAGCGATGAGTGATATTGCCGAGCGGGTTAAGAAAATCGTCGTGGAGCACCTCGGAGTCGAGGCCGACAAAGTTGGCGACAACGCCAGTTTCATCGACGATCTCGGCGCCGACAGCCTTGATACCGTCGAACTGGTGATGGCGTTCGAGGAGGAGTTCGGCTGCGAGATTCCCGATGACGCCGCCGAGACCATTCTGACCGTGGGCGATGCCGTCAAGTTTCTCGAAAAAAACGCAAAAAGTTGATCGTCCGCAATTTTCGCGCCACGATCCGTGGCGCGATCGCCGACCAACATCAGGGCTTGCGCGCGTCGCATCCTTGCGCCGTGGCCCGCGTGGCGATCCGTGTCGCGTGGCTGTAAGGTTGGGCGCGCGCAGGTGGGCCGCGGACAGGCATTCGCCGATCTCGCTCGGCCGGCGCCGACGGCGGTCACAGGGTGCAGGGTAAGCCTCGGGCGATGCGGGTCGGACGATGAGAAGAATCGTGGTGACGGGGCTTGGCATGGTGACGCCGCTTGCGTGCGGTGTCGAGGCCACCTGGCGCCGGCTGCTGGCTGGGCACAGCGGCGCCGGCCGGATCGAGAAATTCGATATTTCCGACATGCCATCAAAGGTTGCTTGCGCCGTGCCGCGCGGCGACGGTTCGCAGGACACGTTCAATCCCGACGACTGGATGGAGCCGAAGGAACAACGCAAGGTCGACGACTTTATCATTTTCGCCATGGCGGCCGCGCGGCAGGCGTTGGCCGATTCCGGCTGGAAAGCCACGTCCTATGAAGAACAGATTTCTTCGGGCGTCATGATCGGGTCGGGCATCGGCGGCCTTGAAGGCATTGCGGAAACCGCCATCCTGCTCAAGGAACGCGGCCCGCGTCGTGTTTCGCCATTCTTCATCCCTGGTCGGCTGATCAATCTGGCATCCGGTTATGTATCGATCGCGCATGGCCTCAAAGGCCCCAACCACGCGGTCGTGACCGCATGTTCGACCGGCGCGCACGCAATCGGCGACGCGGCGAGGCTCATCGCGCTTGGCGACGCGGAGGTCATGGTGGCCGGCGGCGCGGAATCACCGATCAATCGCATTGGGGTCGCCGGGTTCGCCGCCTGCCGCGCATTATCGACGGCGTTCAATGACGAGCCGAAACGTGCGTCGCGGCCGTACGACCGTGATCGCGACGGATTCGTCATTGGCGAAGGCGCCGGCATCGTCGTTCTCGAATCGCTCGAACACGCCGAGCGCCGTGGCGCGCGAATTTATGCCGAGCTGATCGGCTACGGCCTGTCGGGTGACGCGTACCACATTACGGCGCCCGCCCCCGACGGCGACGGGGCGACGCGCTGCATGCATGCGGCGATCCGTCGCGCGGGAATTTCGGCGGCCGAGATCGATTATATCAATGCCCACGGCACGTCGACGCCGCTTGGCGACGAGATCGAACTCGCCGCCGTGCAGCGAATCGTCGGTAACGCCGCCGCGCGCATATCGATGTCGTCCACAAAATCGGCGATCGGGCACCTGCTTGGTGCCGCGGGCGCCGTGGAGGCGATTTTTTCCATCCTGGCTATCCGCGACGAGGTCGTGCCCCCAACCATCAATCTCGACAACCCCTCGGTCGAAACCGCGATTGATCTCGTTCCGCATGTGGCCAGAAAGCGCGGCGTCGATACGACATTGTCGAATTCCTTTGGCTTTGGAGGAACCAACGCGTCGCTTGTGTTCCGCAGATTCGCGCGCTGACCGCGGGGTTGGCCGGCGCATTCGGTTGCGGCGGCAAGACTTGCGAATACGGCGGACCGTCAACTTGTATTCGCCATAATTGCGGTCATCCGATTGGCTATTCGTTGCGTTGTGGCGCGGCCGCCGGTTCTGGTATACGGCGTCGCGTGAATGATATAGTCGTGGCCGGGCCGGGGTCGGCGCGACAAACAGCGCCGGGCCGTCGGTGGCGCCATGTCGGCAAATTGCCCAATGCACGCGCGAAAATCGCGGTGATCGTGACGCGCCTTTGACGCGGAGTTGGCATCGACCAGGCAGCGATGGAACAAAATCGTATTTCCCCCCGCAGTCCGCGCGCCGCGCTTGAGCCCGAGCGCATGCCGATGCCGGTGCGTCGGCGCCGTTCGCGCAGTGCACGCCATCCGCTAGTGATCGCCGGCAATGCCATATTCACGACCGTCATTCTGCTCGCCATCATCGGCGGCATCGTCCTCATGGTCGGAAAGCAGCGCTTCGAGGCGCCGGGCCCGCTGGTCGATGACAAGACCGTCAATATTTCGCGCGGCCTGCGCACGCGGGAAATCGCCGATCTGTTGGCCCGCGAAGGCGTGATCGATCAGCCTTGGACGTTCATCGGTGGCGTGATCGTGCGCAAGGTATGGGAGGATCTGAAGTTCGGCGAATATCAATTCGCACGCCACGCGAGCCTCAAGGACATCGTCGATACGTTGGTGGAAGGGAAAGTCATCCAACATCAGATCACGATCCCCGAGGGGCTGACATCGGAGATGATCATCCAGCGTCTTCTGGACAATCCGACGCTTACCGGCACTATCCGCGAAATTCCGCGCGAGGGCACGTTGTTGCCGGACAGCTTCCGCTTCACCCGCGGCACCAGCCGCGAACAGATGACTCAGCGTCTGCAGCAGGCGCAACGGCGCGCGTTGCTGGAGATTTGGGAGCGCCGCGCTGCGGACTTGCCAGTCAAGACGCCTGAGGATCTCGTCACACTTGCATCGATCATTGAGAAGGAAACCGGCCAGCCTGACGAGCGCACCCGGGTGGCGGCGGTGTTCGTCAACCGGCTCAAGCAGAAAATGCGTCTGCAATCAGATCCAACGATCGTTTATGGGCTGGTCGGCGGCAAGGGCACGCTGGGGAGGCCGATTTTGCGCAGCGAAATCACGCAGCCAACGCCGTACAACACCTACGTGATCGATGGATTGCCGCCCGGCCCTATCGCCAATCCTGGCCGCGCCGCGCTGGAAGCCGCGGCCAATCCGGCGCGGACGAAGGATCTGTTCTTTGTCGCCGATGGCACCGGCGGACACGCATTTTCCGAAACGCTCGAAGCGCACAATCGCCACGTCGCGCGCCTGCGCGCCCGCGAGCAGCAGCAGAACGGAAGCGCGGCACCGGCGGAACCGGCCGTCGCGCCACCCGATAACGCCGCGCAACCGGAAGCGCCGTCGCGCACGCGGCCGGCCACGCCACGACGCCAGCGGGGGGCGGCGGCGCGCTCGCGGCCGGCGGAGCAATAGCGCGACGCCCGCAGGCGCCACCGGTGCGGAAATAGTGGGCGCGCATCGCGTTATGCCAGAATCGCGGTATGCTACCGCTCGTTTCTCTTGTCGCATTTTCCCGTCTTGCAAGCGCTGGCCGCGTCGCTGGGAAATGCCCTAACGCCTGAAACCTGGGTGTTCCGCAAATGGCGCTGTCGAGCATGACCGGCTTTGCCCGCGCCACCGGCGTATCTGGAACCTACGTTTGGGCTTGGGAGGTCAAGTCGGTCAATTCCAAGGGGCTCGATATTCGATTGCGGTTGCCGCCAGGTTGGGATGTGATTGAGACCCCAGCGCGGACGCGGGTGGCGGCGCGGCTCGCGCGCGGCGCGATCAGCGCCTCGCTCAGCGTCGCGCGTGAGGGGGTACAGCCGCAAGTTCGCGTCAACGAATCGGTGCTGGCCGCGGTGCTGGCGACGATTGAGGGGCTCGCGCGTCGCGTCAAGGCGGAGCCGCCGCGGTTGGATGGAATTCTCGGAATCAAAGGCGTGATGGAAATCGCCGACGTGGATGTCGACGAGGGCGAAAGGGGGGCCGCCGAGGTCGCGATCGTCGCCGGGTTTGACGCTGCGCTGACCGCGCTGGTGTCCATGCGCCAGCGCGAGGGTGACGCGCTCGCCCGCATTCTCGACGTGCGGCTTGTTGAAATCGCCGCGCATGTCGCGCGCGCGGAGGCGGTTCCGGGGCGCCGGCCAGATGCCATCCGCGCACGGCTCGCCGATCAGATCAAGACGCTGCTCGACCATTCGGCCAAGTTCGATCCCGACCGTCTGCACCAGGAGGCGATCCTCATCGCGACAAAGAACGATGTGCGTGAGGAGCTTGATCGGCTGATGGCGCATGTCGCGCAAACGCGCCACCTGGTCTCCGGGGGCGGGCCGATCGGGCGTAAGCTTGATTTCCTCGCGCAGGAGTTCAATCGCGAAACCAATACGCTTTGTTCCAAGGCCAATGACGTGGAATTGACTACCGTCGGCCTCGAACTCAAGTCGGTGGTCGAGCAATTTCGCGAGCAGGTGCAGAATCTCGAATGACGCGCAATGGGAGCGAGTGACGCGGTGCGCAGGGGCCTCATGCTTATTGTTTCCTCGCCATCGGGCGCGGGCAAGACGACGCTGACGCGCAGCTTGCTCGAGAAGGAACAAAACATCGAATTGTCGATATCGGTCACGACGCGCGCGCGGCGCGCGAGCGAGGTCGAGGGCATCCACTATCGTTTCGTTTCGCAACGCCAGTTCGCGATCATGCGCGACGCCGGGGAACTACTGGAATGGGCGCAAGTGCACGGCAATTTCTACGCCACCCCGCGTCAACGGGTCGAAGAAGCGATCGCGGGCGGGCGCGACATCCTTTTCGACATCGATTGGCAGGGGACCCAGCAGCTCTACCAAAAGATGCGCGACGACATTGTCAGTATTTTTGTACTGCCACCCTCCGCCGCCGAGCTCAAGCTGCGGCTGGA
>JACQAE010000248.1 GCA_016195095.1 Pseudomonadota bacterium
CCGAAAAGTGGGAACCGGTTTTCGGAAAAGATCATGCTCCAGGCAAAGAATCATGATCCCGAAAAGTGGGAACCGGATTAAGGCTAGAACCATCGCAAGGGCTCACTTTCCGGCGCGACCGAGCGAGCGCATGAGCACGCCAACTGCAAGGCCGCCGAGCGCCAACATCGCAAGCCCAACGCCTCGTGACGGCCACGCGATGGTTGCGACCGCCAGGCCGGCTAATATGAAATTGGTGATGAGGACGCGCGCGATCACGCCGAGGACCGGCAGCCCGGCGTCAATGGCGCGCTGGTAATAATGGTCGCGGTGCGCTTGCGTGACGGCGGCGCCTCGCGCCAGCCGGCGCAACAGCGTGAAGGTGGCGTCAGCCAGGTAATACAGCGGCAATATCAGCGCGGCGAAAACATGGCCGTTGACCGACAGCAGCGCTAACAACCAGCCGACCAGAAGGCCGAGCGGCAAACTGCCGACATCACCGAGGAAGAGCCTGGCGACCGGCCAGTTGAATGGCGCAAAACCGAGCAACGCGCCAAACAGCGTCAATGCAACGACCGCGCCGGTCGCGGGCAGTCCGCCGATCATGGCCGCGACGACGAGGCCGGCGCTGACGGGAACGAACTCGGCAACGGTCATCAGGTCGATGCCGTCCATGAAATTGACGAGATTGACGAACCACAGTCCGCCAAGGACGAGAAGCGCCGTCTCCACGATTTGTGGGGCCGCGGGCCAGACGCGCAGGCCCTCCGGCAGCGACAAGACGATCGCGAATACGCAAGCAGCCTGGAAAACGAGCCTCGGCCCCACCGCGATGGTGAACAAATCATCGACGGCTCCGACACCGGCCATGACCACGACCGCCGCCATAACCGGCCACGGGAAGGAGAACTGTGCGTTGGGAAAAGCGGAAGCCAGCATCGCGACCCCCGTCGCCAAGAGGACAGCCCCCACGACCGCGACGCCGCCACCCTGTGGCGTCGGCTGCACATGTGAGGAGCGCGAATTCGGGCGCACCATCGCATAACGCATCAGAAGTGGGCGCAGCACGACGATCAGGCCGGCGGTCAATGCCATGGAGATGGCGACCAGCAGCGGCGCTCGGAGTATCCAGAAACGCATGCCGCCACCGGTGGAGACGGGCAGGGTGGCTAGGTCCATCGCGCATGCCCCAATGCGCCGGCGCGTACGGTGAATTTGCGGCTGCGCGACGGAGCAGCCTGAGCCGCGCCCCGCCGCCGCTTTTTTGAATTGAAAGGCGTTACAGCCATGAATCGTTTCCCGATCGGCATGAGCAGGCCGCACGTTCACAATCGTGCATGCATGCGTGCGTCATCGAGGATTATCCCACAGCGAGCCTAATTCAAACAACGCGGCCGCGCCGAATGACCATTGCGCGCCTCGCCAGCGAAAGCGGCGGCGACTATAACATATGCTGGACGCTCAACATGGCGCATCGATGCGAAAACTCCGGTTATCTCGGGCGCGCCGAAGACGTGCGCATGATCGCGGGCGCCGCATCAGCGATCGCGTCGTGCAACCTTCTGCGCATCCCCGTCGTCATTGTCACCAACCAATCG
Organism: Pseudomonadota bacterium; assembly: GCA_016195095.1. Classification (GTDB taxonomy): domain Bacteria; phylum Pseudomonadota; class Alphaproteobacteria; order Rhizobiales; family Xanthobacteraceae; genus JACQAE01. Next base: position 1,578 of record JACQAE010000248.1, read on the forward strand.
GGAATCGCGCGCGGGCTTTATGACTGGAATGGATTCACAGCAGTCCAAGGCGCGATCAAGGCGGCGCTGGCGCGGTGCGGCGCGCATGTCGACGCGGTCATGGCCTGCGCCTACCATGCGCAGGGGCGCGGCCCGCTACGGGTCGCCGGGCATCCGTGGCGCAAACCGGCACCGGGAATGATACTGGAAGCCGCCAGCCGCATGGCGCTTGACCTGCCGCGGTCCTGGATCGTTGGCGATCGCGCCGACGACCTGCAGGCCGGCCGCGCGGCGGGGCTTGGCGGGGCGGTCCACGTCCTCACCGGCCAGGGCGAGCGCGAGCGGGCGGAAATCGCCGCGGCAATGGACGGGGAATTCCCCGTGGTTTTTTCTTGCTCCCTGGCGCAGGGCGTGGCGCGGCTCCACGAACGGCGTTTATTGCATCCGGCCGCGCCGGAAGGTTAAAAACATTGGCAAATTTCGCGTTGCGTCGCGCTGTGGCGGGCTTCGCGGCGCCAATAATTTGCGTGCCCGGGCGGCGATGGTGATATGAGGGTTTACGCGCTTGGCCGCCCGAGCGACTGGGCGCGCCATGCCCTGGCCGGACGAGATCGTTGACACGGCGCGATGGGGATTTGGAAACGATGACGCTGCGGATATCCGACCTCAAGGTCAAGCTCTTCACCGACGGGGCCGACAAGGAGCAGATTCGCGATATGGCGCGCCAGCCTTGGATTCGCGGCTTCACCACCAATCCGTCGCTGCTCAAGAAGGCTGGCGTTTCCGATTACGCCGCCTATGCGCGCGAGTTGGTCGCGCTCGTGCCCGACCGGCATATTTCCTTCGAGGTCTTCTCCGACGACATCGCGGAGATGGTCGCGCAGGCAAACGTCATCGCCGGCTGGGGCGACAATGTCTATGTCAAGCTGCCGGTATCGACGACGCGCGGCGAGCCGCTCTACGACGCCGTGAACGCGCTGTCGCGCCGCGGCGTGCGGGTTAACATGACCGCCATTTTTTCGAGCCGCCAGGTCGAGCGCGCCGTCGCCGCGCTCGACGGCGGCGCGCCGGCCTGCGTATCGGTCTTTGCCGGCCGCCTCGCCGATCTCGGTATCGACTACCGGCCGATCATGCGCGACGCCGTCGCGCGCGCGCGCGCGAGCGCCAACGTGGAAATCATCTGGGCGTCGACGCGCGAGGTGTTCAACGTGATCGAGGCGCACGACATGGGATGCAATATTATCACCGCGCCGGCGGACCTGCTGCGCAAGCTGCCGGCACTGGGCAGCCGCACCGAGCAGGAACTCTCGCTCGACGCCGTCAAGGCATTCCGCGACGACGCGCTCGCGACCGGCCTCACGCTCTCCGTGGCGTCAAGGCGCGCCGCGGAATGATTGCCAGCCGACGGAAGCGAATTGACGTTCGCCATGACCGTGCGCCTGTTGCCGCGCTCGTGTGCGAGGCCGGCGACGGGCGACGGGCGGCCTTCAATGAGTGAGCCGGTTCTCGTCACGGGGGCGGCCGGATTTATCGGCATGCACGTGGCGCGGCGGCTCTTGGAGAGCGGCCGGGCGGTGCTGGGCGTCGACAATCTCAACGCGTTCTACGATCCTCGGCTCAAAGAGGCGCGCCTTGCCGAGCTCGCGGGCTTTCCCGCCTTTCGCTTCGAGCGCACCGATATCGCCGATCGGCCGGCTATGGCCGCGTTGTTCGCCGCGCATCGATTTGATCTTGTCGTGCACCTCGCCGCGCAGGCAAGCGTGCGCCACTCGCTCGTCGATCCGCACGCCTATGGCGATTCCAACTTGACCGGGTTCCTCAATATTCTGGAAGGCTGCCGCCACTGCGCCTGCCGCCACCTGGTCTTCGCGTCGTCATCGTCCGTGTACGGAGCCAACACGCGGCTTCCCTTGCGCACCCGCGACAATGTCGATCATCCGCTGAGCCTTTATGGCGCCACCAAGAAGGCCAATGAGCTGATGGCGCATGCCTATGCCGACTTCTTCGCGATTCCGACGACGGGCCTGCGGTTTTTCACCGTCTATGGGCCTTGGGGGCGTCCCGATATGGCAGTGTGGCGCTTTACCGCGGCGATCGACGCTGGCCAGCCGATCCAGCTGTTCAATGGCGGCACGCTGCGGCGCGACTTTACCTATATCGATGACGTCGCCGAAGCCGTCATGCGCGTCGTCGCGCGGCCGCCGGCGGCCGACCCGTCCTGGAAGAGTGATGTTCCCGACGCGGCCACGAGCCGCGCGCCGTGGCGCATCTACAATATCGGCAGCACCCGCCCGGTCGCGGTGACGGAGCTCGTGCGCCTCATCGAGCGGGCGCTCGGCCGGCAGGCGCGTTGCGAAGTGGTGCCGATGCAGCCTGGCGACATGACCGAGACCTATGCCGACATCGCCGATCTCGAGCGGGATTTCGGCTTCGCGCCGGCTATGCCGCTTGACCGGGGCATCGATCATTTCGTTGCCTGGTACCGCCGGCATGTCGCCGCGCGTGCTGCCGCCGACCACGCGCCCTGACGTCGCGGCCGCGCCGGCGACATCGCGCGCCAACCGCGCCGATTTGCAAATCGCTTGACCTTTGCCGGTCAAATCGGCTTGTTAGGCAACGATAATTTCTTGTCGGCGGCCGGCGCGGACGGGCTTGCTGCGTGTTGCATTTGGCGAGGCCCAAGGCGGGCCGTGTATCGATCGCAACGCTCGCGCCCGGGTGTCGGGTTGGCGGCGGCGGATCGCAGGGGCGTGCTGATGGCCGACACGGTCGTTCCACTGATCATGTGCGGTGGGGCGGGTACGCGATTGTGGCCGGCGTCGCGCGAGGGCAGGCCCAAGCAATTCCTGCAGCTTTTCGGCACCACCTCGACCTTTCAGGAGACGGTCCGGCGCGTCGGCGACACCGGACTGTTTGCGCGCCCGATCATCGTCACCAGCAATCAATACCGGTTTATCGTCGCCGAGCAGTTGCGTGAAATCGGCGCCGACGCGGATATCCTGCTTGAACCCGCGCGTCGGGATTCCGGTCCGGCCATCGCCGCCGGCGCGATCTTCGCCCAGCGCCGCGACGGCGACCCGGTCATGATCGCGCTTGCCGCCGATCACGTCATCGCCGACGCGGGCGCGTTTGCCGCCGCCTGCGTGAAGGCGCGCGCCGCCGCCGCCGACGGCCGCATCGTCACCTTCGGGATACGCCCCGACCGGCCGGCGACGGAGTTCGGCTATATCCGTCCGGGCGCGTCGATCGGCGCGGAGATTCACGCCGTCGATGAATTCGTCGAGAAGCCCGACGAGCCGACGGCGCGCCGCTACGCCGCCGAGGGATATTTATGGAACTCCGGCAACTTCATGTTCCGCGCCGGGGTCCTGCTTGACGAGTACCGCGCTTTCGAGGTTGCCAGCGCCAATGCGGTCGCCGACGCGGTCAAGGATGCCGGTAACGATCTTGGCTTCGTCACCCTCGACACCGCCTCCTTCGTCCGCAGCCGCGCCGTCTCGATCGACTACGCCGTGATGGAACGCACGGCGCGCGCGGCGGTGATGCCGGTGTCGATGGGATGGTCAGACATCGGTGCGTGGAACGCGGTGTGGGAACTCTCGGAAAAAGATCTCGATGGTAACGCCGCGCGCGGCGAGGCGGTATTTCTCGATTCCGAGAATTCCTACGTGGCGACCGACAAGGCGCTGGTGACCATGCTTGGCGTGCGCGACCTCGTGGTGGTCGCCAGCGAGGACGCGATCCTGGTGGCGCGCCGCCAGCATGCCGGCGAAATCCGCCGTCTCGTGCAAAAACTCAAGGCGGTCGCACCCAAGGTGACCGAGGAGCACCTCAAGGTGCATCGGCCCTGGGGCTCGTATCAGTCGCTCGACAGCGCGTCGCGTTTTCAGGTCAAGCGCATCGTGGTCAATCCCGGCGGGCGGCTGTCTTTGCAGTTACATCACCACCGCGCCGAACATTGGGTGGTCGTGCGCGGCGCGGCGCGCGTGACCGTCGGCGAGACGATCAAGATGCTGCACGAAAACGAATCGATCTATATTCCGATCGGCACCAACCATCGGCTGGAAAATCCCGGCAAGATCGAACTGGAGATCATCGAGGTGCAGACCGGCAGCTATCTGGGCGAGGACGATATCGTGCGCTTGCAGGACGATTATCAGCGCAAATGACGCGTGCGCCGGCGCCTACTTGTAAACTTTTGAATCAAAACGTGTTTGTATTTTCGCCCGCAACCCGGTCGCCAATGCCGTTGCCGCGTGGTAGGTGGTTGTGGCAATTGAACGCGTGCCGGGTGCGTTTTTCAGCTGGGGCTAACGGCCATTGACGAATTGAGAAAGACGTTGGCTTGTCGCGATGACGGGGTTCGCGCGCGAAGCGTGGCACGCTCGCCACGTGCGTCTTTCGCGGCGCAGGTCGGGGTTTGGATTTAGGGGGCGCGCCGCGTCGCGCGCGCCGCAAGGGAGTGGGGATCGTGTTGCGAGTTGGCGTCATAGGCGTCGGCGTGATGGGAAGCAATCACGCCCGAGTCATTCACGAGCTTTCCGGCGTGCAACTCGTGGGCGTCGTGGATCCGGATGCCAAGCAGGCGCAGCTGGTCGAGGGCCTGATCGGATGTCCGGCATTCGCCGATACCGCGCAATTATTCGAGGCCGGCGTGGATGCCGTTTCGATCGCGGCGCCGACTCATTTGCATCACGAGCTGGCGCTCGCCTGCATCGCGCGCGGATTGCATGTCCTGGTCGAGAAGCCGATCGCGTCCTCCGTCGAGGAAGGCCGCGATATCATCGCGGCGGCGCGCCACCATGGCGTGACGCTGATGGTCGGCCATGTCGAACGGTTCAATCCGGCGGTGGAGGCGATCAAGGACGCGTTGCGCGGGGAGGAAATCCTCTCGATCGCCATTACCCGCGTCGGTCCGTTTCCGCCGCGAATGTCGAATGTTGGCGTGGTGATCGATCTTGCCGTTCACGACATCGACCTCATTCGCTGGTTCACCGAATCGGAGATCGTCGAGGTGCAGCCGCAGCTTTCGAGCGCGCGAGCGGAACGCGAGGACATCGCGTTGCTGCAGTTCCGCACCGCCTCCGGCGTCCTTGCCCACATCAACACAAATTGGCTCACGCCATTCAAGGCGCGCACGGTGCATGTTGCCACCAAACGCAAATACCTCACCGGCGATCTGCTCACGCGCCAGGTCAGCGAATGTTTTGGCTTTCAGTCGGACGGCAGCTATTCGATGCGCCACCTTTCGGTCGGCCATGCCGAGCCGCTGCGCGCAGAGTTGACGGCCTTTGTCGAGGCGATCCGCAATCGTGCCGCCTCCCCGGTGACCGGCGAGGAAGGCGTCGCCAGTCTCGAAATCGCGATCCGCTGCCTGGAGGGAAGACCGCACGGTGCTTCGGCGACGCGCAAGCCCGCCCGCCGGGTTGTCGCCTGAATATCGATTTCGTCACCGGGAAATGCATGAGCAACGCGGTCGCCACGCAATGAACAGGCACGCCAGCACCGGGACGCCACCCATACCGTTTGTCGACGTCGCCGCGCAGCGGCGCCGCCTCGGTAGCAGCATTGATGAAGCGATCGCGCGCGTCACCGCGCATTGCCAATTTATCCAGGGGCCCGAGGTATTCGCCTTCGAGCGCGATCTGGCGCAATTCTGCGGCGCGCGCCACGTCGTCAGCTGCGCCAGCGGCACCGACGCGCTGCTCATGGTGTTGATGGCGCGCGACATTGGGCCAGGCGATGCGGTGTTTTGCCCGGCATTCACGTTTTGCGCGACCGCGGAAGCGGTCGTGCTTGTCGGCGCTACACCGGTATTTGTCGACGTGCGTGAATCGACCTTCAATATCGACGTTGATAGCCTGCGGCGCGCAATTGCTTCCGCCGAAGCTAGCGGCTTGCGGGCAAAGGCGGTCATTCCGGTCGATCTGTTTGGGCTGCCCGCTGATCACGATGCCATTGCCGCGGTGGCACGCGAGCATGGGCTCTTTGTTCTCGACGACGCCGCGCAGGCATTCGGCGCGACCTATCATGGACGCAAGGTCGGCACGTTGGCTGCGGCGACCGCGACAAGCTTTTTCCCGGCGAAGCCGCTCGGCGGCTATGGCGACGGCGGCGCGATTGCCACCGATGATGACGAACTCGCCGACGTGCTGCGCAGCCTGCGCGCGCATGGCGCCGGCGCCGATCGCTATGACAATGTGCGTATCGGCATCAACGGGCGTCTCGACACGCTGCAGGCGGCGGTGCTGATCGAGAAGCTGAGGATTTTTCCGCAAGAGATCGAAGCGCGCGGCCAGGCCGCTGAGCGCTATCGCGCCGCGCTCGCGGATATCGTCGCCGTTCCGGTGGCGACGAACGATGCCACGTCGGTATGGGCGCAGTTCACGCTGCGCGTGGCATCGGAAACACGCGACCGCCTGGCCGCCGCGTTGCGCGCCGACGGTATTCCGACGGCGATCTATTATCCGAAACCGCTCAACCGCCAGCAGGCCTATTGCCGGTTTCCGGTTGCGCCGGGCGGGGTGGGCGTGAGCGAACGGCTGTCCAAGGAAGTCATCAGCCTGCCCATGCACGCCTATCTTGACGCACCGACGCAGGACCGTGTCATTGCCGCGGTGCGCCGGGCGGTGAAATCGCTGCTCTAGGCGGGCCCCCGGTTGCCGCCGCGAGCCATGCGCGCGATAGTGCCGCCGCAAACTTGACGCGCGTTTGGAGCCCCTGCCGGCGTGGGCATGTCGCCAATGCGGCGAGTAATGGCAAAGCCTTTGACGATGTTCCGCAGCTTCGCCACCGTCGGCGGCCTGACGCTGATTTCGCGGGCAACGGGATTCCTGCGCGACATCATGCTCGCGGCGCTGATCGGCGCCGGACCGATGGCGGATGCCTTCTTCGTGGCGCTGCGCCTGCCCAACCATTTCCGCGCCATCTTCGCCGAGGGCGCCTTCAACGCGGCATTCGTGCCGGCCTATGCGCGCGTTCGCGAGCGTGGCGGCGCCAACGCGGCGGGCCTGTTCGCCGGCCGCGTTTTTACCATGCTGTTCGCGGTCCAGCTCGCGCTGCTGGGCGCGGCGCTGGCGGCGACGCCGACGGTCATCACGCTCCTTGCGCCGGGGTTTGCCTCCGACCCGGCGCGCTTCGCGCTCGCCGTCGAGTTCACGCGCATCACCTTTCCCTATCTGTTGCTGGTGACGCTGGTGACGCTTTACGGCGGAATGCTCAACGTGCTCGGCCGTTTCGCGACGGCGGCGGCGGCGCCGATTCTCCTCAATCTGTCGATGATGGCGACGCTGGCATTGGCGGTGTTTTTTCCGACGATCGGCCATGCGGCGGCCTGGGGCGTGCTCCTCGCCGGCTGCCTGGAGGTGGCGCTGGTGGGGGCGGATGCCGCGCGGTGTGGCGTATTGCCGGCATTGCGCCGCGTGCGGCTCGATGACGACGTCATGCGCTTCCTTAAGGCCTTCGCGCCGGCCACACTCGGTTCGGCGGGCACGCAGCTTGCGCTGTTCGCCGACACGATCATCGCCAGCATGCTCGCGGCCGGCGCGGTATCCGCGCTCTATTACGCCGACCGGATCAGCCAATTGCCGATCGGCGTCATCGGAATTGCCGCGGGCACCGTGCTGCTGCCGGCGATGGCGAGCCGCATCGCCGGCGGCGACGAGGACGGCGCGCGCCATATTCAAAGCCGCGCCATCGAACTCACGCTGCTATTGGCGCTGCCCTGTTTCGTGGCCTTTCTGCTCGTGCCGCTGGAGATTATGCAGGCGTTGTTCCAACGCGGCGCATTCACGCATGCCGACGCCACGGCTGCGGCGGCGACGCTGTTGGCCTATGCCATCGGGCTGTTTCCGTTCGTGCTCATCCGCAGCGTGGCGGCGAGCTTTATTGCGCGCGGCGATACGGCGACCCCGGTGCGCGCGCTCTTCGCCGCCGTGATCGTCAACGTGGCGCTCAAGGTCATGCTGATGCATGATTACGCGCAGGTCGGCCTGGCTTTTGCGACTTCCGTCGGTGCCTGGATCAATCTGCTGTTGCTGCTCGCGCTCGGGCTGCGGTCACAAAAAATTGGCGGCGACAAGCGCCTGCTGCAATCGATCGTCAGGCTTGCCATTGCCGGCGGCGCGTTGGCGCTGGCGCTCGCCGCCGCGCGGCATCCGCTGTCGCGCTTAGTCGTCTCCTGGCCGAATTTGCGGGCGGAAATGACGCTTGCCGGGCTTGTTGTCGTCGGCGCCGTGGTCTATGGCGCGGCCATCGCCGCGCTCTTTGGGCGGCAATGGCGCGAACTGATCCGCCTGCGCCGGCAGTCGCCTCCCGCGGGCGAGGCGCGCGCCGACTGAGACAGCCGGATCCGGCACGCCGTGCGGCGATCTTGACGGCATGGGTGCCATGCATGGCCTCGATCGAGGCCGCCGGCGGCGGAAAATGCCACCTCGTGCTGGCGCGGCGCTGGAATTTTTTCGCGCGCGCGAATACATGATGGACGATTGTTCATTTCCGCCGCGCGCGCGGTATCGGTTAGGATCGGATTGAGTTCAATCGTTTCCGGGCCATCCGCCTGGCCCACACCAATCGCTTACCGGAAAATCCACACGTGACACCGAACGGACGAACCAGGAATTGGCGGCGGCTGGCGAGACTGGCCGTCTTGGGGAGCGCTGCCGCGCTCGCTGCCTGCGGCGAAGCGCCGATGCAGGCGGCGCCGCCGCCACCCGTTGTGACGGTGGCGACGCCGCTGCGCGACACCATCATCGACCACGACGAATATGTCGGGCGCTTTGTCGCCGTCGATATGGTCGAGATCCGCGCGCGCGTATCGGGCTATCTTGATCAAGTGCACTTCACCGACGGACAGGTCGTCGCCAAGGGAGACCGGCTGTTTACCATCGACCAGCGGCCATTCGAGAATGCGCTCGCCCAGGCACGCGCCACGCTGGCGCAGACGCGCGCGAACCTTGCCTTCGCGCAAGGCGATCTTGAGCGCGCCGCGCAGCTGGTGCGCCAGAAGACCGTCACCGAACAGGTCTTCGACCAGCGCACGCAGGCCAACCGCGTGGCCGAAGCCGCCGTGCGCGCGCAGGAGGCGGCGGTGCAGCAGGCCGAGCTCGACCTGCAATATTCCGATCTGCGCGCACCCATCGCCGGGCGCATCGGCGACCGGCGTGTGTCGCCCGGCAACCTGGTCAATGGCGGCACGGCGGGGAATACGACCCTGCTCGCCACGATCGTGTCGCTCGACCCGATCCGGTTCGAATTCACCTTCGATGAATCGTCCTACCTGCGCGCGGAGCGGCTGGAAAAATCGGGCATGAACCTCGCCAGCGCCAGTGCCAGCGGCGGAGGCGTGAAGGTATCGCTGCGGCTCATCGACGAGCAGGAGTTTTCCCATGACGGGCACATGGACTTCGTCGATAACGTCATCGATCGCTCGTCGGGGACGATCCGCGGGCGCGCGGTATTCGCCAATTCGAATCGTTTGTTCACGCCCGGAATGTTTGCCCGTATCAGGGTGCCGGCGTCGCCGCCCTATACCGCGCTGCTCGTCCCCGACGCCGCCATCGGTACCGAACAGGCGCGCCGATTCGTGCTGGTCGTCGAGGCCGATAACGCCGTCAGGCAGGTTTTCGTCACGCTTGGGCAGATCGTCAACGGCATGCGCGTCGTTCGCGGCGGCCTCAACCCCGATGACCGGGTGATCGTGAACGGCCTCATGCGCGCGCGTGCCGGCCAGAAGGTGACGCCGCAGGTGGCGCCGTCGCCGCCGCCGCCGCCGCCGCCGCCGACCCCCGCCGCGCAAGCCAATCCGACGGTCCAGGCGAACTAGGCAGCCATGCGCATTTCACATTTTTTCATCGATCGGCCCATATTCGCCGCGGTCGTCTCGATCGTTTTTCTCATCATCGGCGGCGTTACCTATTTCCGCCTGCCGGTGGCGCAATATCCCGACATCGCCCCGCCGATCATCAATGTGACCGGCCAGTTTCCCGGCGCCGGGGCCGACATCATCGCCGCAACCGTCGTCGCCCCGATCGAGGAGCAGATCAACGGCGTCGAGAACATGATCTACATGGCGTCGAACTCGACGGCGGACGGACGCTTTTCCATCGCGGTCACCTTCGATCTTGGCACCAACCTCGATATCGCGCAGGTGCAGGTGCAAAACCGCGTCGCGACCGCGATTCCGCGGCTGGCGTCGGAAGTGCGCAATATCGGCGTGACGGTGGCGAAGGCTTCCCCCGACCTGATGATGGTCGTGCATCTCTTCTCGCCCGATAAATCGCGCGACGCCCTTTTCATCTCCAATTACGCCACGCTCGAGATCAAGGACGCGCTGGCGCGCATCGACGGCGTGGGCTCGATCATCGTGTTTGGCAGCCGCGATTATTCAATGCGCGTGTGGCTCGACCCCGACCGCCTGCAATCGCTTGGCCTGACCGCAGGCGACGTTACGCTGGCGCTTCAGGAACAGAACCTCCAGGTCGCCGCCGGTTCGCTCAATCAGCCACCGGCGCGCCTGCGCGGCGCCTTTCAGGTTGCCGTGCGCACGCTCGGGCGCCTGTCCGATCCGGCGCAATTCGCCGATATCGTGATCAAGTCCACGCCGCAAGCGGTGGTGCGGCTCAAGGATGTGGCGCGCGTGGAGCTGGCGGCGCTCGATTATTCGTCGAACTCCTATCTCGACCGCGATCCAGCCGTGGCGCTGGCGATCTTCCAGCGGCCGGGCTCCAATGCGCTGACCACCGCGCAGGGCGTGATCGATACGATGACGGGTCTCGCGCGGCGCTTCCCCGCCGGCATTCGGCATGCCATCATTTACAATCCGACCGAATTCATCCGCCAGTCGGTTTCCGCGGTGAATACCACGATCGCGGAGGCGATCGCGCTTGTCGTCATTGTTGTCATTCTGTTCTTGCAGACGTGGCGCGCCGCGCTCATTCCGCTGGTGGCGATACCGGTATCGCTCGTCGGCACGTTCTTCGTCATGGGACTGTTCGGGTTTTCGCTCAACAATCTCTCGCTGTTCGGGCTCGTGCTGGCGATCGGCATTGTGGTCGATGACGCCATCGTTGTCGTGGAGAATGTCGAACGCAATATTGCCGCCGGCTTGAGCCCGCGCGACGCCGCGATCAAGAGCATGAACGAAGTCGGCGCGGCGTTGTTCGCCATCGCCTTGGTGTTGAGCGCGGTATTCGTGCCCTCCGCGCTGATCGGCGGAATTTCCGGGCAATTCTACCGGCAATTCGCATTGACGATCACGGGCGCGACCGTCATCTCGCTGATCGTCTCGTTGACATTGTCGCCAGCCATGTGCGCGCTGCTGCTCAAGGCGCACGCGCCCGCGCATAGCCGGCGCGCATGGACGACGCCGTTGCACGCGTTTTTTGCCGGCTTCAACGCGGGATTTGACGGGCTGGCGCGGGGCTATGGGTGGCTGATCACGCGCGTCGTGCGTTTTTCCGCATTCATGCTGTTGCTCTATGTGGGGGTACTTGCCTTCGGCTTCAACGAATTTCGCAAGGCGCCAAGCGGCTTTATTCCTCCGGTCGATCGCGGCTACCTGATCGTGGTGACGCAATTGCCGCCTGGCGCGCTCTTGTCGCGCACCGACGCGGTGCAGAAGCGCGCCCTGGACATCGCGCTCGCCACGCCCGGTGTCGCGCATGCGGTGAACATTGTCGGTTTTTCCGGCGCGACATTCACCAACGCGCCGAATGCCGGAGCGATGTTCCTCGTGCTGGAGCCATTCGCGGAGCGCGCGCGCGATCCGCGCAAGCATTCCGGCGCCATTCTTCTGTCGCTGAGCGAACGCCTGCGGGTCATTCAGGAAGGCTTGCTGATTGTCGTGGCGCCGCCGCCGGTCGCCGGCATCGGCAATGCCGGCGGCTTTCGCATGATGATCGAGGACCGCGCCGGCCGCGGGCCGGCCGCGTTGCAGGCCGCCGTCGCGGCGCTCCAGCAAAAGGCCGCGCAGACCCCCGGCTTGGCGCGGACATTCTCGCTCTTTGAGACCTCCACGCCGCAGCTTTATCTCGATATCGACCGCACCAAGGCGCAACTCCTGGGGGTGAACGTGGCCGACGTATTCTCGGCGTTGCGGATTTACCTTGGGTCCTCCTACGTCAACGATTTCAACCTGTTTGGGCGCACGTTTCGCGTCACCGCCCAGGCCGACGAAGCCTACCGCAACGATTCGCGCGACATCCTCAAGATCCGCGTTCGCAACGCGGCCGGCGACACCGTTCCCCTGGGCTCGTTCACGACCGTGGCCGACAGCGCAGGCTCCTTCCGGGTGCCGCGCTATAATCTCTATCCCGCCGCCGAGCTCGATGGCGCGGCTGCGCCCGGCTACAGCCAGGGTCAGGCGATGGCGATCATGGAATCGCTTGCCACGCAGGTGCTGCCCGCGGGCTTTGGCCATGAATGGACGACGCTGGCCTTCCAGCAGGCGCGCGTCAGCGATACCGCGGTCTTTGCTTTTGTCCTGGCGGTGGTTTTCGTGTTCCTCGTGCTAGCCGCCCAGTTCGAGAGCCTCACCCTGCCGCTGTCGGTCATTTTGATCGTGCCGATGTGCGTCGTCGCCTCGATCACTGGCGTCCTCTTGCGTGGGCAGGACAACAATATTCTCACCCAGGTCGGCTTCATCGTCCTCATCGGCCTTGCCGCCAAGAACGCGATCCTGATCGTGGAATTCGCCAAGCAGCTCGAGGACCGCGGTCGTGGTCGTATCGAGGCGGCGATCGAAGCCGCGCGCCTGCGTCTGCGGCCGATCCTGATGACGTCGCTGGCCT
>JACQAE010000249.1 GCA_016195095.1 Pseudomonadota bacterium
ACGGCCGGCTCGTGGATCTATATCGGCAGCCAGGGCATCGTGTAGGGCACCTACGAAACCTTTGTGGAAGTCGGCCGCCAGCACTATGGCGGCAGCCTCAGGGGCAAATGGATCCTGACCGCGGGGCTCGGCGGCATGGGCGGCGCGCAGCCGCTCGCCGCCACCATGGCCGGGGCCTCGCTCCTCGCCATCGAATGCCAGCCTTCGCGCATCGAGATGCGGCGCAAGACCGGCTATCTCGACGCGCAGGCGCGCGATATCGACGAGGCGCTGGGCATGATCGAGCGTGCCTCGCGCGCGCGCACGGCGCTCTCGGTCGGCGTCGTCGGCAACGCCGCCGAGCTGCTGCCCGAGCTGGCGCGGCGCGGCGTACGACCCGACGCCGTGACCGACCAGACCTCCGCGCACGACCCGATCAACGGCTACCTGCCCGCCGGTTGGACGTTGCAGGAATGGGAGGAGCGCCGCGTGCGCGATCCCAAGGGCGTCGAGGCCGCGGCCAAGCAATCCATGGCCGAACACGTGCGCGCCATGCTGGAATTCTGGCGCCGCGGCGTGCCGACGCTCGACTACGGCAACAATATCCGCCAGATGGCCAAGGAAATGGGGGTCGCCGACGCGTTCGACTTTCCCGGTTTCGTCCCCGCCTATATCCGCCCGCTGTTCTGCCGCGGCGTCGGCCCGTTCCGCTGGGCGGCGCTGTCGGGCGATCCCGAGGACATCTGGCGCACCGACGCCAAGGTCAAGGAATTGCTGCCGCATGACCGGCATCTGCACAATTGGCTCGACATGGCCAAGGCGCGCATCCGCTTCCAGGGCCTGCCGGCGCGCATCTGCTGGGTTGGGCTGGGCGACCGGCACCGGCTCGGCCTTGCGTTCAACGCGATGGTGGCGAGCGGCGAGCTCAAGGCGCCGGTGGTGATCGGCCGCGACCATCTCGATTCAGGCTCGGTGGCGAGCCCCAATCGCGAGACTGAGGCGATGCGCGACGGCTCCGACGCGGTCGCCGACTGGCCGCTGCTCAACGCGCTGCTCAATTGCGCCTCGGGCGCGACCTGGGTATCGGTGCATCAGGGCGGCGGCGTCGGCATCGGCTTTTCGCAGCACGCCGGCATGGTCGTCGTGGCCGACGGCACGGCGGCGGCGGCGCGGCGCATCGAGCGCGTATTATGGAACGACCCGGCGAGCGGGGTCATGCGTCACGCCGATGCCGGCTGGCGAGCGAAGTCTTGATCGCCGCGCGCTCGAGCGTGCCGGCGAGTTGCGCGGCCGGCACGCCGGCATGCGCGGCCACGACGGCCTGCCGCGCGTCGGCGAGGATCGACATCCAGTTGCTGATGAACTGCGCCTCGCTCTGGCGCGCGGCGTCGTGTTCCAGGCACGCGCGCACGCCGCCGCAGCCCGAATGCCCGAGCACGACGATATGGCGTACGTGCAGATTGAGCACGGCGAATTCGAGCGCCGCCGATACGCCGTGATAGGTGCCCGCGGTCTCGAATGGCGGAACGAGATTGGCGACGTTGCGCACGACGAACAATTCGCCCGGCATCGCGGAGAAGATGGTCTCGGGATCGACGCGGCTGTCGCAGCACGACACGACCATCACGTCGGGTTCCTGCCCCTGCATGGCGAGCTTGTGGTAATGGTCGAGATTGGGCGCGAAATGGCGGAACTTGAAGCGCCGGAAACGGTCGGCGAGATGGTCGGGAAAGCGTTTCATGCCGGCCTCAATGCGTCCTCGAAATGCGCGCCGATGCGCGGATCAATGCGCCGCCGCCGCCAGCACCGCCTCGGCGCGGATCTCTTCCGTGAGCCGCGCCTTGAGCGCGGAGAATTCGGCGCTGGTCTTGATCGTATAGTGGCGCGGATGCGGCAAGTCGATGCGCAGGTCGGCCTTGATGCGGCCCGGCCGCGCGCTCATCACCACCACGCGCGAGGCCAGGAAGATCGCCTCCTCGATGTCATGCGTGACGAACAGCACCGTCTTGGCATCGCGCTCCCAGATGCCGAGCAGCATTTCCTGCATCAGCGCGCGGGTCTGGTTGTCGAGCGCGCCGAACGGCTCGTCGAGCAGCAGGATGGCGGGATCGTTGGCGAGCGCGCGCGCGATCGCGGTGCGCTGCTGCATGCCGCCGGATAGCTGCTTGGGGTAGTGGTGGGCGAATCCGGCAAGCCCGATGCGCTCGATCCAGGCGTCAACCGTCGCCGCGCGCACGGCCGCCTCCACGCCCTTCTCGCGCAGGCCGAAGGCAATGTTGTCGGCGACGGTGAGCCAGGGAAACAGCGTATAGGACTGAAACACCATGCCGCGGTCGGGGCCGGGCGCGCTCACCGGCCGGCCGTCGAGCAGGATGCGGCCGCTCGTCGGCCGGTCGAGCCCGGCGACGAGGCGCAGCAGCGTCGACTTGCCGCAGCCGGACGGCCCCAGAATGGTGACGAAATCATTGTCGCCGACGCCGAGATTGGTCGGCTCGAGCGCGCGCGTCGGCGCCCCGCCGCGCATGCCGGGAAAGACGCGCGAGAGATTGTCGATGCTGAGCCGGCTCACGCCAGGCTCCACGGGAACAGCCAGCGATTGGCGCTCTTGAACAGGTAGTCGGAAATCAGGCCGATGACCCCGATCACGAGAATGCCGAAAATGATCTGCCCGGTGGCGAGCAGCGCCTGGCTGTCGGTGATCATGTGGCCGATGCCCGAGGACGAGCCGATCAGTTCGGCGATGATGACATAGGTCCACGCCCAGCCGAGCACCAGGCGCGCGATCTCGGCGATGGCCGGCGCCGAGGCGGGAACGAGCACGCGCGCGAGAATACCCCGGTCGCGCGCGCCGAGCGTGAGCGCCGCCTCGACGAGATCGCGGCGCACGCCGCCCACCGTCACCGCCACCATGAGCACGATCTGGAACACCGAGCCGATGAAGATGACCAGGAGCTTCTGCATTTCGCCGATGCCGGCCCACAGGATCAGCAGCGGAATAAAGGCGGAGGCCGGCAGGTAGCGCGCGAAGGACACGAACGGCTCGAGAAACGCCTCGATCGGCTTATAGGCGCCCATGAGGATGCCGATCGGCACCGCCAGCAGCGCCGCCATCACGAAACCGCCGAGCACGCGCCAGATGGTGATGCCGATGTCGAAGGCAAAGCCCTGCTTGACGAGCAAGAGCCAGCCTTCCATGAGCATGGTGAGCGGGTCGGCGAGGAAGGTCGCCGATACGTAGCCGCCGAAAGTGGCGAACGACCACGCCGCGAAGAACAGCACGAAAAAAAGAATGCCGAGGACGACGCGGGCGGAATTGGAGATGGGCGCGAGCGGCGTCATGGCGTGGCGGCGCGCAGGGGTCCACTCGCGCCATGTGCAAGACGCGCGTGGCGCAAGGTTGGTTCCAGCATGCGCAAGCGCGTCAACCCGGCGCGCGTGGAGACGCTATCGGCCTCACTGCAGGAAACGCGTGTCGGCGAGCTTGGAAAGATCGGGCACCTTCTTGATGACGCCGATTTCCAGCAGCAGGTCGGCGGCTTCCTTGGTGAAAGTGGCGAATTCGGAGGCGAAGAACGTCTTGTTCGCCGCCTGGTCCTGCCAGCGCAGGTATTTCGCCGAGCCGGCGAATTTCTCACCCGTCTGCTTCACGTCGGCGCCCATGATCTCGAAGGACTTCTTCTCGTCGCTCTTGATCATGACCAGGGCCTCGAAATAGCTCTTGGTCAGCGCCTTCACCGCGGCGTCGTTTTCGGCGATGAACTTGGGTGTGCAGCCGAACGTATCCATCACCATGGGATAGTCGAGCGTGGTGGCGATGATCTTGCCGGCCTGCGGATTCTCGCGCACGGCGGAGAGATAGGGCTCGTAGGTCATGGCGGCGTCGTTCTGCCCGGCGATGAAGGCCTGCGCCGCCGGCCCCGCCTCCATGTTGACGACCTTGACGTCTTTCACGCCGAGGCCGTTCTTCTTGAGGAACCAGGCGAGCGCGAAATAGGGCGCGGTGCCGGGCGCGGAGGCGGCCACGGTCTTGCCCTTCACGTCCTTGATCGACTTGACGTCGTTGCGCACCACCATGCCGTCGGCGCCATAGGACTTGTCGAGTTGAAAGATCTGGGTCGTGGCGACGCCATTGGCGTTCCACGCGATCCAGGTTTCCACCGTGGTGGCGGCACACTGGATGTCGCCGGAGGCAATCGCCAGATGCCGGCTCGATTGCGGAATTTTCTTGATCGTCACGTCGAGGCCATTCTTGGCGTAGATGCCTGCCTCCTTGGCGAGCGTCAGCGGGGCAAACCCGGTCCAGCCGGATATGCCGATCACCACCTTGGTGCCCTGCGCGCCGGCGGGCATCGCCCACAACGCGGTTGCCATGGCTGCGGCCACGGCCACGGGCCAACTCGATTTCATCACTGCCTCCCTGTTTTTTGCTGGCCGATTTGACCCTGAATGGCGGTTTTCCTCAAGGGCAATTCCTCAAGCATGATCGCGAAAAGTGGGAACCGGTTTTCGGGTCAAAGATCGTAGGCGAACAAAGCGCCAGAGCCGTCGCGCGATGCAACCGAAAGCAATACGGCTCTCGCCGGCACGTATTGCGGCAAACCGGGAGGCGGCTAATCACCCTCACGGCCGTTCAAGCCGGCGCAGCACCTCGTCAAGCTGATCGAGATCGCGGTAGCGCACGTGCAAGACGCCGCCCTCGCCGCGATGATCGACACTCACCTGCAAACCGAGCGCGTCCGACACGCGCCGCTCCAGCGCCAGCGTGTCGGCGTCCTTGACGGCGCCGCGCGCCGCGCGCTTGACGGCGCGCTTCTGGCGTGCGCCGTCGGCGCGCGCCAGTTTCTCGACCTGGCGCACGTTGAGCCCGCGCGCGACGATCTCGCTCGCCAGCTCGTCGGCATTGGGCTGCCCGATGAGCATGCGCGCGTGGCCGGCGCTGAGCCGTCCGGCGACGACATGCGCCTTGATGACGTCGGAGAGCTTGCCCAAGCGCAGCGTGTTGGCGAGGTGGCTGCGGCTCTTGCCGACGATCTTGGCGAGCGCCTCCTGGGTATGGCCGAACCGGTCGATCAGCATCTGGTAGCCGTCGGCCTCCTCGATGGCGTTGAGGTCGGCGCGCTGCACGTTCTCGATGATGGCGAATTCAAGCGCCTCGGCGTCGCTCGCCTCGATGACGACGATGGGGACTTCGTGCAGGCCGGCGCGCTGTGCCGCGCGCCAGCGCCGCTCGCCGGCGACGATCTCGAAGATGTCGGCGCTGCCGCGCTCGGCGCGCACCACGATCGGCTGCACGATGCCGCGCTCGCGGATCGAGGCGGCGAGTTCCTCCTGCTCGGTCTCGCCAAAGGCGCGGCGCGGATTGTTGGGATTGGGGCGCAGGAACTCGATCGGCACGCGGCGCTGGCCGCGCCCGCGCTCGATGGTCGCCGTCTCCGATCCCATGTCGCCGATCAGCGCCGCCAGTCCGCGCCCCAGTCGCGAGGATCGCGCCGCCTCGTCCGCCATGGTCATGTCTCCTTCAGCTCGCGCGCCGCCACGCCCCACACCCGTCTTGCCCGATCGCTGCCCGCGCGCGCGTCCCTCGCCACCGTCATCCCGCGAGCAATTCCTTCTCGCGCTGGATGATTTCGGTGGCAAGCCGAAGATAGGCCTCGCTGCCGCTGCATTTGAGATCGTAGACCAGCACCGGCTTGCCATAGGACGGCGCTTCCGACACGCGCACGTTGCGCGGGATGACGGTGTCATAGACCTTGCGGCCCATGAACTCGCGCACGTCGGCGACGACCTGGCCCGAGAGGTTGTTGCGCGCGTCGAACATGGTGAGCACGATGCCGTGAATGCTCAGTTGCGGATTGAGCGTCTCCTTGACCTGCTCGACGGTCTTGAGCAATTGCGACAATCCTTCGAGCGCGAAGAACTCGCATTGCAGCGGCACCAGGATGGCGTTCGCCGCCGCCATGGCGTTGACCGTGATCAGGTTGAGCGACGGCGGACAATCGACCAGCACGTAGGCGTAGTCGGCATGCGCGGGCGCGCCGTCATTGAGGTGGACGAGCGCGTCGCGCAGCCGATAGGCGCGGTCGCGCGCCTGTCCGATTTCGAGTTCAAGCCCGGACAGGTCCATGGTCGAGGGCGCGATGCACAGATGCGGTACCGCCGTCGGCAGCACCGCGTCGCGCATGCGCGCCGCGCCGGTGAGCACGTCATAGGTCGAATAGCGCCGGTTGCGTCGGTCGATGCCAAGACCGGTCGAGGCGTTGCCCTGCGGGTCGAGGTCGATGATCAGAACGCGCTCGCCGATGGCGGCAAGCGCGGTGCCGAGATTGATCGCCGTCGTCGTCTTGCCGACGCCGCCCTTCTGGTTGGCAATGGCGATGACACGCGGCGCGCGCGGCGGCAGCGGCGCCGGCTGTTCGGGGAACTCAAGAATGGCGGCGCTGGGGGGAGCGTCGATGGCAGCCATAATGATGCTCCAGGGGCGTTGCCGTATGAGGCTATTTATCTAATATTATCAATACGTTGTGCAGAAGTTACGACGGCGATCCGGGCCGCTTCGGAGGTTTTGCTGGCGACCAGGCTCATTTCTATATTCCAACATTTAGATGCCTTGGTCAATTCGACCGCAACATCTTGACCCTTCGGGAGCAGGGCCTTTGCACCTTTTTCCATCAGCGGCGCCAGCAGCGCCAAAAGGTCCGATAGCGGCGCCAGCGCGCGCGCGGTCACGATCTCGATCGGCTGCGGTGGCGCGGCGACGAATCGTTCCGCGCGCATGGCGTGCACTATAGCGGGTGCGCCGGTCACGCGCACCGCCTCGCGCAGGAAGGCCGCCTTCTTCTGGTTGCTCTCGACGAGATGCACCGTCGCGGCGGGCGATGCGACACCGGTTCGCGCCAGCGCACAGGCGATCATCAGGCCCGGAAAGCCCGCTCCAGAGCCGATGTCTGCCCATATTCGAGCCTGTGGGGCGAGATCCACAAGCTGCAACGAATCGGCGACGTGGCGGGTCCAGATCGTCGGTAAGGTGGACGCCGCCACCAGGTTCATGCGCGCCTGCCATTCGTACAGAAGCGCGACAAAGCGGTCGAGCCGCTCGAGTGTTTCACGTGAAACAGGCGTGAGCGCCAGCGCGGCCTGGCGATCGGCGGCAAGGAGGGCGGCGGTAGGCGCGGATTGGGTCGTGGCGGACTTCATTGCGAGACGGATTTGCGCGCGCGGCCGTTGCGGCGCACATGCACGGCCAGGAGCGTCAGCGCCGCCGGCGTCATGCCATCGATGCGCGCCGCCTGGCCGATGGTGCGCGGACGCGTGGTTTGCAGCTTTTGGCGCACCTCGTTGGAAATTCCCGCCAGCGCGGCGTAGTCGAAATCCTCGCCGAGGAGGATGCTTTCGTCGCGCCGGTAAAGCGCGACATCGGCCGCCTGCCGGTCGAGATAGACCGCGTATTTGGCGTCGATTTCCAGTTGCGCGGCGACCGGCGGCGCGAGATCGCGCAGCGCCGGCCAGATCGGCGCCAGCGCCGCGATGTTCAATTGCGGATAGGACAGGAGGTCGAAGATGCTGCGCCGCTGGCCGTCGCAATTGAGCGTTAAACCATGGGCCATGGCTTCGTTGGGCGTGATCGTGGCGGATTTCGCCAACTCGCGCGCGGCCGTGAGCGCGGCCATCTTGGTGGCGTGCCGGCCGGCCCGCTCGGCGCCGACGCAGCCGAGCGCTATGCCGCGGTCGGTGAGCCGCTGGTCGGCATTGTCCGCGCGCAAGGTCAGGCGATACTCCGCCCGCGAGGTGAACATGCGGTAGGGCTCCGTCACCCCGCGTGTGACCAGGTCGTCGATCATCACCCCTAGATAAGCCTCCGCGCGATCGAACACGATATCGCCGCCTTGGCCGGCGCGCGACGCGGCATTGAGCCCTGCCACAAGGCCCTGCGCCGCCGCCTCCTCATAGCCCGTGGTGCCGTTGATCTGGCCGGCCAGGTACAACCCGCGCAAGCGCCGCGTTTCCAGCGTTGGATGCAGTTCGCGCGGATCGACATGGTCGTATTCGATGGCGTATCCGGGCCGCAGGATGCGGGCTTTTTGCAACCCTGGAATGGAAGCGATCAACGCCGCCTGGACCTCCTGCGGCAACGAGGTCGAAATGCCGTTGGGATAGACGGTGTCGTCGTCGAGCCCTTCAGGCTCAAGAAAGATCTGGTGCCCGTCGCGGTCGCCAAAGCGCACGATCTTGTCCTCGATCGAGGGACAGTAGCGCGGCCCGCGGCTCACGATCTGGCCGGAATACATGGGCGAGCGATGCACGTTGGCGCGCACGATCGCGTGCGTCGCCGCGCTCGTGCGCGTGATGGCGCATTGCACCTGCGCGTTCTCGATGCGCTCGGTGAGGACGCAGAACGGCTGCGGCGGCTCGTCGCCGGGCTGCATTTCCAGGCCGGCCCAATCGATGGTGCGGCCGTCGAGACGCGGCGGCGTTCCGGTCTTGAGCCGTCCCAAAGCGAACCCGTGCCGCTCCAGCGTATGCGCAAGGCCGACCGCCGGCGCCTCCCCGGCCCTGCCCGCCGGCGTGCGCACGTCGCCGATATGAATAAGCCCGCGCAGGAACGTACCGGTCGTCAGCACCGCGGCGCCGGCGCCAAACTCCCGCCCATCGGCAAGCCGCACGCTGGCGACCTGGCGCCCGCTGACGAGGAGATCCTCGACTTCGCCGGCAATGACGCAAAGCCCGCCGGTCGCATCGACGGCATGACGCACCGCGCGCGCGTAAAGCTTGCGATCGGCCTGTGCCCGCGGCCCATGCACGGCCGGACCTTTACGCCGGTTGAGGACGCGGAACTGGATGCCGCCGCGGTCGGCGGCGCGCCCCATGATGCCGTCGAGCGCGTCGATCTCACGCACGAGATGGCCCTTGCCGAGGCCGCCAATCGCCGGATTGCAGGACATCGCCCCGATGGTGTCGATGCGGTGGGTTATCAACGCCGTCCGCGCGCCCATGCGCGCGGCCGCGGCCGCGGCTTCGCAGCCGGCATGGCCGCCGCCGATGACGATGACGTCGAATGATTCGTCGAAGCTTGGCATGGTCCGACCCGCAGGGCGCTTTCATAGCGAACCCTGCATTGCCGGTCAAAAAAGCAGTTGGCCGATAGCGCGCCGCTGTTTCACGTGAAACAATTTGCGGACCGGCATGGCCGCGTGCCGCCAATCAGGCAATACGGCTATACGGCAATACGGCGAACTCGCCCTTGCGCGATCGCGCCGAAACCTGCGTCGCGGCGGCTGCCGAGAACGGCGTCAAAACTCCCGCTTACCGCGTTGTCTGCGTGGCCGCGGGCTTATTGTCGGCCATGTTGGTGTTGCTGCCGGTGGAGTTCAGAGCGAATACCAAGATCGCCACGACAAGCGCGCCAAGGCCAACCCAGCCAATTGCGCCTGACTCGATCACGGCGGACTTCCATGTATGTCGGCGTTTTTCTGCCTGCATGTGCGAATCTCCTTCTGATCGATTCAACCGCGCCGCGTGCGCCGCGTGCTTCGTGCGCCAAGAAATAAACTGGCGTTGCAGCGGGTATTCGCCGGCCCGTTTTTGATTGTCGGATCGTTATGGCGACCGGTCGGCGTCAGCCTCCAAGGAGCGTGGCGTTAGCCTAGGCCCTTCCCAGCGCGACGCGCGCGGCTAATTCTCCACCAGCGTAGCGGAATGGCGGGCGCAACCAAAGGTGACCCATTGCCGCCGCAACGATATGACGCAGCCTTCCGAGCCC
>JACQAE010000250.1 GCA_016195095.1 Pseudomonadota bacterium
GCGCGAGGCTGGCGCGCATGTGTTCCGGGTTGGCGGGGGCGCCGGCGGGCTTGATCCGCGTGCCGTATTGCACGCGATCGCGGACCGCGGCATTACCCGATTGATGATCGAAGGCGGCCCACACATCGCCACCACGTTCCTCGCGGCCGACCTGGTCGACGAATGCGTCGTCATGCGCGCGCCCATGCGGATTGGCGAGGCCGGGATCGACGCGCTGGTCGCCATGCGCCCAGGCGTCGCGTCGCGGCTCGACGATTTCCTCTGCGCGCCACGCATGCGCCGGCGCGCGACTTGCGTTCTTGGCGAGGACCAGGTCGAGATTTTCGAGCGGATGTGATACCGACGGCGGCGCGTCATTGACCGTGGGTTGCGGCATGTTCACAGGAATTGTCTCCGACATGGGCGAGGTCATCGCCGTGGAGCCGCGCGCGCAGGGGCTCGTGCGGTTGAAAATCGCGTCGCGGTTCGATCCCGAGAGCATCGCGCTGGGCGCGTCGATCGCCTGTTCCGGCATTTGCCTGACCGTCGTGGCGACGGGCAGCGCGGGCGGGCGCGGCTGGTTCGCGGTCGAAGCCGCCGCCGAGACGCTGCGGGTAACCAGCGCTGGAACTTGGAGCCATGCGTCGCGAATTAATCTGGAGCGTTCGCTCAAGGTCGGCGACGAGCTGGGCGGCCATTTCGTCAGTGGCCATATCGACGGCATCGCCGAGGTGGTTGGGCGCGCGGATGTCGCGGAAATGGCGGACATCCGCCTGCGCGCCCCCGCGGCGTTGGCACGCTTCATCGCGCCCAAGGGTTCGGTCGCGCTCGACGGCGTGTCGCTGACGGTAAACGACGTCGGCGGCGCGGAATTTTCCGTCCTGATTATCCCGCACACGCTCGCGGTCACGACCATGGGCGCGGCGCGCGCCGGCGATCGCCTCAATCTGGAGATCGACACGATGGCGCGCTACGCCGCGCGCCTTCTGGAATTCCCGCCATCCGCGCGCTGACAAGGCGGAACCGCCAGCGCCGCCTTGTTTGCGACGCCGCCGCTTGCTACTCACGGTGCGGCGCAAAGAGGCAGGTGATGGCAATCCCGCGACGGTCGGCAATAAAGGACGATATCGTTCTCGCGGGCGCACGCGTTCTCGTCGTGGAGGCACGCTATTACGATGACATCGCCGACCAGTTGCTGGCCGGGGCCGGCCGCGTGCTCGACCGGGCCAAGGTTGCCTGGGATGTCGTTTCGGTCCCCGGTGCCCTGGAGATACCCGCCGCCATCGTTATCGCGCTCGATGCCGCGATCGCGCGGCGCAGGCCCTATGCCGGCGTGGTTGCGCTTGGCTGCGTCATTCGCGGTGAAACCAGCCATTACGATATCGTGGCTGGCGAATCCGCGCGCGCGTTGATGGATATCGGCGTGTCGCGGCGCCTGCCCGTCGGCAATGGCATCCTGACAGTGGACACCGAGGCGCAGGCCCTGGCGCGCGCGGCCACCGGGCAGGCCGACAAGGGCGGAGGCGCCGCCGAGGCGACGCTCACGCTCGTTTCCCTCGCTCGCAGCCACGCGCCGCGCAAGCGGGCGCGTCGATGAACGCGCGGCCGCCCACGGGCGGATCGCAACGCAACCGCCGCCGTAGCGCGGCGCGGCTGGCCGCCGTCCAGGCGCTCTACCAGATGGACATCGCGGCGACGGGTGTGCACGCGGTCCTCGCCGAGTATGAACGGCATTGGATCGGCCACGAGGTCGAGGGCGAGCAATACCATGAGGCGGAGGCCGCCTATTTCAGGGAAATCGTGACCGGCTTTGTCGATTCGCAGCGCCGCCTCGACCCGATGATCGATCAGGCGCTGGCCTCGGGCTGGCCGCTCAAGCGGGTGGAAGCCCTGATGCGTGCCGTTTTGCGCGCCGGCGCCTTTGAGCTCGACCGCAAGATCGACGTGCCCGCCCGCGTTGTCATTTCCGAATATGTCGATGTCGCCAACGCATTCATCGATCGGGAGGAGACCGGCATGGTCAATGCCGTCCTCGACCATCTTGCGCGCGGCATTCGTGCGGCCGAGTTCGGCGAGACTTGAGTTGCCGCGAATTCGCGACTATTCGCGAATAAAAGGCAGGGCGACGGGGCTGCGAAAGTTCGACGACGAATTCCAGGTCAGGCGCTCGACGGCAAGGCGAAAGTCGGGGATGCGCGCGAGAAATCGCCGCATCGCGATATCGGTAATCTCGCGCGCCATCTGGCTACCGAGGCAGAAATGCTTGCCGGCGCCGAAGCCGAGATGGCCTTGCGGACGCCTGTCGATGTCATAGACGTCGGGATTGGGGAACTTGCGCCCGTCGCGATTGGCGGAACCGAAGGCAAGCGCCACGGTGTCGCCGGCGCGAATGGTTTTTCCGTGCAGATCGACGTCGCGCGTCGCGACGCGCTTGAAGCGCTGCGCCGACGTATTGAAGCGCAGCGATTCCTCAATTGCCATGGGGCACAGGTCGGGGTCGGCGACGACGCGGCGGCGCGCCTGGGGGTAATCGTGCAGGTTGAGCGCAAACATGGACATGAAGCTCGACAGCGATTCGACGCCCGCCATCACGAATGTCGCCGACGTCAGCACGACCTCGCGCTCGGTCAGCCGGTCGCCGTCAATTTCGGCCTGCGCGAGGAGGGTGATGAGATCATCGGTGGGCTTCTCGCGGCGCGCCGTTACCTCGGCGGAAATGAAATCCGCCAGATCCTTGAACGCGGCGAGGTGCTCGGGCGTGCGGCCCTTGGCTGACTTGTCGGTGGAGACGGCCAGGATAACCTTGCGGCGGATGTCGGAATGGTCGCGCGGTGGCAGGCCCATTGCCTTGAACAGCAAGCCGACGGTGATCTGGCTGGAATAGTCCTCGACGAAATCGAATTCCGCCTGCGTGCATAATCGCTCCAGGCAGCGATTGGCGATGTCGAGCGTCAGCGGAAACAGGTGGGCGATGGTCTTGCGCATGAACGCCGATTGCGCCAAGGCGCGCAGGCGGTCATGGCGCGGCGGATCGGTGGTTCCGAGCGTGCCGCCAGCGCGGCCGGGCAATTCGTCGATCATATTACCCTGCGCCGACGAATAAGTCGCCCAGTCCTGCGCCGCGTCGAACACGTCCTGGTAGCGCGAGAGGATCCAGATGCCGGCATCCTCGCACCAGTAGCAGGGATAGTTCTCGCGCAGCGCCTCATAGTAGGGGAACGGGTCGGCGTCGATGGCCGGAGAATAGAGGCTGAATGGTTGCATATGGCCCACGGCTTTTTCTTCCTTCGCTGGCGCGCGAGGCTATCATGGGTTTCCCGGCGCGTCATCGAGGCGGCATTTTCATGCAGCGGAAGCAATCAGGCACATTGTCGGCGGAGGAGCGCTTGATCGCGCGGCATTTCGCCCCGTTGGCGACGCATCCGGGCGCTTTCGGCCTGCGCGACGACGCCGCCGCGATCGCGCCGCCGGCGGGCTGCGATCTTGTGCTCACCAGCGACGGCGTCATCGCTGGGGTGCATTTTTTCCCCGACGACCCCGCCGACCTTATCGCCAAGAAGGCGCTGCGGATGAACCTCTCCGATCTGGCGGCGAAAGGGGCGGCGCCGCTTGGCTTTCTCATGGCGCTCGCGCTCACGCCGGCGGTCACCGACCAATGGCTGGCCGATTTTTCCCGTGGGCTCGGGGAGGACGCGCGTCTTTTCGCATGCCCGCTGCTCGGTGGCGATACTGATCGCACGCCGGGACCGCTGAGCGTGTCGATGAGTGCGGTCGGCACGCTGCCATGTGGCACCATGGTGCGACGCGATGGCGCACGCGCCGGCGACCGCGTCGTCGTCACCGGCACGATCGGCGACGCGGCGCTTGGCCTATTGCTCCGCCGCGACAGCCTCGCCGCGCGGCGATGGAACATCGACGATCATGCGTGCCGCGAGTTGCATACGCGCTATCTCCTGCCACAGCCGCGCAACGCGATCGCCGAAATCGTTCGCACACATGCCTCCGCCGCCATGGATATCTCCGATGGGCTCGCCGGAGACGTGGCCAAGCTCTGTCGTGCGTGCGCGTTGGACGCTGAAATCGACGTCGCGCGCGTACCGCTGTCGGCGGCGGTTCGTGCGGCGCTTGCGGGGGATGCCGAATTGATCAACCGGGTTCTGTGCGGCGGCGATGATTATGAAGTCCTCGCCACCGTTGCGCCCACGCAATTTGCGGGATTTGCGCGCGCGGTGGCGGACAAGGGCGTGGCGTTGACCGAAATCGGCGTAATGGTGGCAGGGCCGGGCGAGGCGCGCATTCGCGACTCGCGCGGCGAGCTGATCGCGTTCGAGAATCCGTCATTTAGCCATTTCTAGGCTGATCGGCGATCTTGCCTACGGATGGCATCGGCTCCGACTTCGCGTCCACGGTTGGCGTTGCATTTACCGCGCGCGGGTCGCGCCGGAGCAACGCAATACTGACCTGCGGAGACGGCGGTAGCCGTCTCCGCCAGGCTCCCCTAAAAGAGCGCTCCTGCTGCGGCGGGCCGATCGTGGAGACTGCCAATGCCGGCGACGGCTGAAACGAGTTGCAGCGCGGCAGATGGCGATCGGCTGGCGCGGCGCAATGCCACCATCCTTGCTCTCTGCCAGGCGCTGGCCGGCGCCAACAACACCGTCATCGTCGGCACGGCCGGCATTGTCGGGAGCGTGCTGGCGGGCGACAAATCGCTTGCGACGCTGCCGATTTCCACTTTCGTCGTCGGCGTCTGGGTTGCAACCCTGCCGATCGGCGTGCTGGCAAAGCGGTTTGGCCGCTTGGTGGCCTTCGAGGCCGGCGCCTTTTGCGGAATGATTGCTGGCCTCCTCTGCGCGCTCGCCGTCCTCAAAGGTTCATTCGTGCTGCTTTGCGCCGGCAGCACCTTCGGCGGTTTCTATGCCGCCGGGCATCAATCCTATCGCTTTGCCGCAGCCGATACGGCGAGCCCCGCTTTCAAACCCAGGGCCATATCCTGGGTGCTCGCCGGCGGCGTCCTCGCCGGCGTGTTTGGACCGCAATTGGTCATTTTGACCAAGGACATGTGGCAACCCTACATGTTCGCGGCGAGCTATCTGGCACAGGCCGTCGTGGCGCTGGTGGCGGCCGTGGTTCTCACCTTGGTGAAATTTCCGCGCCCGCCCGCCGTGCGCGAGCCATTGCCGCGCGGGCGTGCGCTGACGATCATCCTGCGCCAACCGAAGTTCTTGGTTGCCATTGTCTGCGGTATCGCCAGCTATTCAATGATGAATTTTGTCATGACCTCCGCGCCGGTCGCCATGGTCGCCTGCAATCATTCCATCACCGACGCGACGCTTGGACTACAATGGCACGTCATGGCGATGTACGCGCCGAGCTTTTTCACCGGCTCGCTGATCGCCCGATATGGCACCTTCCGTATCGTCGGACTTGGCCTCTCAATCATCGGCGCCAGCGCGGTGGTTGGGCTGTCCGGGCTTACGATCTGGCATTTCTGGAGCGCGCTCGTCCTGCTCGGAATTGGCTGGAACTTTTCTTTTGTCGGCGCGACCGCCATGGTGACTGACTGCCACCTTCCCGAGGAACGCAACAAAGTGCAGTCGGTCAACGACTTTTTCATTTTCGGCGCCATGGCGGTCGGATCGTTTTCCTCCGGCCAGTTACTTGCGCGCTATGGTTGGACGATGGTCAATGAAGTTGTCTTTCCCTTCGTCCTTGTCGCGCTTGTGCTGCTTGCCGCGTTGGCGCTGGTGCGGCGCTGGCGGCCTGCGGCGGCGCGGCCAGAGGTGGCCTGGCAGGCGGGGGATAAAGACTATGGCGCGACAGCGCCATTGCACTGACAACGCCTTTCTGGCTATACCCGCGCCACTTTCCATGCCGGGCGGAGCGTTAATCGCCCTCCGTCATTGGTCGGCGCTGATGCGGTGGGGGGCCTGCCGCTTTTCGACTGAGAAAAATGCGGGGTCAATTTCATGACAGCTTTATGGCTCATCGTCCTGTGTGGTGCGCTTTCGATCGTCTACGCCATTTGGGCGACAATGTCGGTGATGCGATCGGACGCCGGCAGCGCCAAGATGCAGGAAATTTCCGCCGCCGTGGCCGAGGGGGCGCAAGCCTACCTCAAGCGCCAATATACGACGATCGGCATTGTCGGCGTGGCGATCTTTCTCATTGTCGGTTATTTCCTCGGTTGGCTGGTCGGGATCGGGTTCGCGATTGGCGCGATCCTTTCGGGTGCGGCCGGCTTCATCGGGATGAATGTTTCCGTGCGCGCCAATGTGCGCACCGCGCAGGCGGCGATCGGATCGCTCGCCGGCGGGCTTGAACTTGCATTCAAGGCGGGGGCAATCACCGGCATGTTGGTCGCCGGCCTGGCGCTGCTCGGTGTCACGCTCTATTTCGGCTTTCTCGTCGGCACGATGAAATTCGCCGCCAATGCCCGTGTCGTGATCGACTCCATGGTCGCGCTTGGGTTTGGCGCATCGCTGATCTCCATCTTCGCGCGTCTCGGCGGCGGAATTTTCACCAAGGGAGCCGATGTCGGCGGCGATCTTGTCGGCAAGGTTGAGGCCGGGATCCCCGAGGACGATCCACGCAATCCAGCGACCATCGCCGACAATGTCGGCGACAATGTCGGTGACTGCGCCGGCATGGCGGCGGATCTGTTCGAGACCTACGCGGTGACGACGGTGGCCACCATGGTGCTGGCGGCGATATTCTTCGCCAACACGCCGCTGCTTCTGGCGATGATGACGCTGCCGCTGGCGATTGGCGGCGTGTGCATCATGACCTCGATCATCGGTACATTCTTCGTCAAGCTGTCCGCCGGCGAGAATCCCTCGATCATGGGGGCCTTGTACAAGGGCCTTGTCGTCACCGGCATTCTATCGCTCGCCGGGGTTGCCGGCGTGACGCATTACATGATCGGCTTTGGACCGCTGCCGGGCGTCGCCTATAGCGGCCTGTCGCTGTTCTACTGCGGGATCGTCGGGCTCGCGGTGACCGGACTGATCGTGTGGATCACCGAATATTACACCGGCACGGATTTCCGCCCGGTGAAATCAATCGCCGCCGCCTCGGTGACCGGGCATGGAACCAACATCATCCAGGGCCTGGCGGTGTCGCTTGAATCCACCGCCATGCCGACGATCGTCATCATTGCGGGCATACTGATTACCCACGGACTTGCTGGGCTGTTCGGAATAGCCATCGCGGTGACGACAATGCTGGCGCTTGCCGGCATGGTGGTCGCGCTCGACGCCTTCGGCCCGGTTACCGACAATGCCGGCGGCATCGCGGAAATGTCGGGCCTGCCGAAAGACGTGCGCAAGTCGACGGACGCGCTCGATGCGGTCGGCAATACGACCAAGGCGGTCACCAAGGGCTATGCGATCGGCTCGGCCGGTCTTGGCGCGTTGGTACTGTTCGCGGCGTATAACGAGGACCTCAAGTTTTTCATCGCCAATGCCGGCACGTATAAATACTTCCAGGGCGTCGTTCTCGATTTTTCGCTGAGCAATCCGTATGTCGTCGTCGGCCTGCTGTTTGGCGGTTTGTTGCCATACCTTTTTGGCGCCATGGGCATGACGGCGGTCGGCCGCGCGGCGGCCTCCATTGTCGAGGAAGTGCGCCGGCAGTTCCGCGAGAAGCCCGGCATCATGCTGGGCAAGGACAAGCCAGATTATGGCCGTGCCGTGGACATGCTGACGCGCGCCGCCATAAAGGAGATGATCATCCCGTCGCTATTGCCCGTGCTTTCTCCGCTCTTTGTCTATTTCGCGATTTACATTATCGCGGGCGGTGGCGCGGCGGGCAAATCAGCCGGCTTTTCGGCGGTCGGCGCGATGTTGTTGGGTGTGATCGTCACCGGTCTCTTTGTCGCCATTTCGATGACCTCGGGCGGTGGCGCCTGGGACAACGCCAAGAAATACATCGAGGACGGGCATTATGGCGGCAAGGGGTCCGAGGCACACAAGGCGGCGGTGACCGGCGACACGGTCGGCGACCCCTATAAGGACACCGCGGGACCGGCCGTGAACCCCATGATCAAAATCACCAATATCGTGGCGCTCTTGTTGCTTGCGTTCCTCGCGCATTAGGGCGCTTTGCGTTTCAACTGAATCGGAAAGCGCCCTACTTTGTTTGACATTGTCGCATTTTCCGCCGCGATCCGCTTCCCACTTCGCCGGATGATGCTCTGGCGTCCAAGGCGACCAAAATAGGCTGGCCGTTGGCGCGCCGGGCAGAATTGCTGGCGTCGCGCTCGCGTTGGAGGTCATTTCGCTTGTGGGGTTATATCTTGCCGCCGGCGCCGACGATCCTGAGCAGATAGGACAGGTAATTGGCCTCGTTTCCACCGGTCGCCGTGGTGCGGCTCACGTAATCGAATACCTTGCCGTCCTTGATGCCGTAATCTGCCAGCCGCTCGACCTTGCGATCCTTGTCGTAATAGACGGCGACGACGCGGCGGTCGACTTCCTTCTGCGGCATGAACGACGTCTTCTCGGTGCGCTGCGAAATGTAGTAAAAGACCTCGCCGCTGACCGTGGCCACCGTCGAGGGCGTACCCAAAACGATCAGCACCTGTTCCTGCGACGCACCCAAGGGAATTTGTTCAAGTGCGCCTTCCGGCAGAACATAGCCGCGCTGGAACTCCTGGGTCAGGCACCCGCCAAGAAGGAGGGCAAGCGAAAGCACCCCCGCAATCCTGGGCGATCGCAACATCCGCCGTCGCACCGTCGGGATCAAGCGCCGGCCTTTCCCCAATGCAATCATCAATGTTGACCTACCGCGCAGCAACGCCGATTGCAATCTCCGACCCAAGCGTGATGCCAAAAATCGGAACCGAAAATTGGGAAAAAATCATGCTCGAACAAAAAATTAAGGCCGAAATTTGATTCAGTTGCAATGCACGGGACACTAACGGCAGCACGCGTACCGCCATGTCATACCCCGCCTTCTGGAGCCGCCGTCGGCGCCGGCCAACCATCCACGCGCTCTATGGCGCCATCGTGGCGCAGGCCCGCCAGCCGGTCTTCTACCTCGACTACCGCGTGCCCGACACGCCGGAGGGGCGGTTCGAGTTGATTGCCCTGCATCTGGGCCTTGTGCTGCGGCGGCTCCAGGGCCAAGGCGATGGTCTTCGCGAAATCGGCCAGAAACTGTTCGATCGGTTCTGCGGGGACATGGAGGCCAATCTTCGCGAACTTGGTGTTGGCGATCTGGCCATTCCGAGCCGCGTGCGCCGGATGGCGGAAGCGTATTTCGGGCGTGCCGAGGCCTGTGAGCGCGCGCTGTCGGGCGGCGACACCGCATTGCTTGCCGACGCTTTGGTTCGCAATGTATTTTCCGGCGATGCGGCGCGCCGGCCACAAGCGGATCGGCTGGCGCGCTATGTCCTTGCTCTGGACGCTCGGTTCGCCGCGACTGTTGCCGACGCTTTCGCGGGCGCCAATCTCGATTTCCTCGATCCGGCGGCGGTTTCGTAGTCGGGGATACGCCAACTCCGCAATGAGGAGGACCATCATGGGTGATCGCAATCAACCTTGGAGTTTTCCTGTGCGCATCGACGAGGTGCCTGGCACGGGGAGAGCGATTGATCTCATCGCCGATGAAGCGGTTCGCGCCGCGACCGCGCAATTTGCCGGATTGCGCGCGGTTGATCGATTCGAGGCGCATTTTGAACTGGAGCCGGACGCGGCCGACGGGCTGCGGGTCAGGGGCCGTGTTTTTGCCAGCATTGGCCAGACGTGCGTGGTCACGCTCGAGCCGATTATCAGCGAGGTCCTGGAGGATGTTGACTTGCGCTGCATTCGCGTGCTGCCGGCCGCCGTGCCAGGCGCTCGCCTGCCCGACCTGGATGGCGGCCTCGGCGCTGAAGAACCGCCCATGGCGCTGGCCGATGGCGCGGTGGATCTTGGCGCTATCGCTACGGAATTTCTTCTGATCGGCATTGAACCCTATCCGCGCAAGCCAAATGCCGAGTTTGCGTTCCGCGCGCCCGCAAGTGCTGCCGAAGGCCCATTTGCCGTGCTCGCACGACTAAAATCCGACCCGTTAAAAAGGTAAAAAAATACCGCGAAATGGCGAATTGATCATTGTGTACGGCTTACGCCACGCTATTGTCGCGCGCCACGCAACCGGTCATCGTGCCGGGACGGTTCGCCGTCCCAGGTCGCGGATTGAAAGTCCGCTTGCGTCATCGACCCGCTCTGGAGCGGCCTTCCTCGTGCACGCGACATGGGCAACTTTATGAATCGAGCGTGGTTTCGGATTTAACGGTTCCGCAACGCGCCTGTCGCAGTGATTGCAGGACCTCCAAATTCACCGCTTTTAGCCCGAATCGCCGCGAAAGCCTCTGATGCCGCAAAAAGTCCGAATAGCGCTAGACGTCATGGGGGGGGACCATGGCGCGTCGGTGGTTATTCCAGGCGCTGCGGCGGCGCTGGCGCGCCATCCCGACATCGAATTCATCCTCGTCGGCGACCGCATCGCGATCGAGGCGCAGACGGCCGGTTACGCCGAAATCGGGCACCGGTCGCGGATCGTGCATACCGACGTCGCCGTGCGGATGGAAGACAAGCCGAGCCAGGCTTTGCGCCATGGGCGCTGGAAGTCTTCGATGTGGCTGGCGATCGACGCGGTCAAGCGCGGGGAGGCGGATGTCGTTGTTTCAGCTGGCAATACCGGCGCGTTGATGGCGATGGCAAGGTTTCATCTCAAGACCATGGCGGGAATTGAGCGCCCGGCGATCGCGGGATTGTGGCCGACGCTGCGTGGCGAATCGATCGTGCTCGACCTCGGCGCGTCGATTGGAGCCGACGCAAATTATCTCGTGGATATGGCGGTCATGGGCAGTGCGATGGCGCGCGTGCTGTTCGATCTTGAACGGCCGAGCGTCGGGCTGCTCAATATCGGCGTCGAGGAAATCAAGGGTCTTGAGGATGTACGCGAGGCCGGGCGAATTCTGCGAACGGGAAATTTTCCGAAGATGGAATATGCCGGGTTTGTCGAAGGCAATGATATTGGCCGTGGCACCGTCGATGTCGTGGTGACCGAGGGGTTTTCTGGAAATATCGCGCTTAAGACCGCCGAGGGGACGGCGCGCCAATTCGGTGAAATCCTCAAGAGCGCGATGAATCGCACATGGTCGGCGCGGCTGGGTTATCTTTTGGCGCGCAACGCATTCAGGGCGATGCGTGAAAAAATGGATCCGCGCAAATCGAATGGCGGGGTGTTTCTCGGGCTCAATGGCGTGGTAATCAAGAGCCATGGCGGGACCGACGCGGAAGGATTCGCGGCGGCGATCGATATCGGCTACGACATCGTGCGCTATGAGCTGCTCGCGAAGATCAGCGAAATGCTCAGCGACCACCGACGTGAGGACGTCTCGGCCGGACACGTTGGGAGAGCGGCCTCGTGACGTTGACGCGATCGGTTGTCTTGGGCAGCGGGAGCTACCTGCCGAGCCGTGTGCTCAGCAATGCCGATTTGGCCAAACGCGTCGATACTTCCGACGAATGGATCTTTCAGCGCACCGGCATCCGCGAGCGACGCATCGCCGCCGAAGGCGAAATGACGTCGCATCTCGCGCTCATGGCCGCGCGCGCCGCGTTGGCCAATGCCGGCGTTGATACGGCCGATATCCAACTGATTTTGCTTGCGACGTCGACGCCTGATTATACGTTTCCGGCGACCGCCGTCGCCGTGCAAGCGGGACTTGGCATCACCCACGGCGCCGCTTTCGACGTGCAAGCGGTCTGTTCCGGCTTCGTTTTCGCGATCGCGACGGCCGACGCCCTGCTCAAGGCTGGCGGCGGAAAACGTGCGCTGGTCATCGGGGCGGAGACGTTTTCGCGTATTTTGGACTGGGACGACCGCTCGACCTGCGTGCTGTTTGGCGATGGCGCGGGCGCGGTCGTGCTCGAAGCCCAGGATCTCGGCGCGGCCGACACGGAGCGGGGCGTCCTGGCGACGCGGTTACGCTCGGACGGGCGCTACCAGCATAAGCTCTATGTGGATGGCGGACCGTCTTCGACGGGTACCGTCGGACACTTGCGCATGGAGGGGCGCGAGGTCTTTCGGCACGCCGTGGGAATGATAACCGACGTCATCGAAGACGTATTTCGGATGACTGGCTATAGCGCGCAAGATATCCAATGGTTTGTTCCCCACCAGGCCAATAAGCGCATCATCGACGCCAGCGCGGTCAAGTTGGGAATTGCGCCGGATAAAGTCGTGATCACGGTCGATCGACATGGAAATACTTCGGCGGCGTCGATCCCACTTGCGCTCGATGCCGCCGTCGCGGACGGGCGTATCAAGCGCGGCGACCTGATATTGCTCGAGGCGATGGGTGGGGGGTTCACCTGGGGTGCGACGCTATTGCGTTGGTGATGGCGGCCACAATCCCGCGTCGTTTCGGTTGACCCGCGTTACGCAAGCCGATATCGTTTATAATTCAGAGAGATAAGTTGAATCGCCACAATTGGGGCCGGGGCGATGAAGGGGAAAACGGTAACGCGCGTAGACCTGTGTGAGGCGGTTTACCAGAAGGTCGGTTTGTCGCGCACGGAATCTTCGGCGCTGGTCGAACTGGTGCTCAAGGAGATTACCGACAGCCTGGAGCGGGGCGAGACGGTAAAACTGTCGTCGTTCGGCTCCTTCGTCGTTCGCAAGAAGGGGCGGCGGATTGGGCGCAATCCCAAGACCGGCCGGGAAGTTCCGATTTCGCCGCGCCGCGTGATGGTTTTCAAGCCGTCGGCTATTCTCAAGCAGCGTATCAATTCGCCGAACGGCGGCGCTGCGACCTAGAGCATGGTGCCGAAAAGTGCGCAGCGGTTTTCGGACGACATCACGCTCTAAGCCATAGGAATCGATAACGATGGTCCGGATCGACTCGGTCCGGATCATCGTGATCTAGGCATTGCATGCGCAGATAGTGGCGAGGCGGCTTTGGACAAGGCACCCGACGCCTTTCGAACCATTAGCGAGGTCGCCGACGACCTCGCGGTTCCCCAGCATGTGCTGCGCTTTTGGGAAAGCAGGTTCGCGCAGATCCGCCCGATGAAACGCGGCGGCGGACGCCGCTATTACCGGCCGGACGACGTTGACCTCCTGCGCGGCATCCATCGCCTGCTATACGGCGAGGGCTACACCATCCGCGGCGTCCAGCGTATTCTCAAGGAGCAGGGACCGCGCTTCGTCCAGGCCGTGTGGCGTCAGGAGGAAAACGAGCCAACCGAGGACACAGTTGAGCGTGCCGATGCGGCAGGCGCTTCGGCCGCACATGCGGTGGTCGAACCGCGCGCCAGGGTAGTGGCGCCGGCCGCGTCGGTCAGCGCGCCTCGAAGCGGACTGTCGCGCGACGTGCTGCGCCAATTGCGCAAGGTGATCGACGAGCTTGGCGAATGCCGCAGGATCATTGATTCGGCGCTCAGCGACCCAGTCGTTCTGTCAGAGGCGCCAGGCGTTGCCGGCCCCGATCGCTAAAGCGGGATCTTGTCGCGAAATCAGTTCCCACTTTTCGGGTTCATGCCCCGGTACTCGCGGCCAGGCGGCGCGATGACGCGCTGAGAGGATTGCCCGCTTGCCGAACCCAAGAAGGTGGGTGGTGCCCAGTTCAGGCAATCGACCGACCTCGTCAAGACGCGGCAGTACCCGTAGGCTGACAGTTCGACACGGCGGCTGTAACATGGCCTGGTCGCTTAGCGCCTGTACTTTGCGCCTGCAATTGGCGACGGATTTCGTACCGCCCGCGTGCCGCCCTTCATCTCGGGGAGCGCCGCAAACCCACGGCTAACGGATGCAAAAACATCTTGCGCCAATCGCCGGATTGATTTTCGTCCTTGCCCTTGTTGCGACCGCGACCGCGGCCGACGCGGCAAGCCGGCGCGGGCGCGACAAGGCGCCGGCGCATCCGGCCGCCGCCCCCGCCGATAAACGCGATCGCGTCGTCAAGGAGACCGCGAGCCCGTTTAACAACCGGCCGTACTGGATGGCGCTCGGGCAATGTGGCGGGATCATTTTCAAGTTGGCAAGATTCTACACCGACGGCGCGATCCGAGCGCGCGTGATCAAGCCGGACCGCAAGGCGGATGCGTTGCTGACCGAGCAAGCCGAGACGGCGCGGCGTACCGCGACGGCGTTTTTCGTAGGGGCGGAACGGTTTCTTGTCGCCGACCGCGGCCTCAGCCGCGAGGACGCGATCCGCACATATGACGCAAGTTCGATCGAAGCCGGGGCGCGGCTGAAATCCGCGGATGCGGCGATGGCTGCCGCGCGACCATGCCCGCCATTGTACAATTCATGTCGCGCCAAGTTCGAGAAAGCCTGCGACGGACAATTGGCCGCCATCAAGTAAAGTCCGATACGTCCCGTTTGCATCCGTTCGGATATCTCGCCCCACGGAGTCAACACATGAGTGGACCGACTTGCCCCGAAATTTGTGATTGAAATGTCGGGGTCGGGCCACTCGGCCGACGTTAGCCCAACGTCAAAACCACATTGCCATTCGCCGTGCCGTTTTCGACCGCGTCGTGCGCGGCGACAATGTCGCCTAACGGGGCAGTCATCGCGACGTTGTGAAAGAGCCGGTTGGCTGCGAGCATATCCATGATCCTGGAAATGGCGCGCTCACGTTCGTCCTGGGTCAATTCATAGACAAAGATGAATTGCAAACGCGCGCCATTGACGAGGCAGAATTGCGCCGGGATCGTCGCGTCCGGTTCTCCTGTACCATAAACGACGATTTGGCCACGCGGCCGCAGGCTGTCGGCGATATGCCTTGCGTTCGCGGCCAGATCGAGTTCGAGGACGGCGTCGACGCCGCGCTTGTTCGTCAGCTCCGCGATGCGCGCGCCGACGTCCTCGCTCTTGTAATTGATGATGTGGTCGGCGCCCGCCGAGCGCGCGAGTTTTGCCTTTTCTTCGGATGAAACCGTGGTGATGACGGTCGATTTTCGCGCCTTGGCAAATTGGATCGCGTAATGCGCGACGGCGCCGCCACCACCGGGTATGAGCAGGGTCGTTTGCGCGTCGGCACCGGCGACGTTGATGGCGTGGATCGCGGTCATCGCCGGTATGCCGAGGCAGGCGCCCGCCGTGAACGAAATATTGTCCGGCAGGGGAACCGCCAGCGCCTGCGCGA
>JACQAE010000263.1 GCA_016195095.1 Pseudomonadota bacterium
GGTGAGATAGAAATGCGGGATCGTCTGCTTCGCCTCGATCAAGCGCTTGGCGATCGTGCGCCGCATCGAGTCGAGCGGCACTTCCTCGTAGGGCACGCCCTGATAGAGCGCCATGACTTGCGCCGAGCTGGCGCCGCTCGCCATCGGTGGCGCGGACTGCCCACCTAGCATCTCCACGTCGCGCGCGACGACGCGGCCATGCGGGCCGCTGCCGGCAACGCGGGCAAGGTCGATATTCGCGGCCTTGGCCAGGCGGCGAGCGAGCGGCGAGGCGAATAGGCGCGGTGTGGCGCGGCCATTCGCCGGCACGGTGGCGCGCGGCGGCGCAGATGGCGCGGATTGTGTCGGCCTCGCGGCGGACGAAACCGCAACGGCCGGCGGGGATGGCTTGGCTGGCGCAGACGGCGAGACGGCGACAACGGGTGCGGGCGCCGTGCTGGCGGCAATTTCTCCCGCGTCCTCGCCCTCGCCCGCGATAACGGCGATGACGGTATTGACCGGCACGTCGGCGCTGCCCTGCGCCACCACGATCCTGGCGACGGTGCCGGCATCGACCGCCTCAAAGTCCATCGTCGCCTTGTCGGTCTCGATTTCCGCGATGATGTCGCCCGGGCGCACCGTGTCGCCCACCTTCTTGTGCCATTTGGCGAGGTTGCCGGTTTCCATGGTCGGCGACAACGCGGGCATCCTGATTTCGATTGGCATGGCGGCTACCGGTAGCAGACCGCTTTTGCGGCCGCGACCAATTCGCCGACCGACGGCAGCGCCAGTTTTTCGAGATTGGCGGCGTAGGGCATCGGCACGTCCTTGCCCGAAACGCGCATGACGGGCGCGTCGAGATAATCAAACGCGCGGTCGATCAGCCGCGCGGCAATTTCCGCGCCCACGCCGGATTGCTGCCAGCCCTCCTCGACGACGACGCAGCGGCCTGTCTTCATCACCGAGGCGACGATGCTGTCGGTATCGAGCGGGCGCAGCGTGCGCAGATCGATGATTTCGGCCGCGATCCCAGCCGACGCCAATTCCTCCGCCGCCTTGAGCGCGTAGCTCATGCCGTTCGACCAGGCAACGATGGTGACGTCATCGCCCGCCCGCGCGACGCGCGCGCGCCCGATGGGCAACACGAAATCGTCGAGCCTCGGCACCGGGAAACTGTGGCCATAGAGAATTTCATTCTCCAGGAACACGACCGGATTGGGACTTCGGATCGCTGCCTTGAGCAGGCCCTTGGCGTCGGCCGCCGTCGAGGGCGCGATCACGGTGAGGCCGGGGATGTGCGAATACCAGGACGAGTAATCCTGGCTGTGCTGCGCGCCAACGCGCGCGGCGGCGCCATTGGGCCCGCGGAACACGATGGCGCAGCCCATCTGCCCGCCCGACATGTAGAGCGTCTTGGCCGCCGAATTGATGATCTGGTCGATCGCCTGCATGGCGAAATTGAAGGTCATGAACTCGACGATGGGCTTGAGCCCGGCAAGCGCCGCGCCGACGCCGAGCCCGGCAAAGCCGTGTTCGGTGATCGGTGTGTCGATCACGCGCGCGGCGCCGAATTCCGCCAACAGGCCCTGGGTGACCTTGTAGGCGCCCTGATATTCGGCGACCTCCTCGCCCATGACGAACACGTCCGGGTCGCGGCGCATTTCCTCCGCCATGGCGTCGCGCAGCGCCTCGCGCATGGTCATGGTCAGCATTTCGGTTCCGGGCGGAACTTCCGGCTCCGCGGACGCGGCAGTGGCGGCCGGCGCCGCCATGGTGACGGTATCGCTGACCGGCGCCTCCGCCGGCGAACTCACCGTTGGCGACACCCGTTCCCGTTCGCCCGGCGCCGCTACGGCGGCGGGCGCCGCCGGCGCGGCAGCCGCCGCGCCAAGTGCGGCCGCGTCCTCGCCTTCGCCGAGGATCATGGCGATCGGCGTATTGACGGGCACATCGACGGTACCCTCGGCAACCAGGATGCGGCCAAGCGTGCCCTCGTCCGCGGCCTCAACCTCCATGGTCGCCTTGTCGGTCTCGATTTCCGCGATGACGTCGCCCGACCGCACCTTGTCGCCCTCGCTCTTGAGCCACTTGGCGAGGTTGCCCTTTTCCATTGTCGGAGATAGGGCGGGCATGAGAACTGGGATCGGCATCGGTTCCTCGATTGGGCTGCCTAACGTGTACATGACTGCGACTTGGCGGTCATCAGGCGGGATTTCAGGCCTGTCACCCGAGCGTCATTTGGCAATACGATGCAGGTTGGTCGCCGCCGCGCCGGCCGCCGCCGCGACCAGCACGCAGGCCATGAACGCAACCAGCACCTTGTTCGCCTTGGCCGCGTCGGCGGCCGCGCCCTGCCTGAGCTGGCCGATGATCGCGGGCCACCACACAATCGCCAACCAGCGCGCGCGCCTCGTGCCAATGCGCGCGCAGGCGCGGTCGGCAAGATAGGCGCCGAGCAGCCATGAGCCGGCGGCGCCGGCGATCGCCACATAAGCGATGAACGTCACGCTCGTCGGCATCATCCGCCTTTCAGCGCACCACGTCGGTCCACAATTCCGAAGGATCGGGTTCCTTGTTGTCGGTGGCGAATTCGGCCGCCTCGTTGACGACTTTGCGAATATCGCCGTCGATCTTGCGCAACTCGTCCTCGCTCGCCATTTTCCGCGCCAGCAGCCGTGCGCGAACCTGCTCGATCGGGTCGTGTTCGGTGCGCACCTTCTCGACCTCCTCGCGCGAACGGTACTTGGCCGGGTCCGACATCGAGTGGCCACGGTAGCGGTAGGTCATCATTTCGAGAATATACGGGCCGTTGCCCTCCCGGCACCAGCGCACCGCCTTGTCGCCGGCCGCCATGACGGCGCGCACATCCATGCCGTCGACCTTGGCGCCGGGAATGTTGAATGAAACGCCGCGCTTGGAAAAATCGGCCTGCGCGCTCGCGCGCGTCACCGCCGTGCCCATGGCGTAGCGGTTGTTCTCGATGACATAGACCACCGGCAGCTTCCACAGCTCCGCCATGTTGAAGCTTTCATAGACCTGCCCCTGGTTGGCGGCGCCGTCGCCAAAATAGGCGAGGCACACGTTGTCATTGCCGCGATAGCGATTGGCGAAGGCGATGCCGGTACCGAGCGAAACCTGCGCGCCGACAATGCCGTGGCCGCCAAAGAATCCCTTCTCGACGCTGAACATGTGCATCGAGCCGCCCTTGCCCTTGGAATAGCCGCCGCGCCGCCCGGTCAACTCCGCCAGGACCCCCTTGGCGTCCATGCCGATCGCCAACATGTGGCCATGGTCGCGGTAACCGGTAATGACTTGGTCGCCGGCCTTGATCGCCATCTGCATGCCGACGACGACGGCCTCCTGGCCGATATAGAGATGGCAAAAGCCGCCGATCAGGCCCATGCCGTACATCTGCCCGGCTTTTTCCTCGAACCGCCGGATCAGCAGCATCTGCCGATAGGCCGCCAGTTCCTGCTCGCGGCTGAACGCCAAAACCGGCGCAACGGACCCTTTTGCCGCCGGCGTCGCGGCCGGCGTCGCAGCGCGCATGGCGGCGTGCTTGTCCGCCGGTTTTGCCGCCGGCTTCGCAGCAACGTCCCGACGCGCGGATTTGGCGGACACGGACGACTTTGCCGGCCTGGTTTTCCGATTTGCCACCGCCATCGACCTTTCCCGCAACGCCTCGCGCGCCGCAAGGCACCCCATAACCCAAATCGCCAGCACGCGAAAGCGCCTCTGCGGTGTGTTCCTGCCGGCAATGCGCAAAGATATGTGCATGGAAGATTGCATGCGCGCAAAAATCTTGGCCGCGCCGGCCGCCACTGCGCGGCCGGCTTACGCCGGCCATGCGATCATGGGCGCTTGAGCATCATGACGACGTCGCGCGCGTCGACATAATTGAGCAGCTGGCGCGCGCTCTCGTCGAGCATGTCCTGGTCGAGACTGCCCGGCTTGAGCAGGCCGATGCGCCGCTCCCAGGTCGCCCGCTCGCCCTGCAGACGGTGCAACTCGGCGCCAAGCTCGACGCTTTGCTGGTCGAGGTCGTGGCGCGCCCGCAGCCCGTGCTGGCCGGTATAGGCGTTCACGGCAAAATAACCGATCAGCAGACCGGCAATGGCATAGAGGCTGATCGCGGTGATTATCGCGCGCAGGCGGGTACGGGTGACCATGATGCGCAAGATTGCGGGTCGGACGTTAAAGCCTCATTAAAGAAATGCGTCATAAAGGCGCAGCCCGCGTCGTGTTTTTCCCGCGCGAGGCGCGCGATTGCGATGGCCGTCAACGCAACGCCGCCAGCGCCGCGCGGCCGCCATATCTTGCCTGCACGCCAAGCTCCTCCTCGATGCGCAGGAGCTGGTTGTATTTGGCGGTGCGGTCGGAGCGGGCAAGCGAGCCGGTCTTGATCAGTCCGCAATTCGTCGCCACCGCCAGATCGGCGATTGTGTTGTCCTCGGTTTCGCCCGAGCGGTGCGACATCACTGCGGTATAACCCGCCTTGTGCGCCATCTCGACCGCGGCCAGCGTCTCGGTCAACGTGCCGATCTGATTGACCTTGATCAGGATGGAATTGGCCAGCCCGCGTTTGATCCCATCGGACAGCCGCTTGACGTTGGTGACGAACAGATCGTCGCCGACCAGCTGGCATTTGCCGCCGATCAGATCGGTTGCTTGTTTCCAGCCATCGAAATCGTCTTCCGCCATGCCGTCTTCAATCGAAACGATGGGATAGCGCGACACCAGTTCAGCGAGATACTGCGCCTGCTCCGTGATCGAGCGCTTTTTGTTTTCGCCTTTGTAAATGTAAGAGCCGTTCTCAAAAAACTCGGTCGCGGCGGGATCGAGCGCGATCGCCACGTCGTCGCCCGGTTTGTAACCGGCCTGCTCGATCGAACGCATGACGAAATCGAGTGCCTCCGGTGCCGAGGCGATATTGGGCGCGAACCCGCCCTCGTCGCCGACATTGGTATTATGCCCGGCCGCGCGGAGCGCGGCGCGCAAGGTGTGGAAAATCTCCGCCCCCATGCGCAGGCCTTCCGCGAAGCTTGCCGCGCCGACCGGCATGATCATGAATTCCTGGAAATCGATCGGGTTGTCTGCATGCGCGCCGCCATTGAGGATATTCATCATCGGAACCGGTAGGAGCCGCGCCGCGGCGCCGCCGACATAGCGGTAGAGCGGCAGGTGGCTTGCCACCGCCGCCGCCTTGGCAACCGCAAGCGAGACGCCAAGGATGGCGTTGGCGCCGAGCCGGGCCTTGTTGGGCGTGCCGTCGAGCGACACGAGCGTCTCGTCGATCTTGGCCTGCGCCCGCGCGTCCATGCCGCCGATGGCGTCAAAGATTTCGCCATTGACCGCCTCGAGCGCCTTGCGCACACCCTTGCCGAGATAGCGTCCCTTGTCGCCGTCGCGCAGTTCCACCGCCTCATGCGCACCGGTCGAGGCTCCGGAGGGGACCGCCGCGCGGCCGCGCGAACCGTCATCGAGGACGACGTCGACCTCGACGGTCGGATTGCCACGGCTGTCAAGGATTTCGCGGCCGATAATGTCAACAATCGCGGTCATTGTGTCCTCTGCATGCTACCGGCATTGCCATGCGCCGCGGCGTGGTGATGGTCAACGCCGGGGAGGCTTTTGACCGCAGCGCAAGCAATATGCGAGTTTCCGCGGGCGGGTCAGCCTGGAATGGACCAACGCTATTGCCCTCGACGGCTTGGATTTTGGAAAAATGACGGCAAAACGTCTATCGCTTGGGGTCTTCGTCGCGCAACCTTCCTCGCCGGCAAAGGCAAGGCTCGACCGCGTCGCCAATCCGCATCCCGATACGTCATATCTCGCGCGCTTTACCTTTCCGGAATTCACCGCGCTTTGCCCGGTCACTTTGCAGCCCGATTTCGCGATCGTTATCATTGATTATGTCCCAAACAAATGGCTTGTGGAATCAAAGTCCTTAAAACTTTACCTCAACAGTTTTCGCAACCACGGGGCGTTTCACGAGGATTGCACGGTGGCGATCGGCAAACGGCTCGCCAATTTGCTTAGGCCGCGCTGGCTGCGCATTGGCGGGTATTTTCATCCGCGTGGCGGCATGCCGATCGACGTGTTCTGGGCGAGCGGACGCCAACCCGCAAGCGTATGGGTTCCCGACCAGGGCGTGGCTGGATATCGCGCCAGGGGTTAGCGAATTGAGAGAAATACCGCGCCAAGATCGGCCGTGGCGATGCCCGCGGGCGCGATCTGGCGCGGCGCTACCGAGCCCGACGGCCGAGCCGATCGTGGCCAGGATGAATCCGACGCGGCCGGACCGTTTATCGGCGTCCCGCGGCACGCTCATGCCCTCAACCTCGCGCGCCGGCGTCGCGCCGCAGCATGGTCGCGCATAGGACTGCGACCGCGACAATCGCCGCCGCGCTGATGGCGAGCGTCGCCGTCAGCCCGGCGCTGGCGAGCGCAAAACGGTAATAGACGGGACCGACCGCCAGGCCGATGAAAAGAAACATCGAATGCAGCGCCGCCGCGGATCCGCGCGCCGCGCTCGACAGTTCGATGGCATAGATCTGGATCACCCCATGCAACATGTAAAATCCAAAACCCATGAGCGCGAAGTCGATGAATTGTAGTGGCCAAGGCGGGCGCAGCGCCACGCACCCGAGCGCGAAGGCCATGCAAACTCCGCCGGCAAA
The DNA here is from genome assembly GCA_016195095.1 of Pseudomonadota bacterium. Classification (GTDB taxonomy): domain Bacteria; phylum Pseudomonadota; class Alphaproteobacteria; order Rhizobiales; family Xanthobacteraceae; genus JACQAE01. The sequence goes on from JACQAE010000263.1 coordinate 6,660, forward strand.
CATCAACTTGCGCTCGCCGTACCGTCGCAGCATGGCGGAAACCGCGAGCCAATAGCCGATGCCACCGAGGCCAAAGCCGGCAAGCACGACGCCCGCGATCAGCGCGCGCGGCTCGCCATTGGCGCGCATAAGGTCGGCCATGTGCGGAAACAGGCCGAACAGGAAAACGCCTTCGAGGAATACCGCGCCATAGCAGACCTTGGCCAGCGGGTGGCGCAGAATGCCGCGATAATTGCCCAGCACCAGGGCGGCGCTGAAGCCGCCCGGCGCGCGCGGTGGCACATGGCGGAAGCCGACGAGCGCCGCCGCCAACGCCACCAAGCTCACGAGCCCCATGGCGATGAAGATCGCCCGCCAACCGGCGAGATCGCCGATAAGGCCGGCGAAGGGCGAGCCCAGGAGATTGCCGAGCATGGCGGCGGCAAGAATGCGGCTCATTGCCACCTGGCGCTGCTCGACCGGCACGAGATCGCCGACGATCGCCAGCGCAATGGGAAAAAGCCCGCCATTGACGATACCGGCCAATGCGCGCGTCGCCGCGAGCAATTGAAAATCGAGCACGAAGGCGCCGGCAAAGGCGGCAAGCGCGGAGAGGAGGATGCATATGGTCATGGTCGGCGTCTTGCCGGCGGCGTCGGCGAGTGCGCCAAGGATAGGCTGTGTCAACGCGTATGGCAGCGCGAACGCCGTCGCCAGCAAGGCGACCGTCGCCGGGTCCATGGCAAAGCCACCGGCGATCTGCGGGATCGCCGGATCGACGGCGCGAAAGCACAGGCTCGTCGCGAAAACGATGAGCCATGTCGTGTTGAGGATGCGATTGACCGAGGGCGCCGGGCTCATGATTTGGCAAGGCGATCGAAGGCGAGCAGGCGCGAAAGCAAGCCCTCCATGTCGCGCAGGGCGAGCATGTTGGCGCCGTCCGACGGCGCGCGATCCGGGTCCTGGTGCGTCTCGATGAAAACGCCGGCGACGCCGACGGCGACGGCGGCGCGGGCCAGAACGCCGACAAACTCGCGTTCGCCGCCTGACGATGTCCCGTGCCCGCCCGGCTGCTGCACCGAATGCGTGGCGTCGAAAATGACCGGCGCGCCGGTCGTGCGCGCGAGGATGGGGAGCGCGCGCATGTCGGAGACGAGCGTGTTGTAGCCGAAGGACGCGCCGCGTTCGGTCACCAGCACATCGGCGTTGCCCGCGCCTGAAATCTTCGCCACCACATTGGCCATGTCCCAGGGCGCAAGAAACTGGCCCTTCTTGACATTGATCACCCGGCGCGTCGCCGCCGCCGCAATCAGGAGATCGGTCTGGCGGCAGAGAAACGCCGGAATCTGCAGTATGTCGGCCGCCGCCGCCACGCGCGCGCATTGCGCGGCGTCATGCACGTCGGTGAGCACCGGCACCCCAAGCGTCTCGCGTATCTCGGCAAAGATGGGCAATGCCGCGTCAAGCCCGATGCCGCGCGCGCTTTCGCCACTGGTGCGGTTGGCCTTGTCGAAGGAGGTCTTGTAGACGAGGCCAATGCCGGCCTTGCCGGCAATCTCGCGCAGCGCCGCCGCCATTTCCAGCGCGTGCGCACGACTCTCGAGCGCGCAAGGTCCGGCGATGAGGACAAGCGGCAGCGTGTTGCCGAACTGGAGTTTGCCCAGGACGACGACGGGATTGGGCGGCGGAAGTGCCTTGACGTTCACAATTGCCCTCAGCCTGTGGACCGGTGCCGCCAGCTCGCGGCGGCCCCGGGGAATCCCTGCATCATAGCCGGCAACGCGGCAAGGTTCATCCTTGCGCGCATCGCGATCGCGCTCGTGCGCGATTGCCGCTTGTCAATGACGCAGATCAAGGAGCCGGCGTGGCGGGCAACTAGTTTGCCGGCCGTGTCCCGCCGCAGCCACCGGCGCGCGGCAATGATTCGGACGCACGCAGCCATTTGGGCAGGGGCACGCGCATGGCGATCGCACATTCCGACGCGCAAACACCGGATTCACATGCGAACGAAGGGCACCCGCGCGGCTGGCGACGGTATCTGTATTCAACCAATCATAAAGACATCGGCACGATGTACCTTGTCTTCGCCATTGTCGGCGGCATCGTCGGCGGGTTCCTCTCCATCGCCATGCGCATGGAGCTGCAATCGCCCGGCATGCAGATCTTCGCCAGCGCGCACACGTTCAACGTGTTCACGACGGCGCACGGCCTCATCATGGTATTCTTCATGGTCATGCCGGCGCTCATCGGTGGCTTCGGCAATTGGATGGTGCCGCTGATGATCGGCGCGCCGGACATGGCCTTTCCACGCATGAACAATATATCGTTCTGGCTGCTGCCGACGTCGATCACGCTCCTCATTCTCTCATTGTTCTTCGAAGGACCGCCCGGAGAGGCCGGGGTCGGCGCCGGTTGGACCGTCTACGCGCCGCTCTCCACCAGCGGACACCCGGGGCCGGCCGTCGATTTCGCCATCCTCTCGCTGCACGTCGCCGGAGCGTCGTCGATCCTCGGCGCCATCAACTTCATCACCACGATCTTCAACATGCGCGCGCCCGGCATGACGCTGCACAAGATGCCGCTATTCGTGTGGTCGATCCTGGTCACGGTGTTCCTGCTGCTAC
>JACQAE010000016.1 GCA_016195095.1 Pseudomonadota bacterium
GGGCCCGCGCACGACCGAAGATTACCTGCGCGAGCGGGCGCAGAGCGAGCGTGAGCGCGAACGGGGAAAAGGCGAGGATTGACGCTGCGCGGCCGCCGGCGGCGGTCAATTCGGCGTCGTGGCGTATTGCAGAAAGCGTACCAGCGCCGCGCGATCCGCGGCCGCGCCGATCTTCTGCTCCGGCATTTTTGTGCCCGGCGTATAGGTCATCGGCCCCAACTCGAACAGCTTAGCGACCGTTTCCGGGGTCCAGATGATGTCCAAATTCTTGAGCGGCTCGGAGTAGTTATAGCCAGGGAGCGACGCGATCCTGCGGCCGAATATGCCGGCGAGCGTCGGCCCGGCGCGATTGCCCTCATCGGGCGAAAGCGTGTGGCAGGCGACGCAGGCGCGAAACACCTCCGCGCCATGATCGCCGGCGTAGCGCGCGAGCGGATCCTCCGTCGATCCGATCGCCACGGAGCCCAGGTGCTCGCCGCGCTTCGCGTCCCAACGCCGCACCAGCCGGTCGGTGCCGCCGGTAATGAGCGTGCGGCTGTCGGGTGCGAACGCGACCGACCAGACCGGCAGCCCGGGACCGACCAAGGTGCGCGCGAGCGCGCGCGATGAGCGCTCGATGATGGCGACGGAACCGCGGATGCCTGCGGCGGCGACCAGCGCGCCGTCGGGGGACACGGCCACCGCTATCAGCGGCGTCTCGCCAACGCGCAATACGCCACTGACGCCGCCGTCTCGCGTGAGAAAAAAAACCTCGCCGCTGGCGCCGCCGACGACGATTTCGCCATCGGGCGCGACGGCGACGCTGTTGAGCGGCGTCGGCAGCGTGACGATCACCGGCGCCGCGCGCGCGTCGAGCGGCCAGATGCGCACGGTAAGGTCGTAGCCGACGCTCACGACGGCGTCGCCGGCGGGCAGAAAAGCGACGCCGTTGACATTCTGCTGGTGGCCTTCGAGCACCCGCGCTGGTCCTCCGGCAAGCGGCCACAGCCGCACGCTACCGTCCCATGAGGCGGAGGCGAGCGTGGTGCCGTCGGGCGAAACCGCGAGCGCGGCGACAGGGGCGCTGTGGCCGCGCAGCACCGTCATCGGCTTGGCCTCGCCGGGGCGCCAGATGGCGATTTGCGCATCCTCGCCGCTGGTGACGATGCGGCCATCCTTGATCAGGGCGATCGCGTTCACCGCCCCCGCGTGCACGCGCATGACCTGTTCGGCCGCGTTGCGCGCCAGCGACCAGCGGATGACCGACGTGTCGAAACTGCCCGAGACGACGGTGCCTCCGTCCGCAGTCACCGCGAGCGCGCGCACCGGCCCGCCATGTCCGCGCAATTGCGCGCTGGCCATGGCGCAGGCCGCCAGCAGGCCGGCGCCGCCGAGGCAAAGCTTGCGTATCGTTTGATGCATCGCGCTATCCTCGATTGGTCGCGGCACGCCGCGCAAAAGATCAACTCGCCGCGGGCTGCATCCCCAGCCGGCGCAGCCTTTCGCGCGTTTGCGGCGCGCGCAACGCGTCGAGGAACGCGCGCACCGCCGCGCGCTCGCGCCGCGCCTCGACGAGGAGGAAGTCGTAGTCCTCCGGCGCGATGGGCAGGAATGCAAGCCCATAAAGCGCGGCAACGCTTTCGATGGCGATGCCCCAATCGGCGCGAGCTTGCATGACCGCCGCCGCCACCGCGTTATGCGAGCGCGGCTGGTTGGCATAGCCGGGCGGACGCGCGCCCGCGAGCAGCTTTTCGATGAGAATGCGCGTGCCGGCGCCGGCGTTGCGGTTGACCATCAGGCAGCCGTGTTCGGCGAGCGCAGCGTGCAGGGCCTGGCTCGCGGTCATGCCGGCGAAACGCGCGTCGCCCCGGCGATGCACGAAGCCCTGCATACGCCGCCACCCGCGCACGATGGCGATGCCGTCACCGGCGAGATGCGCGTTATAGGCTTCGCCGGCGGGGTCGAGCAGGTGCACCGGCGCGAGATCGCATTGCGCGCGCCGCGCCGCCGCGACGCCGCCCATGCTGCCGATCGCGATTGTGCGCGCGGTCACGCCGGCGCCGGCCATTTGCGCCAGCACGGCGTCGAGGCCGACACAATGGCTGCCCATGATCACGAGGTCGGGCGCGCGCGCCGTCTTGCCGATGAGGGTGACGTCGACGACGCTGCCGGCGTCGATTGCGCTGGTGAGCGCGTCGATGGCGAAGAACCCATCCGCCTGCGAGAACGACGTCACCGAGCCCGAGCCGCGGCCGGTCGGAAACGCCATCAGCCCGCTGGCGCCGGCGACGAGGGCGACGAGCACGAATTCCTCGCGTCCGATTTCCGAGGTGACGCGCACGGGCAGGTTGGCGACCAGCGTTTCGGCGTGTTCCGGCGGCAGGCCGGCGCGCGCGCGGATGACCGGCGCGACGAATGCATGAAAGGTGAAGATTGCGGAGGTGGGAAATCCTGGCAGGACCGCGATCGGCTTACCCGCCGCCACCGCGAGGCATAACGGCTTGCCTGGCTTGAGCGCAACGCCATGCACGAGAATGCCCGGGGGCCCAAGCCTGGGCAGGATCAGGTGCGAGAGGTCGCCGGCCCCCTTGGACGTGCCCCCCGACAGCACCACCATGTCGCAACTCGCAAGCGCGCGACGCACCGCCGCTTCGAGCGCGGCCTCCTCGTCGGGAAATGCGCCGAAGGCGATTGGCTCGCCGCCGGCTTCCGCGACTGCGGCGGCGATGATCGCGCCATTGCTGTCATAAACCGCGCCCGCGCGCAGCGGTGCGCCGGCGGGCAGCAGCTCGTCGCCGGTCGAGAGCACCGCGACCCTGGGCCGCCGCACGACGTCGATCTCGGCCAGGCCACAGGCCGCGAGCATGCCGATTTCGCGTGAGCCGAGCACGGCGCCGCGGCGCAGAAGCATTTCGCCGCGCGCAATATCGGAGCCGGCATAGGCGACGAACTGCCCGGCCGCGACGGCGCGCCGTACCGTGACGGCTGGGCCGGCCGCGCTTTCGGCCGGCTCGGTCAGTTCGACCATTACCACCGCGTCGGCGCCGCGCGGCATGACGCCGCCGGTCGCGATCACCGTCGCGGTGCCGGCGGCGAGCGCGATCTCGGGCACGCGGCCGCAAGACAGTACCTCGCCATTGAGTGCAAGCCGGCACGGCGCCGTTTCGCTGGCGCCCGCGATATCGGCGGCGCGAACCGCGCATCCGTCGACCACGGAACGATCGAAGGGCGGAACGTCGATGGGCGCCGTTACGTCGGCGGCGAGCACGCGGCCAAGCGCACCGGCGAGCGCGACCGTCTCGGCCGCGAGCGGCTTCATATCGACATGGCGTGCAAAACGCGCGCGTGCCTCGGACGCCGACACGACTTCGAGGAACTGCTCCTGTCTGGCCGCCGCGCGCAACGCGGCGTGCGCGTCGCCGCGAACGGGCGTGCGCAGATCGCCGCGCGGGCCGCTCATGGCAGCGGCCTGACCGCGACGCGCGCGCCCACGGCATGCCCCTCGCTGGCGGCAGGAACGGTGACATAGCCATCGGCTTGCGCGAGCGACGACAGCGACAAATAGGCCGACGCCAGCGGCTCGGCCTGCTCGCCGTTTCGGCGCACCGGCACGATTTCGGTGAAACCGATGCTCGAAGCGATCTTGCGCGAGAGCATGACGGTCACTGGCGCCTCCTCGTCGGCGCGCGCGGCAAGCCGCGCCAGCAGGAATTGGCCCAATGTGACAAATACGGCGAACACGGCATCGATGCGTCCAGGATATATCAATACCGGTCGTTGCGCGGCGACGCCGAATGCCGCGGTTTCACCCGGAATGATTCCAACGCCATGAACGACGAGCTGCCCAATCCGGGCAAGCGTGGCCACGGCGATGTCATTGCCGCCGGCGCCCGACCCGCCAACGACAAAGACGGCGTCAGCGTCCGGCGCGATCAAAGCCTTGTGAAGATCGTGCGGCGCGACAACCTCCGGCTCATAGCCCGAGGCTATTGCGCCATATTGTGTGCTGGCCAGGGCCAGCCAACCGCCGGCGGCGGCGATCACCGGATCGCCGGCGCGGGCGGCAAGAATGCGAAGCCGCGCCGCGCGCACGCTCACCCGCGCCACGTCGAGCGCCCGCAGCACCGCGACGTCCGTTGCGCGCAGCCGCTGGCCGGCGCGGCGCAGCGCGGCGCCAGGGACGGCGTCCGCCGCAATCGGCAAAACGCCTTCACCCGGCGCGACCGGCGCCAGCGCCTGCGCGCCGGCGGCATTCGTTTCGAGCGCGTCGAAAGGCAGCACGGCGTCCGTGTCCGCGGGCAGCGGCTGGCCGCAATCGACCCGGCGCGGCGCGCGGGGCAGTAGCGCCGGCGCGTAGGAGCCGGCGTCGAGCGTGTCCTGCGCGCACACCGCCCAGCCGTCGCGCAAGGCCAGCGCCACGCTTGGGTGCGCTGCCACGACGGCGACGTCGGCGGCGAGCGTCGTCCCCGCCGCCGCGGCCGGCGCGAGGGAGCGCGGCGGCACGGGTGCGACCAGCCGATCGATCATCCCCATCACGTCGGCCAACGCGGTCAGCCGCCCGATACGCTGGGATAAATGTGATGGTCCCTGCATGTCTCACTTCTGCGGAGGCCGGCGCGCCCGGTCAAGCAGGATTGACGCCGGGCGCGGACATCCGCGATGTGGAGCGTAACGTGCTATCCATGCATCGTCATGGCGGAAACGATCATCGACCTGCGCGGCCTGAAATGTCCGCTGCCGGCCCTGCGCACGCGCAAGGCGCTCGGCCAGCTCGCGCCGGGCGACGTTATCGTGGTCGAGTGCACCGATCCGTTGGCGTCGATCGACATCCCCAACCTGCTCGACCAAACCGGAGACCTGCTCGAAGCCAAGCGCCAGGACGAGGACGTGCTTATCCTACGTATCCGCAAAATGTGACGGCGCATGCGCCGATCGAGCGCGGCCTGTCGGCTATTTCGCGACCAGGCCCGCGCGCTCCATCGCCGGTCGCCAGCGCCGTGTTTCGCCCTCGATCAGGCGCTCAAACGCCTCGATGCTCATCGGATCGACGATCATGCCGTCGTGCAAGAGGCGTTGGCGGACATCCGACTTTTGCATCGCACGCACCACTTCACGATTGATCGTCTGTGCCAATCCGGCGGGGAGCCCGGCCGGAGCGGAAAGCGAAAACCAGGTCGTGCTGACCAGGTCGGGAAATCCGAGCTCGGAAAATGTCGGCAGTGCCGGGTAGTCTTCCAAGCGCGTCGGCGCCGTCACCGCAAGGCCATTGAGGACACCGCCGCGCAACAGGCCGGCGCTCGACGTCACCGTCTGCATGGCGAACGCGATATGGCCGCCGACGAGGTCGGCAAGGCCCTGCGAGGCGCCCTTGTAGGGAACATGCGCGACACGGATGCCGGCGCTATGGGCGAAAAGCTCGACGGCCAGATGTCCGCTGGTGCCCAGGCCCGAGGAGGAATAGGCCAGCGGCTTGTCGCTCGCCTTGGCGCGCGCGAGAAAATCCGCGAGCGTGTTCATGCCGCTCTTTGCGCTGGCCGAAAGCACGAGTGGCGAGCCGGCGATATAGGCGATGTTGACAAGGTCGTGGCGCGGATCGAATCCAAGTTTCGGATTGCTCATCGGCGCGAGCACCAGGAGCGAGATATTGGTGATGACCAGGTTGTAGCCGTCGGGAGCGGAGGCGACCACCGACTGCACGCCGATCGCGCCGCCGGCGCCGGCTCGGGTCTCGACGAAGAATTGCTGTCCGAACGCGCTCGACAATTGCTCGGCGACCATGCGCGCGAGAAAATCGGCGGAGCCGCCGGCCGCGAAGGTGCTGACGATTCGCACCGGCCGTGTCGGCCAGTCCTGCGCCGGCGCCGCGCCCGCAAGCGATACGGCTGCCGCGGCTGCCATGAAGGTATGCAGGCGTTTCACGGCTCCTCCTTGCCCCGCCGGGCGCTGACCCGGTCGCGGCAAGTTTGCGCCAGATCCACGCACGACGCCAGGGCACTTGATGGCGCGCCAAAACCGGCGATCGGCGCGCAGCCAACCGTGACACTAGCGCCATTCTTGCCACCAGCGGGCCTGCGCGGGCGCAGCGCTTTGTCCGAGCCTGCGAGCGATTGCTCGGCATGCGTTTCCGCCATGGATCGGTTTTAGCCGCGGCCGTGCTAAGGTTCGAGCCGCCTGCAATTTTCCCCGATCTCCGCCGAGGATATGACCATGGCTCACGCGCAGCGACCACGCATCGCGATCGCGACCGGCGACCCCTCGGGCATCGGACCGGAAATCAGCCTCAAGACCGCGCTCGACGCTGACGTACGGCGCTGGTGCCGTCCCATTCTGGTTGGCGATCCGATGGCGGTCGAGCGGCAAGCGGCGGCCGCAGGGGTCAGCGCGCCGTTGCGCGTGATCGTGAATGCCGCCGAGGCGGATTGGGACGACGGCGCGATCAATCTCTTCGCCGCGCCGATGCCGCCGGGCACGCCATTCGCATTCGGACGCAATGACGCGGCCTTTGGCCGCGCGACGCTCGAATGCGCGCGCCGCGCCATCAAGGCCGCGCTTGCCGGCGAGGTCGAGGCCGTCGTCGCGGCGCCGACCAACCAGACGTCGATCGCCGCCGCCGGCATCGCCTTTGACGGCTATCCCTCGTTCGTGGCGCGCGAGACCGGCATGAACCACCACGACGTTTATCTCATGCTTTGTTTCGGTGACACGCGCATCGTGCACACGACGCTGCATGTCGGCGTCGCGCAGGCGGTCGCGCTGATCACGCGCGCGCGTGTCGCAAGCGCCATCCGTGCCGCCGATGCCGCGCTGCGCCGGCTCGGCGTGCCGGCGCCGAAAATCGCGGTCGGCGGGCTCAACCCGCATGCCGGCGAAGGCGGGCTGTTCGGCAGCGAGGAAGGCACGATCATCGCGCCGGCGATCGCGGATATGCGCGCCGGCGGCATCGACGTCGCCGGCCCGTTCGGCGCCGATACGATGTTTCATCGCAAGGGCGTCGATGCGTTCGTCGTGATGCTGCATGACCAGGGGCACATCACCGCCAAGCTATTGGCCGAGAACCGCACCGCCGGGCTCGCCATCGGCAGCCCGATCCTCTTTTCCTCGGTCGCGCATGGCAGCGCTTTCGACATCGCGGGCAAGGGCGAGGCCAATCCCGCCGCCATGATCGAGGCGGTGAAACGGCTCGCGGGAGCCGACCGCGCCCAGCGGCGAGACTGAGGCGGCGCAATTCGCGCGGGCCATTCCGGTGCGCGCGTTCATCCGGGCAGGAATTCCGCGCGCACGCGCGCGGTGTGCTCGCCGAGCGCTGGTACCGCGCCGTAGCCGCGCGTCGCGCCGTCGCTCACGCTGGCCGGCGCCGGACACGACACGGGCCCGGTTGGCGAGGCGACCGTGATGCGCCGCAAATGCGGGTGCCGCGCCAATAGCGCGGTGTCGTTGACGCGCGCGAAGGCGATATCGGCGGCGGCGAGCTTGGCGCAGAGGACGTCGGCCGGCATGGTGGCGAATGCCGCCGCCACCTTGCCGTCGGTCAGCGCGCGGCGCTTGACCCGCTCGACATTGCCAGCGAAATCCGGGTTGGTCGCCAGTGCCGCGTCGCCGATCACGTCGCGTGCAAGCATGACCCATTCGCGCTCATTCTGGATCGCGATGAGAATGTCGGCGCCCTCCGCGCTCGCGAATACGCCATAGGGCGAAATGGAGGGATGCGCGAGGCCGACGCGCGGTGGCGGGAGCCCGCCTTCGTGCTGCAACAGCGGAACCGTCATCCAGTCGGCCATGGCGTCGAACATGGAAACGTGGATGGCGGCGCCGTCGCCGCTCTGCGCGCGCGCGATCAGCGCTTCGAGGATTGCGGCCTGCGCGTTCATGCCGGCGGCGATGTCAACCACGGAAACGCCGACGCGAGCCGGCGCGTCGGCGCCGCCGGTGACCGAGGCGAGGCCGGCTTCTGCCTGGATGAGAAGGTCATAAGCCTTGCGCTGCGCGTAGGGACCATGCTCGCCATAGCCGGAAATGGAGCAGGTGATCAGGCGCGGATGCTCGCGGCGCAGACGCTCGACGGCAAAGCCGAGCCGCGCGACCGCGCCCGGCTTGAGATTTTGCACGAACACATCCGCGCGCGCCAGCATGGCGGCAAGCAGCGCCCGATCTGGCGGCGTCGCCAGATCGAGCACGACCGATTCCTTGCCGCGATTGAGCCATACGAAATACGAGCTTTCGCCATGCACAAGGTCATCGTAGAAGCGCGCGAAGTCGCCTTCTGGCCGTTCGATCTTGATCACGCGCGCGCCGGCATCGGCGAGACGGCAGGTGCAGGTCGGCGCGGCGACCGCCTGCTCGAGCGCGACGACGAGAAGGCCGGATAGCGGCAGCGCCATGCGCCCTCAATACGACCGCGGCAGGCCGAGCACATGCTCGGCGATATAGGACAGGATGAGATTGGTCGAGATCGGCGCCACCTGGTAGAGCCGCGTCTCGCGGAACTTGCGCTCGATGTCGAACTCCTCGGCGAAGCCGAAGCCGCCATGCGTCTGCACGCACATGTCGGCTGCTTCCCAGGAGGCGTCGGCGGCGATGAGCTTGGCCATGTTGGCCTGCGCGGCGCAGTCGCGCAGGGAATCGTAGAGGCCCGCCGCTTCGCGCACCATGAGTTCCGCGGCGCACATCTGCGTATAGGCGCGCGCGATGGGAAACTGCACGCCCTGGTTCTGGCCGATCGGGCGGCCGAAGACGACGCGCTCCTTGCCATAGGCGGACGCCTTGGCGATGAACCAGCGGGCGTCGCCGACGCATTCAGCGGCGATGAGGATGCGCTCGGCGTTCATGCCGGAGAGGATATAACGGAATCCCTTTCCCTCCTCGCCGATGAGGTTCTCCGCCGGCACGCGCAAATCGTCGAAGAAGACCTCGGTGGTCGCGTGGTTCATCATGGTGCGGATCGGGTTGATGCTCATTCCTGTTCCCTGCGCGAGGCGCATGTCGAGGATGAACACCGACAGCCCGTCGGTGCGGCGCGCCACCTGTTCGCGCGGCGTCGTGCGCGCGAGCAACAGCATAAGATCGGAGTGTTCCGCGCGCGAGGTCCAGATCTTCTGGCCGTTGACGATGTAATGGTCGCCTTCGCGCGTCGCGGTGGTGCGCAGGCTCAGCGTATCGGTCCCCGATGCTGGCTCGGTCACGCCGAACGCCTGCAAGCGCAACTCCCCGCGCGCGATGCGCGGCAGGAAATGCGATTTCTGCTCCGCGCTTCCGTGCCGCAGCAGCGTGCCCATCGTGTACATTTGCGCGTGGCAGGCCGCGCCGTTGCAGCCGCAGGCGTGGATCTCCTCCATGATCGCCGCCGCCGCGCGCAGCGAAAGCCCGCTGCCGCCATATTCCTCGGGAATGAGCGCGGCGAGAAACCCCGCCTCGGTCAGGGCGGCGACGAATTGCGACGGATAGGCGCGCTCGCGATCGAGGTGGCGCCAATACTCGCCGGGAAACCGCGCGCAGAGCGCCTGCACCGCGCCACGAACGGCGCCGATCTCCGCGTCCGGATCCTCGCTCGCGGGCGTGCTCACCGCCACACCTTGTCCGCCAGCTCGACCACCATACGCAGTTTCGCCCATTGCTCGTCCTCGGCCAGCACGTTGCCCTCTTCCGTCGATGCGAAGCCGCATTGCGGCGACAGGCAGAGCTGGTCGGGCTCGATATATTTCGCCGCCTCGTCGATGCGCCGCCGGATGGCGTCCACGTCCTCAAGCGCGCCGCTCTTGGAGGTGATGAGGCCAAGCACGACGCATTTTTCTCCCTTCGGCACGTGGCGCAAGGGCTCGAAGCCGCCGGCGCGTTCGCTGTCGAATTCGAGGAACCAGCCATCGACATCCACGTCCGCGAACAGACGCTCGGCGACGAACGCATATCCGCCCGATGCGATGAAGGTCGAGCGGAAATTGCCACGGCAGGAATGCATGGTGACGACCATGTCGGCGGGGCGCCCGGCGAGCGCGGCATTGGTCAGCTTGGCGTAGCGCGCGGGCAATTGGTCGGGGTCGTCGCCGCGCCGGCGCGACTGCTCGCGCTCGGCGGGATCGCAGATCATCGACCACGCGGTGTCGTCGAGCTGGATATAGCGGCAGCCGGCGTCGTAAAACGCGCGTAGCGCCGCGCGATAGGCGGCCGCCACGTCGTCGAAATAGGCGTCGAGGTCGGCGTAAATGTCCTTGCTGATCGACACGCGGCCCTGGCGGAAATGCAGCGTGCTCGGCGCTGGGATGGTCATTTTTGCCGCGACGCGCGCGCGGCTCTTGAGAAAGCGGAAATGATCAAGCATCGGGTGGCCGGTGAAGCCGATCCGGCCCGCGACGCGCACGCTTTCGGCCTTGGTGCGCACGCCGTGGAACTGGATGCCGCCCGGCGTCTCGTGGCGTTCGACGCCCTCGAGCCCGGCGTAGAAATCGAAATGCCACCACGAGCGGCGAAACTCGCCGTCGGTCGCAAGCTCGAGGCCGATCTCTTCCTGCCGGCGCACCACCTTCTCGATCTCGGCATCTTCGATCTCGCGCAATTGCACGGCGCCAATGTCGCCGCGCGCATGCGCCGCGCGCGCCGCTTTGAGCGCGGCCGGGCGCAGGAGGCTGCCGACATGGTCGGCGCGGAAGGGAGGCCTGCTGCGGTGCATGTCGGTCTTTCCACTGTGCGATGCGTTGCCAGGGATTATATCGCCCGCGCCGCGGCGCGGGCGCGCTTTGCCACGGTCATGACCGGCCCCACACCTCTTCGGCGATTTCGACGATCATGCGCAGCTTCGCCCATTGCTCGTCCTGCGCCAGCGTATTGCCCTCCTCGGTCGAGGCAAAGCCGCATTGCGGCGACAGGCAAAGCTGCTCGAGCGGCACGAATTTCGCCGCTTCCTCGATGCGCCGCATAAGCGCGTCGTGGGACTCAAGCTCACCGGTCTTGGTGGTGACGAGGCCAAGCACGATCTGCCGATCCTTCGGTGCTTGCGCCAGCGGCGCGAAACCACCGGCGCGCGCGCTGTCGAACTCCATGAAATAGCCGTGCACCTTGATGCGATCGAACAGCACCTCGGCAACCGGCTCGTAGCCGCCCGCGCCCATGAAGGTCGAGCGGTAATTGCCGCGACACAGGTGCATGGTGACGGTCATGTCGGGCGGAATGTCGGCCATCGCCGCGTTGATCAGGTCGCCATAGGTTTGCGCGAGCCGGCGCGGATCGTCGCCGCGATCGCGCTGCGCCGCGCAATATTTATCGTCGCACAGCATGGCGATGAATACCTCGTCGAGCTGCAAATAGCGGCAGCCGGCATCGGCAAAGGCGCGCACCGCCTTGCGATAGGCGGCGCCGAGATCGGCGAAGAATTCGTCGAGGTCGGCATAGGCCGCCTCGCTCACCGCGGCGCGGCCGGTACGGCCATAGATCGCCGATGGCGCCGGGATCGTGACCTTGGGCGTCGATTTGGCGTGATCCTTCACGAAACGGAAATGGTCGAGCATCGGGTGGCCGGAAAAGCCGACCTTGCCGACGATGCGCACGCCCTCCGCGCGCGTCTGCACGCCGGAAAAGGCTATTCCCCGGTCCATCTGGTAGCGCTCGGCGCCGTCAAGCCCCCACAGGAAATCAAGATGCCACCACGAGCGGCGGAATTCGCCGTCGGTCACCGCCTTGAGGCCGATCTCTTCCTGCATGCGAATGACGCGGGCGATCTCGCGGTCCTCGACCGCGGCGAGGTCCTTGGCGCTGATTGCGCCGCGCGCGTGCTGCGCGCGGGCCTCCTTGAGCGCTTGCGGGCGCAACAGGCTGCCGACGTGATCGGCGCGGAACGGCGGATGTGTGCGTTGCATGCTGTCTCCCGATGGCGCGGGCGCCGCGATGGCGGGCCCGCGTTTTAGCCCCAGATCTCCTCGGCGACCTCCACGATCATGCGCAGCTTCGCCCATTGTTCGTCAGGCGTGACGATATTGCCTTCCTCGGTCGAGGCAAACCCGCATTGCGGCGATAGGCAAAGTTGATCGGGATCGATGAACTGCGCGGCTTCCTCGACGCGCCGCTTGATCGCGTCCTTGTCCTCAGGCGCGCCAGATTTCGAGGTCAAGAGCCCGAGGACGACCATCTTGCCCTTTGGCACGAAGCGCAATGGCTCGAAGCCGCCGGCGCGGGCGCTGTCATATTCCATGAAGTAGCCGCGCGCGTTGATCGAGTTGAACAAGATTTCGGCGACCAGCTCATAGCCGCCAGTGGCGACGAAAGTCGATCGGAAATTGCCACGGCACAAGTGCATCGTGACCGCCATGCCGCCCGGCGCGCCGGCGATGGCGGCATTGATCAGGTCGGCATAGATTGCCAGCAGCCGCGCGGGATTGTCGCCGCGGCTTGCGACCTGCGCGCGCAATTTCGGGTCGCACAAATATGTGAAATTGACCTCGTCGAGTTGGATATAGCGACAGCCGGCATCGGCGAAGGCGCGGATCGCCTTGGCATAGGTCGTGCCAAGGTCGGCGTAAAATTCGTCCATCTCGGCATAAATCGACTGCGGCACCGCCGCGCGGCCATAGCGGAAATGCAGCGACGATGGTGAGGGGATCGTCATCTTGGGCATCGCGCGCGCGTGCGCGCGCAGGAAGCGGAAATGATCGATCATCGGATGCTCGGCGAAGGTGCCGAGCTTGGCCGTAACGCGCAGCGCCATCGGGCGCGGCTGCACGCCCTGGAACTTGATGCTGCGCTCGCCCGGATAGGCTTCGACGCCGTCGAGGCGGCCGAGAAAATCGTAGTTCCAGGACGCGCGCCGCAATTCGCCATCGGTGACTGCGGCCAGGCCGATATCCTCCTGGCGGCGGATCGCGGCGCGGATTTCGCGGTCTTCCACCGCGGCGAGCGTCGCGGCAGCGATCTCGCCACGCGCATGCTGCTCGCGCGCCTCCTTGATCGCCACTGGGCGCAGCAGGCTGCCGACATGATCGGCGCGAAACGGCGGCATGCTGCGGCTCACGCGTTGCTCCGTTTCACGACCGCTGCGGATTCATGGACCAAGCTGGCGACGCAACCGGTCGCGTCATGTCAACCTTGCGGCCGGCGCGCGCAACCACGCCAAGCACCACGGCCCTCGACGACAGGTTGCGCCACACCGCCGGGTCAGCCACCGCGCCGACGTCTTCGATCGGCCGGTCGGGCCAAGGATCGAAGCCGACACGGTAAGTTGGCAGGATCGCTGCGACTGGCGCGTTTCGACGATTGGCGCTTGTGGCGCGGGCCGTTGGGTCCGCGCCGCCGCCGCTCACCCCCACACCTCGCGCGCGATGTCGCCGATCATGCGCAATTTCGCCCACTGCTCTTCCTCGGCCAGCACGTTGCCTTCCTCGGTCGAGGCGAACCCGCATTGCGGACTGAGCGCGAGTTGCTCTAGGGGCATGTATTTCGCGGCTTCCTCGATCCGCTGTCGCACGTCCGCCTTGCTTTCCAGCACGCCCGATTTCGACGTCACCAGGCCGAGCACGACGACCTTGCCGCCCTTGGGCAGGTGGCGCAGCGGTTCGAAGCCGCCGGCGCGCGCGCCGTCATATTCGAGGAAATAGCCGTCGTAATTACAGCGGCCGAAGAGGTTCCGCGCCACCGGCTCGTAGCCGCCCGACGATATCCAGGTGGAGCGGAAATTGCCGCGGCACACATGCGTGGTGATCGTCATGTCGGCGGGTTTTGCTTCCAGCGCCTTGTTGATCGTGCGCGTATAGGTCTCCTGCAGGTGGTCGACGTCAAGACCGCGTTGCTTGGCCTTGCGCAGCTCTTCCTGCGAGCAGAGATAGGCCCACGCGGTATCGTCGAATTGCAGGTAGCGGCAGCCGGCTTCATAGAACGCGCGCACGGCCTTCTGATAGGCCGCCGCCAGATCGTCGAAGATCGCGTCGCGATTGGCGTAGGCGTCCTTGGATACGGCGCCGGGTTCGAGCCGGAAATGCATGACCGTCGGGCTCGGGATGGTCATTTTCGGCGCGACGCGCGTATGTGCCTTGAGGAATTTGAAATGATCGAGCATGGGATGATTGGAAAAGCCGATCTTGCCGGTGACGCGGATGCTTTTCGGTTTGGTCTCGACGCCTTGGAACTGGATGCCGTGGTCGAGTTCGTAGATCTCGACATTGTCGAGCATGCCGAAAAAATCGAAATGCCAGAACGAGCGGCGAAATTCACCGTCGGTGGCAAGCCGCATGCCGATGTCTTCCTGCCTGCGGATCAGCGCCTCGATTTCGCGATCCTCGACGGCCTTGAGCTGCGCCGCGGTGATGCCCCCTTGCTCATGGCGCGCGCGCGCGTCCTTGAGCGCCGCGGGCCGCAGAAAGCTGCCGACCTGGTCGGCGCGAAACGGCGGCTGTGTTCGTTGCATGACTGAAGCTCCCGTATGTCAGGATCGTGAACGGCAAGCCTTTATCGTGCATTCGCAACCTTGCCGCAATTGCGGTTCGTGCGCGCGCGGATGCGCCGGCGGTGGCGCTGCGTCGGTCATGGGACGCGTCCCAATATTGGGTCGGCGCCGATCGCAGTGGGCGCCGCGCGCCGGCAATCGATGTCAGGCGTGCGCCTTGCGCTGCGGGTCGATCATCTTTTCGAGCCGCCCCAGCACGTGCATGCACGGCAGCAACTGGGCAAGGCTTGCGCTCGGCTCGCGCTTTTCGCCAATGGCGGCGATGAACTCGCGATCCTCGATCTCGATGCCGTCCATCGATACATCGACCTTCGAGAGGTCGATCTTGTTGTCCTTGCCGTCGCTGAGGTCGTCGTAATAGGCCTTGTAGGTTCCATTGTCGCAGATGTAGCGAAAGAATGAGCCCAGCGGCCCATCATTATTGAACGAGAGCGAGAGCGTGAGGATCGCTCCAGACGGAACCTTGGCGATGATCGCCAGATCCATGGCGATCTTGAGTTCGCGATGCGCCGGCCCCTGCACGGCATAGCAATCAGAAATCTCCTGTCCGGTCTGGTGCTGGAACAGGTCGATCGTGTGCGCGGCGTGGTGCCACAGCAAATGATCGGTCCAGCTGCGCGGATTTCCCGCCGCGTTGATATTGCGGCGGCGAAAGAAGTAGGTCTGCACGTCCATCTGCTGGATGGCGAGTTCGCCTTTGCGCATGCGCTTGTGCACCCATTGATGGCTGGGATTGAACCGGCGCACATGGCCGCCCATGGCGATGACGCCGGTCTCCTTGGCGATGCGCACCAGGTTTTCCGCGTCCTCGACGCTGTCGGTGACCGGAATCTCGACCAACACGTGCTTGCCGGCGCGCATGACCTGCTCGGCCTGGCGAAAGTGCAGCTTGGTCGGCGTCGTGAGGATGACCGCGTCGGCGCGCTTGGCGCCCTCGGCGAGATCGCCGGTATGATGCGCGATGCCGTATTTTTTCGCGACCGCGGCGGTGGCATCCTGGTTGCCGCCGACCAGCGACGTGATTTCGACGCCCGCAATGCGCTTGAGCGCGTCGAGATGTTTCTGCCCGAAGGCGCCTTGGCCGGCGACGCAAATTTTCATCAATTGCTCCTGCGCACCGCGGACCCGGCCCGTGCGGCGGCGCGCTTGACCTTGCCAGCGGCTTTCTTGGCGCGGTTCTCGAGAATGATGTGTCCGACCGCGGTATTGGAGGCGGGCACGGTGTAGAAGCGATAAACTTCGTCGATGCGCGTGTCGAGCGCGCCGCGCATGACCAGCCACATCACCATCTCGATGCCTTCGGCGCCGGCCTCGCGCATGAACTCAACGTGCGGAATGCGCGCGAGTTTTTGCGGATCCTTGGTCAGATTGTCGAGGAAGGCCTTGTCGAACTTGCTGTTGATGAGGCCGGCGCGCGGGCCGCTGATCTGATGCGACATGCCGCCGGTACCGAAGACGACGACGCGCAGATCCCCCGGATAGGATTCGACCGCCTTGCGGATGGCGCGCCCGAGCATGAAGCAGCGATGGCTGGTCGGCGGCGGGTATTGCACGACGTTCACGGCGAGCGGGATGACCGGACAGGGCCATTCCCGCGGCGATCCGAACATCAGGTTAAGCGGCACGGTGAGGCCATGGTCGACCTCCATCTTGTTGCAGATGGTGAGGTCGAATTCGTCGAGAATGACCGATTGGGCGATATGCGATGCCAGTTCGGGGTGGCCCTTCACCACCGGCACCGGCCGCGGACCCCAGCCTTCGTCGGCCGGCGGAAATTCCGCCGCGCAGCCAAGCGCGAAGGTCGGGATCACGTCGACCGAAAACGCCGAGGCATGATCATTGTAGACGCAGATGACGACGTCGGGCCTTGTCTTCGCCATCCATTCCTTCGACTTCTCAAAGCCGGAAAAAACCCGCGTCCAATAAGGCTCCCCCGTGCGCTTATTGTCGATCGCCGCGCCGATCGCCGGCACATGCGAGCACGCGATCCCTGCGACGATTCTAGCCACGGCGTTTGCCTCCCTTGCTGCGCGCTTTTGGTTTCGTCTTGGCGCGAACGGGCTTGCCGCGAACGGGCTTGCTTCGGGCGGGTTTGCTCCGCGGCTCGGCGAGCAGGAGGCTGCGCGCCTTGGCGCCGGACTTGCTGCGGTTGCCTTCGACGGAACGGCCACCCGCGAGCATCATCTTGGCATAGTCTTCCTGCGTGGCGCCGGTCATCGACGCCGCCATGTGCTGGAAGGAATGGCCGTCGGTGGCGCCGAGCTTTGCCGTGAAGTAGATGTTGCCGCCGAGTTCAAGCATGCGGTTGTATTCGCGCTTGAGGATGGCCTCGCGCTGCGCCGGCGTCAGCGCGAAGCGATCGAGATATTTCGCCTCGTTTTCCTTGAACGCCGCGCGGTTCTCCGCCCGCATCAGCGACATGCAGAACATGTTGAGGTGATAGCCGTGGCGCGATCGCTCGGCGTCGAACACCATCGTGCCGGGAATGTCGTCATAGTCTTTTGCGTTGGGCTTTCGCTTGGCTGTAGCCATCGGCATCTCTCCACCGGTGCGGCGCTGGTTGACGCGATATCGGGCGAAGCGGGCGCCCGCTCGCCGCCAGAATTGGCGCTCATCGTGTTTCGTCAGGGCCTGTACGCGGAAAACCGACGTGATCCGCGCAGGCATGGTTGCGTTGGCAAAACCGGTCACCACCTTTTGCGCAACACGCTCCCGGACCAGCCGGGCGGCTGATATGTCAATTATATAGTCCCTCCTTGCCGCGCTTTGCAACGCCGGTCATCGCCGCGACGAAGCCCAGTAGAGCCGCGTCGGATTGTCAACCAGCAGCAATTCTTGCAGCGCCGAGGTTGGCGCGATCTTTGGGATGATATCGACCAGCACGCCATCGTCGGGCGCCTGCGCCTTCATGTTCGGATGCGGCCAGTCGCTGCCCCAGAGCACGCGCTCGGGGAATCGCTCGACGAGCGCGCGCGCAAACGGCACCACGTCGTCATAAGGCGGTCCGGCGATGCTGAACCGCTCCGGGCAGGTCACCTTGCTGTAGCAGTTCGCGTTGGCGTCCATGAAGCGCAGGAAATTCTGGAAATCCGCGCCCCCGACGCCCTTTTCGACCTGCGGGCAGGCCATGTGGTCGAACACCAGGACGGTCGGCAGCGCGGTCAGGAACGAACCCATTTCGGCGAGGTCGGCCTGTTCGAAATAGACCACGATATGCCAGCCGAGGCGGGCGACCCGCGCCGCGACGCGCGCCATCACGTCTTTCGGCGTGGTGTCGACCAGGCGCTTGATGAAATTGAAGCGCACGCCTTTCACCCCGGCGCGGTCAAGCTCGCCAAGCGCGTCGTCGGTGACGTCCTCGCCGATGAAGGCAACGCCGCGCGCCTTGCCGTCGGCGGCAATAAGCGCGTCGACCAGGGCGCGGTTGTCGGTATCGTGGCAGGTGGCTTGCACGATGACGTTGCGGTCGAATCCAAGGAAATCGCGCGTCGCGAACAGCTTTTCCTTCGGCGCGTCGCAGGGTGTGTATTTGCGTTTCGGCGCGAACGGAAATTTCGCTTCCGGACCGAACACGTGGCAGTGCGCGTCGATCGCACCTTGGGGCGGGCGGTAGCTTGGCTTGGACGGGTTGGGATGAAAGGGGATATAGCCGGCGCTCATCGCCACGGGGATCGGCTCCTGTCCAACGTCATTGCCTGACCGGGCGCGCGCGGGCGGCGTGCCTGGTCGATCGCCTTGTTTGTGCATCCGAAAAGGCGGTTCGCGCAACCCGTGGCGGTGGATGGCTGGCTTGCAGCGGGCCGCGGGCGCCATTGCGGATCAGGGTCACGGCGGCAATTCGTCGCTGGCGCCGCGCGACACGGCAAGGAGACACGGCAAGGAAACGCCCGCCGTACACCGTAACTTCGGCCGCGGCGTTGCATTTCAACGCCGTTGCGGCAAAATGAGCGGTTCTCTTCCCTCATGGTCGGGATTTTCCGCGTTGGTGCGGCGCGGCCTTGGAGGTCAACGAGCCCATGGACGCGAGCGATCTGCGCATATTTGCGATGGTGGCGAAGTACGGCGGCATGAACCGGGCGGCGACCGCGCTCAACACGGTGCAGTCGAATGTGACCGCGCGCATCCGCTCGCTTGAAAGCGACCTTGGGGTGCCTGTGTTCGTGCGCAGCAGCCGTGGCGTTGTTCTCACCTCCGCCGGCGAGCGGCTCCTGCCCTACGCCGCGCGCGTCTCCGGCCTGCTTGCCGAGGCCGCGCGCGCGGCGCGCGATGACGGAACGCCGCGCGGTCCGCTGTGCATCGGGTCGCTGGAGACGACGGCGGCGCTGCGATTAACGCCCTTGCTCGCGCGCTACGTGGCCAAGTTTCCCGAGGTCGATTTCATGCTCAAGACCGGGACCAGCCGCGAACTGGTCGAGCAGGTGCTTGCGCGCCAAATCGACGGCGCCTTCGTCTGCGGACCCGTCGATCATCCCGCGCTCGAATACGAGACCATGTTCCGCGAGGAGCTTGTTCTCCTCAGCCCTCCGGGCATGACCGCGATCGACGAATATCTCGCTGGCAGGAACGTGAAAATCGTCGTGTTGCGGCTCGGTTGCTCGTATCGGTTGCTGCTGGAGGACTGGCTCGCGCGCCGCGGCGTCGTCGGCCTTCGCCATCTCGAATTCGGTACGCTCGAAGCCGTCATCGGCTGCGTGAGCGCGGGGCTCGGCATCACGCTGCTTCCGAAAGCGTTGATCGGGCCGGTGTGGCGCGATGGCCGCGTCGGCGTCCATGCGCTGCGCGACGCCGCCGCGCAGGTTGAAACCGTCTTCATCCGCCGTGGCGGGGAGGTGCGATCGAGCGCGATCGAGGCCTTCCTGGCGATGGCGCGGCCGTCGTTGAGCGTGCTGAGTGCCGCCGAATAGCCTATCTCGATGAGTGAGAGCCGCTCTCAGTAAAAAATATTATCGTCGGTGACGGCGCAGGCCTACTTCAAGGCATTGCAGTCGTTTTCATGGAACTCCGCGATGAAGCTGATCTGGTCGCCGGCCTCGCCCTACGCCCGCAAGGTTCGTGTGGTCGCGCATGAACGCGGATTGACCGCGCGCATGGAAGAGACGATTGTCGACGTCTTTTCCGATCCCGCCGATCTGATTGCTGTCAACCCGCTCGGCAAGGTACCGGCGCTGATATGCGAGGACGGGGCGATGCTCTACGATAGCCCGGTCATTTGCGCCTATCTCGACGCCCACCCCGCCGCCACCGGGCCCACGCTCATTCCCACTTCGGGAGCCGCGCGCTGGAACGTTCTCAAGGCCGAGGCGTTGGCCGACGGGACCATGGATCTCGCCTTGGGCCTGACGCTCGAGCGACGCAAGCCCGAACACGAAAAATCGCCGACGACGACATCGCGCTGGCGCGGGCAATTGACGCGATCGGTCGAGGCCATGGCGCGCGAAATCGCCGTGCTGCCACGGCAAATGACGCTCGGACATTTGGCCATTGCCTGCGCGCTTGCCTACCTCGACTTCCGCCACCCCGATCTGGCCTGGCGGCAAGGTCGCGCCAGCCTCGCGAATTGGTACGCGGATGCCGAACGCCGCGCCGCCATGACCGCGACCACGCCGCGATGAACGCGCATGCCGGTGGCAGCGACCTGGCGTGAGCGCGACGCCATCGCTCGTAATCCCGTCCGCGTAACGCTTGGCGCAATCGTGGCGCTTGCCGTCGGGCTCGGTATCGGCCGCTTCGCCTACACGCCGATCGTGCCGGCAATGATCGACGCCCTTGGGCTCAACGCGTCGGCGGCGGGGGCGATCGCGTCGGCGAATTTCCTTGGCTACCTTGCGGGCGCCGTCGCCGCCGCCTCGCCGCGCATGCGAGGGTCGCGCCGGGCCTGGTTGTTGGCGGCGCTGGTCGTCAACGGCGCGGCCATGGTCTTGATGGGCGCGACGGCGTCGCTCGTGCCGCAACTAGCGCTTAGATTTGCCAACGGCGCCGCCAGTGCCGGGATACTCGTGTTTGCATCGTCATTGGTTTTCGAGCTTCCCGTTGTCGGTGCAAAACGCAATTTCACATCGTGGTATTTCACCGGCGTTGGGTTTGGAATCATCGTATCGGCGGCGAGCGTAGCCCTTCTCCTGCGCGCGGGCGCGGGGTGGGAATTGCTTTGGCTGACCAATGGCGCGATTTGCGTCGCCGGCCTGTTGGCCGTCGCAATCCTTATCCCCGCCGTCCGCCGCCCGCCGGCGGCGCCGGCGCTCAAATTGGTTTCCAGCGCCGCGGCGAGGCCGCGCGCACACATCGTCGTCGCCTATGGCCTGTTCGGGTTTGGCTACGTGATCACGGCGACGTTCCTGGTCGAAATCGTAAGGCGCTCCCCCGATATCGCCGCGCTCGAGCCGTGGATCTGGATCGTGTTCGGTGTCTGCGCCTTGCCCTCGATCGTCGTCTGGAACGCGCTTGGCGCACGTATTGGCGTGCGCGGCGCCTACGCCGTCGCCTGCATCGTCGAGGCCATCGGCGTCGCTGCCAGCGTGTTATGGTCCTCGATCGCGGGCGTTTTGCTCGCAGCGATATTTCTCGGCGGCACGTTCATGGGGATCACCGCGCTCGGTCTGGCTGCCGCCCGCGACCAGACACACGGCGACCCCCGCCGCGGCATCGCGTTGATGACGGCCGCGTTTGGCTTAGGCCAGATTATTGGCCCGGCGCTCGCCGGAATCTTGGCCGATCTGTCCGGCAGCTTCACCGCGCCGACGCTGGCGGCGGCGGCGGCGCTGGTATTGGCGGCCAGTCTCGCGACGCGCGCGCAACGGTGATCGGTGAAAAATCCTGCGATCGGCGGCAAATCTTGCGATCGGCGGTTCGGCGCGGCGCATGCGCGCGACGCCCTCTTGCTCCGCCCGCGCCCTGCCGCCCGCGCCGCGCGGCTTGCGCGCCCAGGCTCTAGATCCACCGGCGCACTTTTGACTTGTAAGCGAGATAGTCCGCGCCGAACTTACGCTCGAGATAGACTTCCTCGCGCAAGATCACCGCGTAGTGCATCACCAAGAGTACTGGCGCCAGCGTGATGATGATCCATAACGCGTCGGCCCACACCGCTATTCCCGCCACGAGAAGGGTCATCGAGAGATAGATCGGATTGCGCGTGAAGCGAAAAGGGCCGTTGCCCACGACGCGCGTAGCCGGCTTGCGCACGTCGATATTCGTGCCCGCCTTGACAAACGTGCGCACGGCGGTGGCGACGAGCACGATCGAAATCGCGATCAGCGCGACGCCGAGCGGCATGCCAAATTTACCCGAACCCAGCGCCAGTGGCATGAACCAATGCAGGGCTGCTCCCGCCGCCAATCCGGCCAGGTAGACGACCGGCGGCAGGGCAATCACCTGCGGCGAATCGGTGGTCGATGTCGTCTCGTCCATGCGCGCGAGCCCTACCATTCACGTTTTGGAGATTTTGCGGTTGTGATGCCCATGACGCGAAGAATTTGCACCGCACTGCGGTGTCGGATTAAGATATATCGTGGCGATCAAGCGTTCGCCAGTATCGTTCACGCGTGCACGTTGGGGGACTCGGCCCGGGAATCCGGGATGACATCGCGGCTGCCAAAGGGGCGTGGCGAATGACGGACATTGTCGCTCTGTCCATGAACCCTTCGATCGACGTCTCGACCTATGTCGAGCGCGTCGAGCCAATCCACAAGCTGCGATGCGCAGCGACGCGACGCGACCCGGGCGGCGGCGGCATCAATGTCGCGCGTCCTGCGCCGCCTGGGCGCCGACGTCACGGCGGTTTATCCGGTGGGCGGATCGATGGGGCGGCTGCTGCGGCGTCTTGTCGACGCCGAGGACATCCGCAGCCTGACAATCGATATTGTCGAGGAAACGCGCGAAAGTTTCACGGTACTGGAGGAATCGACGGCGCAGCAGTTCCGTTTCGTGCTGCCCGGCCCGCCGATGAGCGTGCGGGAATGCGACGCCTGCCTTGACGCGCTCGCCTCGATGCGACAGCGGCCGACCTATGTCGTCGCCAGCGGCAGCTTGCCACCCGGCATTCCCGCAGGCTTTTACGCGCAGGTGGCGCGGCTGGCCAGGGATTGGGGCGCGCGCCTCTTCCTCGATACGTCGGGCGCGGCGCTGAAAGCGGCACTTGCCGAGGGCGTCTACCTGGTCAAACCAAACCTGCATGAGTTGCATATCCTGACCGGAGCATCCCCCGACGACCCGAATTCCTGGATTGCCGCATGCCGCGCCATCGTCGCGCGCGGCGACGCGCAGATCGTCGCGCTGACGCTCGGCGATCAGGGTGCGTTGCTGGTGACGCGCGAACACGCGTGGCGGGCGGCGGCCATTCCGATCAAGCCGGCCAGCACGGTCGGCGCCGGCGACAGTTTCCTCGGCGCCTTGATTTGGAACCTCGAGCGTGGCGGCGATCTGCAAGCCGCGTTCCGCTATGGCGTCGCTTCCGGGACGGCGGCGTTGCTGGCGTCGGGCACCGAGCTTTGCCGCCGCGATGACGTCGAGCGCCTTGTGCGTCGCGCGCGTGTCGTCGACGCGCAAGCCTGGCCATCGGTGGTCGAGAATTTCTGACCCGCGACCGCGCGCGCGGGGCTAGCCCGGTGTTCGAATTCGGGCTCGCGACTTGATCGCGCGGCCGATTGCGCAGCGGCAAACGCCGCTGGCAATCAGGTATGGAATATGGGCGTGGCGGACGCGGCAATGCTGGAGGCGCCGGATATGGATCAGATCGCGGTTTTGCTCAGCCGATACCACGTCAATGTCAGCGCGATCGTCACGACGCTTGTGGTGCTGTGCGCCGCTTCGCTCGTCGTTTTCCTGCTTCAGCGGGTGCTGCGCAATTGGCTGCGCCGCATCGCACCGCTTCTCCACCTTAAGCAGGCGACGCCACCGACAGTCATTCGTATTGTCAGTATCGCCATTTGGGCAATCACGCTCATTCTGGTGCTGGCGATTTGGGGCGTCAGCGTCGGCGGCCTGTGGGCGCTTCTGGTCAGTGCGGCGGCGGTCATTGGCGTCGGTTTTTTCGCGACCTGGACCATGGTCAGCAACATGACCGCGAGCGTTTTCATCGCGATCTGGCGCCCCTTCCATCTCGGCGACGCCGTGGAAATCCTTCCCGAAGGCCTGCGCGGCCACGTCATCGACCGCAATCTGATGTTCGTCACCCTGCGCGAGGACGCTGGCGGCGTCATACATGTCCCGAACAATCAATTTTTTCAGAAGATCTTCAAGGTAAACGGCAATTCCCGCCCGCCACTGCCGCAGGCAAGCCAGTCCGACGCCAATCGCTAGAGCGTTTTCGAGCGAAGTGGGTACCGATTCGCGCGAATAAAACGCGTCAGAACAAAACCTAGAGCCCCGGCTTTGATTCCATCAAAGCAGGACGAGGCTCTAGCGGAACTCTTGCGATGCCCCTTTGTCGACCTGGCAAAATTTGCGATAATGGGGGAACGCCGAAGCGCCTCCCGGCTGCGGCATGGCGCGACACGTTTGGCGATGGCAATTTCCGCCTGACCGGCAAGGAGGCCTTGGGTGCTCAATCGATTTGATCCACGCCCGCCTGCCTCGAGCGAGGCTGAAATTCGCTACCTTGACGGCGAGTTTCGCGTCATCCGTCCCGGCGCATTCGTGCGCTGCGCGGTAACCGCGCAGCCGATTCCGCTCGAGGAACTCAAATACTGGAGCGTCGAACGCCAGGAGGCCTATTGCGGACCCGACGCCGTCGCCGTGCGGTCGACGTCGGCGCCGGGCAAAAAGCCCTGAATCGGAAGGAGCGGCGTTTCCCGCGCGTATTCACCTCCAGGACCGACCGACGTGGTAACCAGGTCGGCGGCGGACATGCAGGGCGCCGACGTCAAGCCTCTGTTCAAAACGACGCGGTGCCGGCCTGGCGCGATATTGCGTCGCCCGAGGCGGATGGTGCGGGCGTTCGCTTTCCCAATACCGAAAGAATGCGCTTGCGCAGTTCGACATCCTCGTCGACGGCGAGCGCGACCGGCAGCACCTTCGTTCGCCGGCAAAGCTCCGCGAGCCCTGGCTCGCCGTGCATCCGCGCATGATCCTTTTCGGTGGTCAGGAGTGTGAGGCCGGCACGATCGGCGCGCGCCAGGAGTCTAGCCGCGTCGGCGGCGCGGTAGCGGTGATGGTCTGCGAACGCGACCCGTTCGGGGGCGTCGATATTGGCGGCCGCGAGCGTTGCAAAGAATTTTCCCGGATCGGCAATGCCGGCGAATGCGAGAAACGTGTCGCCGCGCAGCGTCGCCACGGCGGCGGGATCGGGTTGCAGCCGGCCATGGAAAACCGCGGGACCGGGCGCGGCCGCGGCCGGCAGCAGTTTGTGCGCCC
>JACQAE010000246.1 GCA_016195095.1 Pseudomonadota bacterium
ACGTGAACGCGATGTCGAAAAAGCGTCTTGTCATCGGACTTATCTCTGGTTGGCGTTGGCTGGGATACGAAAAGCGGCCGGCGCGCGGCGCCGGAGCGAACCGTGCGCGGACCGCGATTCGCCGCGTCAAAGACCGAGTTGTGTCAGGCCGGGGTGATCGTCCGGCCGTCGTCCCTGCGCAAAGGCGAGCTTTCGATCGGCCTCGCGGATCGGCAAATCATTGATGCTAGCGATGCGCCGGCGCATCAGGCCATTGGCGTCGAACTCCCAATTCTCATTGCCATAGGCGCGAAACCAATGGTCGGCATCGTCGTGGTACTCGTAGGCGAAGCGCACGGCGATGCGGTTGTCACGGAATGCCCAAAGCTCCTTGATCAGCCGATAGCTGCGCTCAAGGCGCCATTTCCGCGTCAGGAAATCGACGATTTCCCCGCGCCCCTTGATGAACAAGGATCGATTTCGCCATTCGCTGTCGGCCGTATAGGCGAGCGCGACACGGCCCGGGTCGCGCGAATTCCACGCGTCCTCGGCGAGGCGCACCTTTTGCGTCGCAGTTTCGTGGTCAAATGGCGGAAGTGGCGGTCGCGGTTCCATTTTTTCACTTCTCCCTGAATTGCACGAATGGTGCGCATGGCCGGCGGGCTAGGCGCGGCCGGCAAGAAGCTCCTGCGGCAGGCGCTTGAGAAAATCCCGGAAGGGGCGCGTTGTGCCCATGCCGCGGCAAAGCACGAGGCTGCCTTGCAGCAGCATGACGGCGCGTTCCGAGCGCACGCGTGCCGAGCGGGCGTCGAAGCCCGCGTCGCGTAGGGCCACTGCCAGCGCGGCAATGATCGCCGCGAAAGCGCGCTTGATCTCCTTGGCGAACGGTCCCTCCTGCGTCGGCGCGGCGGAGAGCATGTTGAGAAGGCAGGCCTGTCTTCCGGCGGAATAAAAGCCATTGAGCTGGCGAACGAGAATGTCCACGCGTTCGGCCGGCGGCGCCTTGCTCTTGAGCGGCATGAGGATATCGCGCGCGATCAAGGCTTCGGCCGCGGCGAGAACCTCGCGCGCCATTTGCTCCTTGCCGCCGGGAAACCGGTGATAGAGGCTGGCTTTTTGCAGGCCGGCCGCCTTCGCCAAGACGGCAAGCGAGGCGCCTTCATAGCCGCATTCGCGGAACACGCAGCCGAGCTTTTCCAGCAGTCTCGCATCATCGATCGTCGCGCGCCTGGCCATATGCATCTCCACGCCCGCGCCGACGCCGGCGACGCGCCGCCGCATTTGAATATACCGAACGAACGGTAAAAACAATCGTTGACGTCCGAACTCGTTCCGGGCATGTTGGATATATACCGATCGTTCGGTAATTATCAAGCCGGCTAAACGTGAAGAAAGGGTATCGCGATGTCAAAGACGGCAATCGTCGTATTTTCCGACCCCAAATCCGGTGGCGAGGAAGCGCTCGGGCGCCTGTTCAACGCCTTGTTCGTTACCTATGAGTTGCGCGAGAAGCGCCAGCAGGTTGCGCTTATCTTTCAAGGTACCGGCGTGCGCTGGCCAAGCGAGATCGTAAAACCCGGTCACCCGGCCAACGCGCTCTATGTGGCGGTCAAGGACACCGTGGTCGGCGCCTGCGGTGGCTGTGCCGATGTCTTTGGTGCCGCCGAGGACACCAAGCGCGCCGGCGTGACGCTGGTACGGGAGAAGGATATCCCCGGCGTTGGCGGCGTCATCGACCTCTCGAAATACATCGACGAAGGCTTTCGTCTGCTGACGTTTTGACGATTGTCATCGGCCTTGGGTTCGATATCGACGGCAGATGCCGCGCGCGCCGATGCGGCGTTTTTCGTCTGGCATTTGTCGTTTGTCGCGCTGCTCGATGCCGGACGCGTCGCCAGCGGGCCGCCGGTCTCGACGCACGCCGCCTCGGATTGGCGTGTTGTTTAGCCGTCGGATTCGGGCGACATGCCGGCTGGTGAGCGCGGGAAGGCGTGTTCGATCAGACGCTGCTGAACCTTGCTCAGGTGGGTGCGCATCGTCTCTTCCGCGCGCGCCGCGTTGCGCTCCGCGATGGCGACCGCGATGCGCCTGTGGTCGGCGGCATAGGCCGCCTGGTTGTGGATGCAGTGCGCGGTCTCGCGGCCGTGTCGCCAGCTGCCCTCCTGGGCGGTTTCGAGCACGGCCTCGAAGATCGCGATCATGAGCGGGTTGCGCGTTGCCATCGCGACCCGGCGGTGGAAAGCGGCGTCGGCCTTTTCGTAGGAGGCCGGGTCGCGCGCGACGCGGCTTGCTTCGGCGGCCTCGAACAGCTTATCGATATCGCCGCGCGTCGCGCGCAAGGCGGCGAGGCGGGCCTGCGGCGGCTCGAGCGCCAGGCGCGCCTCCAGCGCATCGACGGGGTTGGTCAGCTTCGAGAGCTCGCTGACGAGATCCTGCGTTGCGTGGCGCCTGTCGGCGACGAACGTGCCGCGGCCCTGATGGCGCATGATGCGGCCTTCGGCCTCCAGGACGCCAAGCGCATGGCGCAGCGAGCGGCGGCTCACCCCGATGCTCCGCGCCAATACGCGTTCGGCCGGCAGTCTTCCGGCGGCTTTCAACTGGCCATTCTCGATCATGTCGCGAATGCGAATAAGCGCGACGCGCCGCGTCTCGTCGGCGTCGATGGGCGCGTGGCGATCATGGTCCGGCTGCGCGGCACCGAATAATTGCGCATCATTTCCCGCCGTGCCGCGCGCGACCACCGGATGATGCAACGGCGATCCACCGTTTCGCGAAGCCGCACGCTGTGAGTTCATGGCGCATCTTTCGCATCTAAGCGTGTTTTCGCATCTAAGCGTGTCGCGACGTCGCGCGTTCCCATGCGCACCGCGCGATGCCGAGGATTGCCGTTTCGACGATGACCCGCCGGACCATTATGGCCGATTGGTGCGCAACACGCGATTGACGATGGGACCAATGATGCTAGCATTTTGCCGATGGTTCAAGCCAAGCGGCGGAGAATTTGTCATGAATGTCCCTGGCATGGTGCACAGCCTGCCCAATCGCGACGCGGCGCTCAAGGCGCTGTACGGCGATCTCGCCGCCAGGAACATGTTTCCCTTCTGGGCGCAGTCGTCGGACACCACCAATGACGAAATCAAGCAACTCATGGGGACGAAACGCGCCATCCCCTATGTCTGGCGCTGCCAGGAGGACATCGAACCAATCCTGCATCGCGCCGTTGAATTGGTCACGATGGAGGATTCCGAGCGGCGCTCGGTGATCCTCGTCAATCCCGGCCTCGCGCCCAAGCGCGCGAGCGTGAGCACGATGTACACGGCCTATCGGCTCAATGACGCCAACGAAATCATGCCGCCGCATAAGCATTCTCCGAGCGCCGTGCGCTTCGGCCTGAAGGGAAAGGGCAATTTCACCGGCGTCGACGGCGAGGACATCGTGTTCGGTCCCGGCGACATGGTGCTCACCCCGAACGATACCTGGCACAATCACGGCACCGTCGGCGACGCGCAGGCGCTCAATCTCTCGGTGCTCGATTTTCCGTTGGTGGAAACGCTCAACGCGGTGCATTTCGAGCACAATTACGCCGAGGAGGAGAATGGCGTGATGGTGCAAAAACGCCAGCAGACGGCGCGGTTTACGTCGGACTATTCGCAGCGCATCTACGGATATGGCGGACTGATGCCACGCTTTGCCAGCAGCGAGAAACGCGGCGCCGGCTATTCCTCGCCGATGTTCGTTTATCGCTGGGAGATGATGCGCGAACTGCTCGATCGTCACAAGGATTGGGACGGCGACCCGCACGACGCGCTGACCGTGGAATATATCGATCCGACGAGCGGCCAGCCGGTGTTCAAGACGATTACGTTTTTCGCGCAGATGCTGCGGCCGGGCGAGCGGACCTTACCGGTGCGCCAGACCGCGAGCCTGCTCGTCGCCCCCTTCGAGGGCCGCGGGTATTCGATCGTCGATGGCCAGCGCCTGGATTGGAAGGAATTCGATACGCTGGCGATACCGGGCGGTACCTGGTTCGAGCATGTGAACGGTTCCGATAAGGAGCCAGTCTTCTTATTCGTGGCCAGCGATGAGCCGACGCTCAAAAAGCTCGACCTCTACAAGAAATGGGGTCGCACCAAGCAGGACGCCGTCGTGCGGCTCGGCTGACGCTGCGCCGGCTGGCCGAGCGGCGGGCGCGCGGGCAGCCACTCGCCGTGGATTTTTTTACGCAGAACGGGTGACGCGTGCCATCTGGCTCGAATACGACGCTTGTTTCGCATTTCGATTGTCCCGGTGGCGGTCAGGTCTGGATTGACGGCAACATCATGTATGTCGGACACCAGCGCCCGACTGGCGGCACGACCATCGTTGACGTGTCCGATCCGGCCAACCCGCGCCATCTGGTGACCATCGACATCCCCGCAGGCTGGCACTCGCATAAGGTGCGCGTCGCGAACGGCATCATGATCGTCAATCATGAGAAATTCGGGCAGGCGGGCGCGGACGGGTTTGGCGGCGGGCTCGCGATCTATGACGTTGCGCGCCCCAGCGCGCCCAAGCTCATCACCAAGTGGATGACCGTGGGTGGGGGCGTGCATCGTTTCGATTTCGACGGGCGCTACGCCTATGTCTCGCCGACGGTCGAGGGCTATGTCGGCAATATCGTCATGATCCTCGATCTCGCCAATCCGGCTAAACCCGTCGAAATCGGTCGCTGGTGGATTCCGGGTCAATGGCAGGCCGGCGGCGAGGAATACCCGTGGGCGGATTGGGTCGCGCCACGCTGCCATCATCCGCTGCGCTTCGGTGACCGGCTCTATGTGAGCTATTGGCATCACGGTCTGTTCATTCTCGACATCGCCGACATGGCGCGGCCAAGGCTTGTATCGCAGGTCAATACCAGCCCGACCTTCCCGCATCCGACCCATACCTGCCTGCGCATCCCGCAAAAGCTGCGTGGCCGCGATATCATGGTGGTCGCCGACGAGGATGTCGCCAAGCTGTGGCCGTCGCCGCCGGCCTTCGCGTGGA
Organism: Pseudomonadota bacterium; assembly: GCA_016195095.1. Classification (GTDB taxonomy): domain Bacteria; phylum Pseudomonadota; class Alphaproteobacteria; order Rhizobiales; family Xanthobacteraceae; genus JACQAE01. The sequence continues at coordinate 5,005 of JACQAE010000246.1, forward strand.
TTTACGACATTACCAACGAGCAGTTGCCGGTTTCGATCGCAACTTATCAGGTGCAGGGTCTCGACCTCGACGGCAGCCCGCAGCCGGCCATGACCGGCTGCCATCAACCCTCCGAACGTTTTTATGGCAGCGTCATTCCCTTTGCCTGGTTCGCGCAAGGATTGCGTCTGGTCGACATCGCCGATCCTTTCCATCCCCGCGAGGTCGGGCACTATCAGCCGCAGGCCGCGCCGGGCGCCGATCGCCCTTCGTCCAATGACGTTACCGTCGACGAACGCGGGCTAATCTATCTCGTCGACCGCGTCCATGGCGTCGACATCATCGAGACCAGCGTTTTCGGTTGAGGATTGGGCAATGCGCGAAGCGGATCGGCACCGACGCGGCGACGTATATGCAATCGGCGATAAGAACCCGAATCGTCCCTTCCATCCGGCGGTCCGCGCCGGCGATTTCATCTTCGTGTCCGGCCAGGTCGCCAAGAATGCCGAGGGCAACATGCTCTCAGGGACGATCGAGGAGGAAACGCGCGCGACCATCGAGGCGATCCAGCGCATCCTCGCGCGCGAGGGGGCCACCTTGGCCGATGTCGTGCGCGTGACGACCTATCTGGAGGATACGCGCGACTTTGGCCGCTACAACCGCGTATTCGGCGAATTGTTCAAGGACGCCGTGCTCGCACGCACGACCGTGCAGGCGCGCGCCGTGATCAATACCAAGATTGAAATGGATGCGATCGCCTACAAGCCGCGCAAGGATTGATCCCGGCGGCCGGGTCGATTCGAAAAACACGAAGGAGACAATCATGATCGGGTCGAAGTTGCCGCATGCGCTGTGTATCGGCGCCGCAGTCCTTGCCACCGGCGTGTGCGCGCAGGCACAGGCCCCGTCCGTGCGCTTTGCCGCCGGCCAGCAAGGCTCGCAGAATTACGGCGTCAACGCCGCCTTGGCGCAGGCGTTCAAGACCGACGCCAATCTCAACACGACCGTGCAGGCCTTTGGCGGCCCGACCGCATACCTTCCGCTGGTCAATAGCGGGGAACTCGATGTGGCTGCGGTGGTGATGCCCGATCTCGGCGACGCCATACGCGGCGCCGGTCCATTCTCGGGCAATGCGCAGAAGAATTTGCGCCTCGTTGCAGCGCTGTTCGCAAGTCCGGTGGGGCTGATGGTGCGCAAGGATTCAGGCATCGCCTCGATCCGCGATCTCAAGGGCAAGCGCGTGTCGTGGGGCCTCACGGCACAGGCGAGCCTGCTGCCCTATGTCGAGGGCGCGTTGGCCAATGGTGGCCTGACCAGGAACGACGTCAAGCTCGTGCCCGTCGCGAGCGTGGCCAATGGCGTTGACGATCTCGTCGCCGGCAGGGTCGATGCGACGCTCTTTGCGTTGCGCGGCGGTAAGGTCGTCGAAGCCGATTCGGCGAGCGGCGGCATCCGCTGGTTGCCATTCGATACGTCCGCGCCGGCGCTCGCGCGCATGCAGGCGATCGCCCCGGAAGCCTATCTCGCAACGGTGACGCCGGCCGACAAGGTCGTCGGCGCGTCGACCCCGATGTCCACCATGGCCTATGATTATGTCCTGGTGACCGGGCCCAAAACCGCGGACGCGGCAATCACGGCAATGGCCATGACCCTGCGCGAGAAGGGTGCCGAAATCGCCAAGGCCAACAAAGTATTGGGCACGATGACGGCGCAGAGCATCGCGCGTCCCTATAAGCAAGTGCCGCATCATCCGGCGGCTAGCGCCGTGCTCGGCATCAAGAATTGATCGGCGGGATAGCGGGTGGCAAAGGCGGGGCGAACGACATGATGAATGCCGACGCACGCGCTTCACCGCCGTCGGAAATACCGCCGGGCGACGCGGCGGCGGGGCGGGTGGCGAAGATTCTTGGATTGTTGCTGGTTGGGCTATCGATCGCCTGGCTGACGGAGCTGCACCGTTACGCCGATCTCGTTTTGTTTGCCGAACAGCCGCTAGCGGTGGCGGTGGGCATTGCGCTCGCGATTGCCGCGTCAGGCGCGTTCGCCGCGCGACGCCTGGCCTGGCTCTTGACCGCCATCGTCGGAGCTATGTTGTTGGCGCTCCTGTTATTTGTCGCCGTTGCATATCCGTGGCTCTCGATCGCGGCCATGATGCGGCCGGCCTGGCTTGTGGCGCTGGCCGCGATCGCCGTTGCCGGCGTGCTGGCGTTGACCGGCCGCGTCGTCGGCTGGACGATCATGATTGTCGTCTGCCTGTTCATCCTCGCCGCGCTGTTGGGGACGTGGATCGGACTGCCGACCATCGCGCCCGACCGACTTGCGCTTTATCTCCTGCTTGACCCCAACGGCCTCCTCGGACTGCCGTTGCGGGTCGCGCTTGAAATCGTCATTCCCTTTGTCTTCTTTGGCGAGCTGCTGCGGCGAACCGGCGGCGGCGAATACATGACCAGCCTTGCGCTTTCGGGCTTCGGCAGGTTCCGTGGCGGCAGCGCCAAGGCGGCAATCGGCGCATCGGCGCTGTTCGGTACGATTTCCGGCAATGCCGTTTCCAACGTGGTCGGAACGGGAATAGTTACCATTCCGCTGATGAAGCGAACCGGGCTGCGTCCGGAGACGGCGGCCGCGGTCGAGGCCACGGCGTCGACCGGAGGCCAATTGATGCCGCCGGTCATGGGCTCGGCCGCCTTTGTCATGGCCGACATCATGCGCGTGCCCTATGTCGAGGTCATGGTCGCCGCGGCCGTGCCGGCGCTCTTGTATTATGCCGCGATTTTTGTCCAGGTCGATCGTATCGCCGCGCGCGCTGGCGTGCGCGGGTTGGCGGCGCACGAGCGGCCGCGCTTCACCGACATCGCCTGGCGCGGCGCGCACTTCCTCGTTCCTTTCGCCGTCTTGTTCGCGGCCTTCATTGGGTTCCAGACTCGCCCACAGGTTGCCGCGCTCACCGCGATCGTCGTTCTCATCGCGGTGACGGTCCTTCGCTCCTATGACGGGAAAAGAATCGGGCCGCGCGCGATACTGGATGCGGCGATCGACACCGGCGTGCAGGCGGCGCCGCTTATCCTGATCACCGCCGCGGCGGGCCTGCTGATGGGGCTCATCAGCCTGACCGGGCTTGGCTTCTCCTTAGCCGGCGACGCTATGGCGGCAAGCGGCGGAAACATGGCCGTGCTGCTTGTCTTCACCGCCGCGATCGCGATCGTGTTCGGCATGGGAATGCCCACGGTCGCGGTCTACATCATGCTCGCGACGGTGCTGGCGCCGGCGCTGGTGCGCGCCGGGCTCGGCGAAATGCAGGCGCATCTTTTCATCCTCTATTTTGGCTTGATGTCGATGATCACGCCCCCGGTGGCCTTGGCCTCGATCACGGCGGCGAAAATCGCCGGCGCCGACATGTGGCGCACGAGCTGGGAGGCAATGAAGCTCGCCTGGGTCGCCTATCTCGTGCCGTTCCTGTTCGCGTTTTCGCCGGCGCTTATTCTCCAGGGCCGCCCAATCGACGTGCTGCTGGCGGTGACGACCGCGTTTTTCGGAACGGCCGCGGTGTCGGTCGGCATTATCGGCTATGCGGCACGGCCGCTTGGTCTCGCCCAACGCCTCGCCTATTGCGCGTTCGGCGTCATGCTGGTGATACCGCCCGGCGCCGAATTCGTGACAATCGCGGTCAACGTCGTTGGCGCCACGGGGCTGTTGGCGCTGCTCGCCTTGGCGGCGGCCGGTAATCCAGGCGCGCGCGCGCCCGTACCATCATCGCAAGCAAACCAGGAGGAAACGGCGTGATCAGGCTTCTTGGCCGGCAAACGTCCGGCAACGTTCAGAAGGTCATTTTTCTCCTTGAGGAGATCAGGCTGGCCTATGCGCGCGAGGACTACGGACGCCAATTCGGCAATACCGCGACCGATGCCTACCGCCGGCTCAATCCGAACGCAAAGGTGCCGACGCTGGTCGATGGCGAAGTGGTGATCTGGGAATCCAATACGATCCTGCGCTACCTCGCCGCGCTGCACGCGCCGCAACTCAATGGCGCCAATCCGGCCGAGCGCAGCAATGTCCAACGTTGGATGGATTGGCTGCTTGCTTCGCTCAATACGCCCTATGTCGCGGTATTCAAAGATGCCAAGAAGGAGCCGGCGGAACGCAGCGCCGACTTCGCGGCGCAAAGCGCCGATCTCGTTGCCCAACTCGCCATTCTCGATGGCCATATCGCGGGCAAGCCGTTTTTCGCGCTGGGGCGGTTCACCCTGGCCGACGTGGCGCTTGCGCCGATCGTGACTCGCTGTCTCGATTTTCCAATTGAACGCCCGGGTTTCCCGGAATTGACGCGGTGGCAAAAGGCAATCGCCGCCCGCGACGCGTTTGGTGTCGCGGTCGGCGCCAGGCCAAGCGCGCTCACCAGCGCCGCATGACCGAGCGCGGCGGACGATTGGCGCAACGAGCAGGGTGGATTGCCCGTGGATAGCAGTGCGGCGCCGCCCTCCACCATGACCCCGCGCATTGCGCGCCTGGCGATGCAGGTGGCGCGGATTCTGCTCGGCGTCATGCTCCTGGGCATGGTCGCGCTCAACGTCATGAATGCCGTCGGGCGCTATGCGATTGGCGCGGTTTTTGTCGGCACCGACGAGGTGCTCGTCTATGCGATGGCCTGGCTGGTGATGATCGGCATGCTCGTCGTCACCGCCGAGCGCAGCCACATCTCGCTCGATTTTGCCGCTAACCGCCTTGGCCGGCATGCGGGCGTTGCGCTGTCGCTATTGCAGCATGTGGTCGTGACGGCGGTTTGCACCTATGCCGCGATTCAATCGCTCATATTTGTGTTGCGGATTTCAGCCATCGGACAGACGAGCATGGCCCTGGGCATGCCGATGCTTATTCCACACAGCGCGTTGATCGTGGGATTTGCCGGTACGGCATTGATCGCGGCACTGCTGGTCGTCGGCGACGTCGCGGAGCTTGGCGCGATGCGTGGTGGAAGCGGAAAGACGCGGCGATGATTTGGACGCTTGCCATATTGCCGCTCCTGCTCCTGTTCGCGGGCACCCCGGTCTTTGCCGTGTTCCTCGCCGGCGGTGTCGCGACCTTTGTTTTGTTTCTCGAGGTGCCGCCTGTTGCCCTGCACCAGGTGATGTTCGGCGGGCTCGCGCAATACGCGCTCCTCGCGGTTCCATTTTTCATCTTTGCCGGCGATCTGATGAGCAGCGCGGGCATCGCCGACCGGCTGATCACCTGGGTTCTGGCGCTGATTGGGCGGCTTCCGGGCGGGCTTGGCGTTGCCACCGTTGGGGCCTCGACATTGATGGGGGCGATCTCCGGCTCCAGCACGGCGGCCGTCGCGGCTATCGGACGCGTACTCTATCCCGGTCTTGTGCGCGACGGATATGGTCCGCGATTTTCGGTCGGTCTCGTGAGTTCGAGCGGATCGATCGACATTGTCATCCCACCGAGCATCGCGATGATTCTTTATGGCGCGGCCGCCGAGCAGTCGATCCCCAAGCTATTTGCGGCCGGTATCCTCCCGGGCCTGCTCATAGCCTTAATGATGTCGATTTTCGTGGTGGCGATGGCGGTGCACATCGGCGTCCCGCGCCGCGGTGGGTTCGATTTGCGGCAATTCCTGACGGCGAGTTTCGACGCCGTGCCAGCCCTGTTCATGCCGGTTTTTGTCCTTGCCGGCATTTATCTCGGTTGGTCGTCGCCGACGGAGGCGGGCGGGTTTGCCTGTCTCTATGCCATCCTGGTCGGGCGCTACGTCTATCGCACGATGTCGTGGGAGGACGTGCTGCAGTCGGCGGCGCGCTCGGCGGTGCTGACGGCGCAAATTCTCGTCATCGTCGCCGCCGCCTCGCTGTTCTCCTGGATCTTGACGGTGAACGGCGTGCCGCATGCGCTGACCGGCCTATTGGGATCGTTCGACCTTCCGCCATGGGGGTTTCTCATGGCGGTCAACGTCATCCTTCTCGTGGTCGGTTGCTTTCTCGATCCGACATCGGCGATTCTGGTGCTGACACCGCTGTTCATCCCGCTGGTGAAGGCCGTGGGCATCGATCCGATTCATTTTGGCATCGTGATGACCGTCAATGTCGCGATCGGCATGTTCACGCCGCCATTCGGGCTCAACATCTTTGTTGCGCAATCCGTTCTCGGCGTCCCGTTGGCGACGATCTATCGCGGTGTGCTGCCGTTCGCGGTGGTTCAGATCGCGGCGCTCCTGATCATCACCTATTGGCCCGCGCTTTCGCTTTTTCTGGCAAATGCAATCTGAAACAAAGGGAGAGAACCGATGACACTCACCAGACGCCTGTTGCTCAGCGCCGCCGCGGCGACCGCCGCGCTTGGCGCGCTACCTCGGGTGGCGGCCGCGCAATCGGTCATGAAGCTTGCGAGCGCGACGATCAATGACGGACAGCATGAATGGCAAAAATTGTTCGCCGCGGCATTGAAAAAGCGCGTCGGCGACAAGGTCAAGGCCGAGATCTATCCGGCGAGCCAGCTTGGCGCGATCCCGCGCATGGCCGAAGGCGTGTCGCTAGGAACGATCGAAGCCTTCATCACGCCGACCGCTTTTGTCACCACTATCGATCCGCGGTTCCAGATCTTCGATGTCCCGGGACTTTTCCGATCGCCGCAGCATCAATACGCCGTGATCCAGGACTCCGCCTATCGCGATCATCTCGAAACCATGTTTCTCGACCGGGGCATCCGCGTCATTGGGGCGATTTTCAACAGTCCGACCGTCATCCTCTTGCGCAAGCCGGCGGCGACCTTGGACGCGATGCGGGGTATGAAGGTGCGCACTTTCGCCTCGCCATTGCAGATCGAACCGATGAAGGCCATCGGTGTCATTCCGACGCCATTGGCGCTGACGGAAGTCATTCCACAGCTGCAGTCGGGCGGCATTGACGGGCTTCTTGCCGGCATGCCGATTCTGACGGCGTTCAAATTCTATGATGTCGCCAAATACGTGACCGACCTCAATTTTTCGCAAATCCTGTCGGTCAATCTGGTCAACGAAGCGTGGTTCAAGGCGCAGCCCAAGGACGTTCAGGACGCCATTCGCGCCGCCGGCCGCGAGGCCGAGCAGGAGGCGTTTCCCTGGGTTCTCGACAACAACAAGAAGGCCAATGCTTTGTGGCTCGCCAACAAAGGCGAAATCCTCTCGCTACCGCCGATGGAACAAGCGTCGATGATGCAATCCTTCGTGGCGCTCGGCACCAAGATCGTTGAGCAGAATCCAGTGGTCAAAGCCGAGTTCGTCAGGCTCAAGGCGGTCGTCGACGCCAAGGCGCCGAAATGACCGGGCGACGGTTCGCGGCGCCGCAATTTCGGGACCGCTGCATCGTCACGCGCTCGGCAGCGTGGCGCCTGAGGAAGCGCGGGTGACGCGCGCGACGTTCGACTATGTCATCATTGGCGCCGGGTCGGCCGGCTGCACCTTGGCCAATCGGTTGAGCCAGGACGGCAAGGCGCGCGTCCTCGTGATCGAGGCCGGCGGCTGGGACCGCCATCCCTACCTCAAGCTGCCGCTCGGCTGGGGCAGGGTGCTGCTCAATCGCATGTACGATTGGGGTTATTTCGCCGAGCCGCAGGAAACGATGGCAGGGCGGCGCGTCGAATGCGCGCGCGGCAAGGTCATTGGCGGGTCGTCCTCGATCAATGCCATGGCCTATGTGCGCGGCAATCGTGCCGATTACGACCGGTGGGCATCGCGCGGCCTGCCGGACTGGTCCTACGCGAACGTGCTGCCCTATTTCCGGCGGCAGGAAAGCTGGGAGGGGGGCGCCGGTCCCTATCGCGGCGGCGATGGGCCACTGGCGACGCGCAACGCGCGCTACGAGGATCCACTTGTCGACGCCTATCTCGAAACCGCCGTCGCCGCCGGCTTTCACCGCAATGACGACTATAACGGCGCGCGGCAAGACGGCTTCGCGCGCATGCAGATGACGATCCGCGACGGCCGCCGCGAAAGCGCGGCGACCGCTTATTTGCATCCCGCGCGCGCGCGCGAAAATCTGAGCGTGGCGGTCCGCGCGCATGTGACGCGGATTGTGGTCGACGGGGCGCGCGCGGTCGGAGTCGATTATGTCAAGGGTGGCGCGCGTTGCTTCGCGGCCGCCGACCGCGAGGTGATCCTATGTGGCGGCGTGATCAACTCGCCGCAGCTCTTGATGCTTTCCGGCATCGGCGACCCCGCTGAACTCGAAGCGCATGATATTCCGCTCAAGGTGGCGTCGCGCGGCGTCGGCAAGAACCTGCAGGACCATGCCGCCGCGCTCCTGACCTATGCCCGGCGCGACCGCAGCCCGCTGCTGCGGAATATGCGGCTTGATCGGCTGGCGTACGGGCTCGCGCAGGGTTTTGTGCGCGGAAGCGGGTTTGCGACCGACCTTCCCGGAGGGCTCACCGCCTTCGTGAAAAGCGATCCGGCGCAGCCGGTGCCGGATATTCAATTGCTGTTTATTTCGGGCTCGCTGGCGGCGGCGCCCTATCTGCCGCCGTTCAAGGCACCCTTTGCCGACAGCTTTGCCTGCCGCATCGTTCTGCTGCGGCCGCAGAGCCGCGGCAGCGTCAGGCTTGCGTCTGCCGATCCGTTCGCGCTCGCCGAAATTCATCAATCACTGCTGGCAACCGAGGCAGACTGGAAGACACTGCGGGCGGGAATTGGAATTTTTCGCGACCTCGCGCGGCGCGGCGAGTTGCAACCGTTCGTTGCGGCGGAGATCGGCCCCGGCCGCGACGTGCAATCCGATGCCGAGCTTGAGCGCTTCACCCGCGGTACCGCGGTCACTGCCCATCATCCGGCGGGGACATGCAAGATGGGCCAGCCCACGGACGCCATGGCCGTCGTCGATTCCGAATTGCGCGTCATCGGTGCGCAGGCGCTACGCGTCGTCGACGCCTCGGTCTTTCCCGACCTCGTCGGCGGCAATATCAATGCCGCGGTCATCATGATCGCCGAGAAGGCCGCCGACCTGATTCTCGGTCACTTGCCGCAACAACAACTCCAAATGTCTTGAGCCACGGCACGCGGGTCGCAGGCACGCTCACGCAATACGATTGAACCATTCCAGTTGCGGCGGCGCGCAGTTGGCGCTTCTCGGCAAATAACGGCCAGCGGCCGGCGCCACGATTTTTCCATCACGCGCGACAATGACTCCGCCCTTGATCGTGGCGACGGGCCAGCCGCGCAGCGTCTTGCCCTCGAAAGGGGAGAAATCCGACATGCCCAACAGGTCCTGCGCGCGTACGACCCGCTCGCGATCGAGGTCGACGACAACCAGATCGGCGTCAGACCCGACCGCGATCGCCCCCTTGCGCGGATAGATGCCATAGACCCGTGCCGGATTGGCGCTCGCGCGTGCAACAAGAACCTCCAAGGGGACGTTGCGCTCGCGGCCGTAATGCAACAGCGCCGGCAGGTGCGTGCCGAGCACCGGTAGGCCGGGGCGCGCGCCGTGTAACCCGGCCTCCGGCTGCTTGGTCGCGCGACGCCGCGACGTGTTGTCGGTCCCGACCGTGTTGATCGCGCCCTGCGCTAGTCCCTCCCACAGCGCCGCGCCATGCTCGGGCGTGCGCACTGGCGGGACCATCTTGACCAGAAACCCGTTGGCGTCATGACTCGTGATGCCGAGATAGGGCGTCGTCGTTTCGACGGTGAAATTGGCGCCAGCCCGGCGCCAAGATCGCACGACGTCGAGACCCTGGCGGCTGGAGAGGTGAACGACATAGAGGTGCACGCCGGCCAATCGCGCCAGGTAGACCGCCGTCTGGATGGCGAGCGCCTCGGCATCTGCGGGATGCGCGTCCTCCCAATCGGCCAGCGTGCCTTGCGGCCTGCGCGCGCGCAGCGTGCCGCGCGCACGCTCGATCAGCGCCCCCGTCTCGCAATGTACGCAGGCAACCGCGTCCGGGCCGAGGGAAGCGACGGCCCGAAAGCCATCGAGCAGCACGTCGTCGGTGACGGAATTGACGATTCCGGGCATGCCGGACATATAGAACTTGAACGAGCGGATACCGAATTGCTCGGCATATCGTGGAATCTCGGCGATCTGCTGTTCGGTGAAAATCTGCGGATGGAAAATCGAATCGACGTAACTGCGCGTGTCCATTGCCTGGCGGAAGCCGGGCAGGTGATCGAAATAGGATTCCTCCAGGCTGCGAAGAAATATTCCAATCGTGGTGACTCCGCCAAGGATTGCTGCGCGGGTTTCGCTTTCCGCCTCGTGCTCGAAGGAAAGCTCGTTGCCGATATGCACGTGCGGGTCGAAGATGCCGGGCAGGACGAACAGGCCGCGCGCGTCATAGGTCCGTGCACCGGCGGGCAGGTCGCTGCCGAGCGCGGCAATTTTTCGGCCGGCTATCCCAATATCGGCCGTCACACGGCCGACACCGGGGATAACCAACGTGCCATTGCGAACGACCAGGTCCATCTGCTTCCTATGAGCCGCAGGCGATGCCATGGCGCACCTCTCGGGCGGGGATATTGTGGGCCAACGCCGCCCGCTCCGACGCAAGGCGCGTGACACCAGGATAGCTGATCGGGCGCGTGCTTGCGTCAAATCTCGCCATTTTGCCGCTCACGAAAGCAACTCCTGGGTCACCATCGCGCGCGCGATCTCGCGTCCGTCCCTGATGACGTGCCGACGCAGCGGCTGCAGGCGGATGGCCTCGTTCAGCGTTGCCGCGCCGACGACGACGAGATCGGCGCGACAGCCGGGGGCAAGGCCATAGTCGCGAACCCTTGCAGCGCGCGCGCTGGAGGTTGTGATCATGTCCACCACCTGCTCGATTTCGTGCGGCAGGGTGAGCTGCGCGACATGCGCGATCATCGAAGCGCATTCGAGCGGGTCGGGCTTGCCGAATGGATAATAGGGGTCGTGAACGTCATCCTGCGACGTGACCACGTTGACGCCGCGCGCAATGAGTTCCTTCACGCGCGCGATGCCGCGCCGTTTCGGCTCACGGTCGATGCGCGCCGAGCACACAAGGTTGATATGCGCGTTGACGGAAATGGTGACCTGCGCCGTCGCCACCATGTCGATGACCTTCGCGGCGTAGACGTCGTTATAGGCGGCCATGGCGCCACAATGGCTAGCCGTCACGCGTCCATGCCAGCCCTCGCGCATGGTCTTGAGCGCGAGATATTCAAGGCTGCGCGAATTGGCGTCGTCGGTGTCGTCGACAAGCATGTGGATGTCGAGATCGCGGCGCCTGGCGATCGCGAAACAGATATCGATATGCTGGCGCGCTTCTGAGTCCGTATATTCATACCATGGCAGGCCGCCGACAATATCGCAGCCTTCCCTGACGGCCTCCTCGAGCAGTTCAGCCGCTCCTTGATCGCGCACGATTCCTTCCTGCGGGAAAGCAACAACCTGAATCGTGCAGTATCGCGCGAGCCTTTCGCGCGCCAGGATGAGTCCGCGCGCAGCGCGCAATCCACCGATCGTTCCAACATCGGCGAATAGGCGGAAAAATGTCGTCCCATTCTGGATTCCGACCTTGAGCGCGCGGATCGCGCGCGCGGCAACTTCCTCGGGGTCGTAATTTCGTTTGTGATGATTGGTAATCTCGATTGCTTCGGGGAGCGTGCCGGAGACGTTCGGGCGCATGATTTCGCCGAGCAGGCATTTGTCGGCGTGGAAATGCAGATTGAAGAATCCGGGCAGCACCAAACCGCCGGCGGCGTCGATCTCGCGGCGGTCGCTCTTGGGCAGGTTGGCGCCGACGGCATCGATATGGTCGGTGTCAATGGAAATATCGACGATCTGTTGGTGTCCGCGCACGCGGGCATTGCGAATGACGAGGCTCATCGTGTCTTGTCCACCCCTCGTGCGCGACGCCGCCCTCGGCATCGCGCCACGGCGGCGCTTGCATTGGTGCCCATCCGGCGCGCCGCGCTATCTATTGGTTTCACCAAGTTTCATGGGCGGCCGACCGCCATGGAATTCTCCAAGACTTGCGCTAGATCCGCTCGAGAATGTGCAGTCCGCGCGTGCGGTCGATCAGGTAGATCAACCCGCGATCGTCATAGCAGACATCATTGCTTTGCACGCGCTTGGCGCCGGCGGGGACGTCGGGAATGAAAGCCGCGGTTTCGCGCGGCGCGTGCGGATTGGCGATATCGACAATCCGCAGGCCGTGCGCGAACCAAGCGACGGGGATTTCGGTGCTGCGCACCTCCTCGCAGAATTGGTGCAGCCCGGTGTAGTCGGGCTTGTCGCTGCCGTCCTCGTCGTCGACCTGGAAACTGGCGAACGGTATCGGGCGCGTTTCGTCGGTGATGTCAACAAGCCACAGGAATGCCGGCGGCGCGGGATCGCCGAGGCGCACGACGTCCTCGTCGGCGACGAGCATCACGCGGCGTCCGCGGATGAGGAACGGCACCGGAAGCGCGGTGTGCGTCGGCCAGGGAAATGGCGGGCTCCAATCGAGCCCCGACACGAATTTCGGCCGGCTCATGTCGCGGATGTCGAGAATGACAAACCCGCCGTGCCAATAGCTCGCATAGAGCCGGTCGCCGAGGCGGATCGGGTGGTGGCAGCGATGCGCCGGGCCCTGCCACGTCGGCCGCTCGCCGCCAGCGATCCATTGTCCAGGCATCCACCAGCGGGCCACTTCCTGCGGGCGCTCAGGATTGCGAAAATCGATGATGCCGACGATGTTGCCGACAAATCCGTCGAATTCGGGCGAGCCGTAGACGTAACTTCCGTCAAATGTGAAGCGGTGCATGCCGCGTGCGGCAAACGTGGCGATGCGTTTGGGTTGCGACGGCCGCGAAACGTCGAAGACCTCGAGACCGCCCTTGAAATCCGGATCCCTTCGTCCGATCGGGAAGGCTTCGCGATTGACCAGCATGATCGAATTTTCCACCCGCACCTTGTGCGAGAGGGTGCCGGGAGGAACTTCGATTTCGGCGATTTGACGCGGTTTTGCCGGGTCGGAGACGTCAATGATGGACGTGCCTTTGGGTGGCAACACATGGCCGACATAGGCGACGTTGTTGCGCACGACGATCTGCCCACCGCCGGCGCAATCAGCATAGCCGACAACCTTGAGCCCTCGTGCAACCACCATCGGCGCCTTGCTCCACTGCGAAGCTGCGCTCCGCGTCAACTGCAAACGCTACCGTGTCATTCGCATGATGGTCAATCGCACGGCCGTGCCTGGTGCGGCATCGCGTCCCGCCGGCCGAATTCCCAAGGCGAACGCGGCGCGGCGTTTGCCGTGGGCGCAATCCTCGATGCCGCTCGCGCAACGGGTTCGCCAGGTCGGCGCCTCAGTGCGAGGCGCGGACCTTGTGCGCACGGAAAGATGCGTGGTTAGATCGCGCGTTCCCGGCTTGGCGTTCGAATGGCGGTGTGGCCGACCGCATGTCTTGGGGCAGAGCATGGCGTTCGATTTCGGCAGCTTCAATTTGACGGACGAGTTCAACATCCTGCGCATCATTTGCGGGGCATTCTTCATTCCACATCTTTATGCCAAATTCTTCGTGCCGGAGGCGCTCGGCTTCTTTGTCGCAGCGGGCTTCAAGCCGCCGAGGGTGTGGATGTATCTCGCCTGCGCGGTTGAGACCGCGCTCGCGATCGCGTTGATCGGCGATTTCTACACGCGTCCCCTTGCGGCGGTCGCCGCGGTACACTTGCTGGTCGCCAGCGCCGCGGTGTGGCGGGTGACCGGGGGCAAATGGTTGTGGAACATCGGCGGATACGAATATTGCCTGTTCTGGGCCATTTGTTGCGCGGTCGTCGCGATGCATGGTTGATTTATCCGCCGCGTCGCGATGACGCGTGTCGGCGCATTCGGGTTTATTCGGCGATCGAGATTTGGCTTTATCGCCACGGCAATTCGCGGCATGGTCATTCGCGACACCGCGCTGGCGCGATTGAATGGCGCACCGGAAGGTCCATGCTGGGAGCGGAAATATGATCAACGCGGCGATTGTCGGATTGGGCTGGTGGGGCAGAACGCTGGTGGAATCCGTGCAGGGCCGTAGCGAGACGATTCGTTTCGTCGCCGGCGCAACGCGCACGCGATCGCCGGAAGTCGACGCATTCGCCGCCGCGCAGAAATTCGCCATGGCCGCGGATTTCAACGCGCTGCTCGCCGACAAGCAAATCGGTGCCGTCGTTTTGGCGACGCCGCATTCGATGCATGCCGGCCAGGTCATCGCCGCCGCCGCGGCCGGCAAGCACGTGTTCTGCGAAAAACCGTTCACTTTGACCAAGGCGGATGCCGAGGCCGCGGTCGCCGCGACGCGGCGCGCGGGCGTCACGCTGGGGTTGGGCTATAACCGTCGCTTCCATCCGGAGATGACCAAGCTTCGCGACCGTATTCGCTCGGGCGACCTGGGGACGATTCTCCACGTCGAGGCGACCATGACGTTCCCCAATGCGCTCTTCATCGATCCCGGCCACTGGCGCGCCGATCGCGATGAGACGCCCTGTGGTGGTTTGACGCCGATGGGCGTGCATGCCGTGGACGCGATGATCGACCTGTGCGGGGAAATCGAGCAGGTCTACTGCCAGAGCCTGCGTCGGGTGGTGAAGGTCAAGTCCGACGACACGACATCGATCCTCTTTCGCATGAAAAACGGGCCGTCCGGATATCTCGGCACCATGACGGCGACCGGACCGGGATTTAGCTTCCAGGTGTTCGGATCGAATGGCTGGGTCAGGCTCGAAGGCATGACGCATGTGGCCGGTGCGACGTCGCAAGAGCGACGCACGCGGCTATTCGGAACCTGCCGGTTTCAGCCGGTCAAGGGCGCTGCGCAGGCCTGGGAGGCCGAGCGCCTCGACGTGTCATGCGCCGTGCTCGAGGCATTTGCCGCTGCCGCCGCCGGCGGTCCGTCGTTTCCGATTTCGTTTGCCGACATGGTGCATGGCGCGGCGGCGACGGAAGCAATCATTCGCTCGGCGCAGACCGGTAAGGTCGAAAAAGTCCACTAGCGCCGATACTCGAAATTCAATCGCGGGAGCTTGCAACAATGGATCTGGGCAAGGGCCTTGGTCATCTGACCTACTCGACGCTCGTTCACCCGGGCGACAATTGGGATGAGATGTGGAGCAGCCTGACCACCTACGTGCCGAAGGTCAAGGCGCGCGTGGCGCCGCATGAACGTTTCGGCGTTTCGTTGCGACTGTCGTCGAAGTCGGCGCAGACCTTGGTCAATAGCGCGCCGCAACGCGAAAAACTCAAGAAGTTCCTCGGTGACAACGACATGTACCTCTACACGGTCAACGCCTTTCCCTATGGCGACTTCAAGGGCGGGACGGTCAAGGAGCAGGTCTACGAGCCCGATTGGCGCTCACAAGAGCGCATGCAGTATACGATGGACGTGGCGACGGTACTGGCGGACGTCGCGCCCGCCGATATCTCGCCATCGATTCAAAGCGCACCGCTTGGGTTCAAGCCGCGCGTCACCGATTCGGCGATCGTCGCAAGCTATACCGACCACGTCATTCGCGTCGCCGCGCATCTCGTCGATCTCAGGGAGCGTACCGGCAGGACGGTCACTCTGGCGCTGGAACCGGAGCCATTCTGTTTCCTTGAGACAACCGATGAGACCATCGATTATTTCACCCAGCATCTCTATGCGGGGGCAGCTGCCGAAAAATTGGCGAGGCTCGCGCACCTGCCGATCTCGGAGGCGCATATCGCGCTGCGCACGCATGTCGGCATCGTGTTCGACATCTGTCACCAGGCGGTCGAATTCGAGAACATTCCACAATCGTTGCAAAAGCTCGTCGATGCCGGGATTCCGATCTTCAAGCTGCAGGAAGCTGCGGCGCTGCATATTCCTGTTGTGACGCAGCCGATCGTCGATACGCTCAAGCGCTATGCCAAGACCATCTACCTGACGCAAACCATCCAAAAAAGGAACGACCGGCTGACGCGATTTCTCAACCTGGAGGACGCGTTCGCGGCCTGGGACAAGGACAAGCAGCCTTGCGAGTGGCGAACGCATTTTCACGTTCCGGTGTTTCTTGACGACCTTGGGCCGTTCCGTACCACCCGCTTCGCCATCGAGGAGGCGTTGCGGTTTCACAAGGCAAAGCCGCTGTCGCGCCAGCTCGAGATCGAGACCTATACGTGGGATATGTTGCCCGATGATCTCAAGACCGGCGACATCACCGACTACGTCTGCCGCGAATTGGAATGGGTGCGTGGCCAGCTCGTCTGACGCCGGGAGGTGATATGAAAGTTGGATTCATTGGGCTTGGCCGCATGGGCGAGGCGATGGCGCGCCGCCTCCTTGCGGCAAGCCATGACCTTGCCGTCTTCAACCGCTCGCCCGAAAAGGCTTGCGGCCTGGAGGCCGCCGGCGCCAATGTCATGAGTTCGGTCGCCCAAACCGCGCGCCATGGCGAGGCGGTATTCACGATGCTTTCCGACGACGCCGCCTTGGCCGATGTGGCGGAACAGCCAGGGGGCCTCTTGCAATCGTTGCCGAAGGGCTCCATTCACATCTGCGCCGGCACGCATGGCGTCGGGATCATCCGCAAGCTTGCGCATGCGCATCGCGACGCCGGGCAGGCTCTGGTCGCCGCGCCGATGCTCGGCCGGCCTGATTTCGTTGCCGCCGGTCAGGCAGGCATGGTCGTTGCCGGGCCGGCGAAAAGCCTGGCGCGGTGCGCGCCGCTATTCGCCGCCATCGCGCGGCGCACGTTCGAGGCCGGCGAGCACCCCACCGCGGCAGCCGCCATCAAGATCGCCAACAATTTCGTTCTCGGCTGCGCGATCGAGGCGATGGGCGAGGGATTTTCGTTGGTGCGTAAGTATGGCGTGGTTCCGCAGGTGTTCTATGACGTGATGACCGACGGCATGTTCGCGGCGCCGGCATACAAGGTCTACGGCAAGATCATCGTCGAGGAGAGCTACGCTCAAGTCGGGCAGATGGCGACATTGGGGCTCAAGGACGCGAACCTCGCGCTTGCCGCTGGCGAAGCGGTTGGCGTGCCGTTGCCGAGCGGTAATGTCTGGCGCGACCGGCTGATCGGCGCGGTTGCGCAAGGCGATGGCGACAAGGATTGGGCGGTGATGGCGCTCGAGCAGGCGCGCGCCAGCGGGCTTGCGTAGAAGGGGCACTTCGCCACGCTTCGGCGGCGTCGCGCGAACGCGCGGAGCGGATGTTCGGCGACGATTGCGTGCGCACCGCGACCCGCCAAAATCGTTGGTGGCCGCGACGAATTGCCTTGGCAACGTCGCGCGGTGACATTCTCGGAACAATTTTCCAACGATCCAGTTTCCACTTCGCGGAAAAATGCTCTAGACCGTGGCCAGCTTGCCGCCAGAATGACGACGAGGCAACGGTTTTCAATACGCTTTGCGATCGTGGTGACCTGCAATGCACCCGCGTATTCACATCCCGGGCGGCCGCCGAAATTGAGAGAGGATCGAAATCCATGACCAGTGCTTTGTTCTCGCCCTTCACCATGCGCGGGCTGATGCTGCCCAACCGCGTCGTGGTCTCCCCGATGTGCCAGTACAATTCGAATAATGGTTCCGCGACCGACTGGCACCTCATGCATCTCGGGAGTTTCTCGCTTGGCGCGGCGGGGCTGGTCATGACGGAAATGACCAATGTCAGTGCGATCGGGCGCATAACGGCAAAATGCGCCGGGTTGTGGTCGGACGAGAACGAGGCGGCGCTCAAGCGCGTCGTCGATTTTTGCCGCACTTACGGCATCGCCAAGCTCGGCGTGCAGCTTGCTCATGCCGGGCGCAAGGGTTCGACGCAGCCGCCCGCGGCGGGCGGCAAGCCGCTCAAGCCGGATGACGGCGGATGGGTGACGCAAGCGCCGTCGGCGATACCTTACGATCAGGGCTGGCCAATTCCGCGCGAGATGACCAAGGCCGAGATCACCACGCTGATCGCCGACTTTGTCGCCTCCGCGGAACGCGCCAATCGTATCGGCTATGACCTGATCGAGCTGCATGGCGGGCATGGATATCTGCTGCACCAGTTTCTCTCGCCATTATCCAACCAGCGCAAAGACGCCTATGGCGGCAGCCTGGAAAACCGCATGCGCCTGCCACTGGAAATATTCGCCGCCGTTCGCAAGGCATGGCCGGCCGAAAAGCCGATTGGCATCCGCGTGTCCGCCACCGACTGGGTTGACGGCGGCTGGACGCCCGAGGAAACCGTCATCCTGGCCAAGGAACTGAAAAAAGCCGGTTGCGACTATATGGACGTATCAACAGGAGCGCTTGATCCGCGGCAGAAAATTCCGCTGGCGCCCGGCTACCAGGTTCCGTTCGCGGAAAAAGTCAAACGTGAATCCGGCATCGCGACAATGGTCGTCGGCCTGATCACGGCCGCCAAGCAGGCCGAGGACATCATTGCTTCGGGCAAGGCCGATTTCGTATGCCTGGCGCGCGCGGCCATGTGGGATCCGCGCTGGGCATGGCACGCGGCGGAAGAGCTTGGAGCGGAGACGCCTTATGCGCCGAAAACGATGCCGTGCCATCCATCGTTGCGCCCGCAGGTGTTTCCTCACCGCCAGAAGGCAGCGGGGTGAGGACCGCAGACGCGGAGGGCAAGCCTGGCGGCGCGGCGGAACGGGTGCGGCTGACGCGCACTTAGCCGCGGCCAGGGCGGCGGGAGTGCGACATGGCCGGGCCTGACGCGTCGCGCGAT
The DNA here is from genome assembly GCA_016195095.1 of Pseudomonadota bacterium. Lineage (GTDB taxonomy): Bacteria > Pseudomonadota > Alphaproteobacteria > Rhizobiales > Xanthobacteraceae > JACQAE01. The sequence continues at coordinate 23,621 of JACQAE010000246.1, forward strand.
CGGCGCTTCATGGAGTTGGCGCTCGCGCTTGGCCGGCGTGGGTTTGGCAGGACGTGGCCCAATCCCGCGGTCGGCGCGGTCGTCGTTCGCGACGACGGCGAGATGCCGGTCATTGTCGGACGTGGCTGGACGCAGCCCGGCGGGCGCCCGCATGCCGAGACGCAGGCTTTGGACCGCGCGCGCGCGGCGGCGGCGGGCGCGACTTTGTATGCGACGCTTGAGCCTTGCGCGCATCACGGCAAGACGCCGCCTTGCGTCGATGCGATTATCGGCGCCGGAATTGTTCGCGTCGTGTCCGCGCTCGAAGACCCCAATGCGAAGGTCGCCGGTCGCGGCCACGCCCAATTGCGCGCGAGTGGAGTAGCGGTCGATATCGGCGTCGGCGCCGAGGAGGCGCGGCGCGTTCACGCCGGGCACATCCGGCGCGTCCACGACGCCAGGCCGCATGTCGTTCTCAAGCTCGCGATTTCCGCCGACGGCAAGGTTGGCCGCGCAGGCGGCGCGCCGGTCGCCGTCACCGGCGCGGCGGCACGCCAACGCGTGCATCTGATGCGCGCCATGAACGACGCCATCCTTATCGGAAGAGGCACCGCGCTTGCCGACGACCCGCTGCTGACCTGCCGGCTGCCGGGAATGCAAGGTCGCTCGCCGGTGCGTGTCGTGCTCGATAGCGCGTTGCGGCTGCCGCCGACCTGCCGCCTCGTCGCCAGCGCGGGCGACACGCCGCTATGGGTATTCGCCTGCCATGAGGCGGCGCCGGAAGACGAACGGCGCCTGCGCGAGGC
>JACQAE010000247.1 GCA_016195095.1 Pseudomonadota bacterium
ACGCGCCGCCGCCTGGCGCGAAAACAGTTCCGCGACCGTGCCTCCCGAAAGCCCCCGATCCGTCGCGTTCCACTCCCGCAAAACAAGCCGGCGCTCTTCAAGCGAGAGGATATCAATACGACCAAGCGGCTGATCGAGATCGGCGAGGCCATGCAGCACCGCCAGGAACCGCTGCTCTAGATCGGCCAGATTCGTCGCGGAATGCCGCGCCGCATTGGCATCGAAATCGACCCGCAGCGGACCACCATCGCAACGATCGTAAACCTGGATCGAAAGATCATCGACCGGCCCAAGCGAAAGATTGTGCGCGACTGCACGATGGCCCGCGAAATTAAAATCGTAATTGAACCTCATGATATTGACGTTCAACCCGAACAACGCCCCGCGCGTGGCACCTCCATGCATTAGCCGCTGTTGGTCGGTGATCTGAAGTTGATCGGTGATTTGAAAACGTTGATGCTTCAAGACGCGACGTATCTGCCAGGATGTCTGACCGATGGCCTCGGACACTGTCATGCTGGGATCGAGCGCAACGCAAAGCGGCAACACGTTCGAAACCATGCCCGGAACATAGCGCGCTGCGCCCTCGCGCACCGCCGCGGGCAAGCCGACAACAACATCCGCCGCGCCGGTAAGGCGACCAAGGAAGATTGCCGTGGCCGCGGTCAAAATGTGCGCGAGGCTCGTCCCGGTGCGCTCCGCAATCGAGCTCAGGCAATCAATGCTCGACGGCTGCAAATACGTCGTCCGGCGCAAGAGGCCACCATCGTCTGTGCCCGCACGGTCGCCGAGGCGCGCCACCGACGGACGATCGGCGAGGTAATCGAGCCAAAACTTCCGGTCCTGCGTGAAATCGTCGGAAGCGCGATAGGCGGCCTCCTCGTCAAGCAGAACACGGACGGAGCGAAAAGCGCCGTCAGGGGTCGATCGGCCAAAACACAGGCGCGTGTAAATTTCCGCCACACGGCGGGCCACCAGCCACATGGCAAAACCGTCGAGGACGAGGTGATGGTAGCGCGCGTACCAAAAGAATTGCTCGTCCGACACTTGGAAAAGAGCAAACCCGAACAATGGCCCACGAACCGGATCGATGGCACGCGCCATATCAGCCTGCATCCAGGCCACGGCGGCAGCAAGCGGATCGGGCTGGGCGCTGACGTCAATGACGGGTAATGAAAAATCGGGGCAATCGCCGATGACCTGACGCGGCCCCCGCGGGTCATCGACGAATTGAACATGCAGGACGTCGGATTCGGCAACCGCCTGGCGCACCGCCCGCTCGAATAAAACCGGATTAACGGCGCCGCGGATTTCGACATATTCACCGATATTATAAGCGGCGCTCGTTGGATTGATGCGGTGGGCAAACCAAATGCCAAGTTGCGCCGCGGACAGCGTGAGCACGTCGGAACCCGAAGCGCGTGCCAATTCGCCGCCCACATCGTCGCCAAGATCAAGGTCAGACACCGGCTCGACGCTCCCGTTTACAAACCTCAGGCGCTGAAGCGCGGGAACCTGCGCGTTGGTGATGCCGAATTCGGCCAAATTATATTGCGAGCAGCAAACATCATCATGCCTGTCCGGTGGCTGAAAAATCAAGCGAATCCAATAAACACCTAGCCCCCGCTTTGTCCATATGTTAGCGTCACATTGGTGGTTGCAGTGTCGCCGGTGGGTTTGAATTTCGGTCGTTCCGGCTTGATCATCTGTTAGACCCGGGATACGGCTGATGGGAGGAAGCTGCAGATGAGGCAGAATATGACGGGGTCAGGAGCAAGCGGAAAAAGCGGCGCGGCCGCGGGCACACTCGGAGCCGGCGATATCGGCGCCGGTGACATGACCGATGAGCAGCGCGACCAATTGGCGACGCAATTGGTTGATCGTTTCTCGCTGTGGTCCGGCGCTGCCGGCCTCATCCCGCTTCCGCTCGTCGACGTTGCCGCCGTCGGCGGCGTCCAGATTCAGATGCTGCGGCGTCTGTCGGAAATTTACGGCGTTCCATTTTCCGACAATATGGGCAAGTCCATTATCGCAAGCCTGGCGGGCTCGATCATTCCCGCAAGCACGGCCGCTGGTGCCGCGATCAGCGTGATGAGTCTCGCGAAAAGCATCCCGGGCGTCGGCACCGTGGTCGGCGCGCTGACGATGCCGGCGTTCTCCGCCGGCGCGACCTATATCATTGGCAAGGTCTTTATCCAGCATTTTGCTTCCGGCGGAACGCTGCTCGATTTCAATCCACCCGACTACCGAGAATTCATCAAGGCGCAGAAGGAAAAGCTGAGCTCGCGGTCAACGGCGACGCGCGGCGACACGGGCAAGGGGGCGTAGTCCCCCGGCGCTGATTGTCTCGGAAATTTCCACCCGCCGTTGTTTTGACGGCGCCGCAGCCAGGGAATTGGGCAGCCGCGGAGAAGAAGGCGCGGAGTGATGGTTTTACCTGTCGTCGGCGTCCTGGTCTATGTCGGGTTTAGTATTCTCGTCGGATTCTGCGGAATTGAGCGCCGCATGGGTTTCACCGGCACCTTCATCCTCTCGCTTCTGCTGACCCCCGTCATCATGCTGATTGTCCTGTTGCTGACCGGACCGGCACAGCGCGCCGAGCGGCCGAGTCGTCCCCAGAGCAATTGATTGATGCCGCGATCGACGCCCCATAGTATTGGGCCGCATAGCGCCTGACGCCCTGCGCGGGGCGCGAACCGGACCCCATAGCACTGATGTCTTTCTTTCAGCTCGTCCGCCGCGAAATGGAGACCTCGCTCAACCGGCTGGTCATCGTGTCCAGCCTCGGGGGAGTAAGCTCGGCGTCAATTCTCGCCGCAATCAATGCCGGCGCGCAGGCGGCCGACAACGGCGCGGTCAGCTTGCGCGCGGCGTTTTTCTTCATCATCGCTCTCATCCTTTTCATACAGACCCAGCATTACGTCCTCATCACGACGACCGCCGAGATCGAGGCGATCATCCACAGAGTGCGCGTGCGCCTGATGGATTACGTGCGCCGCTCGGAACTCTTGCCGCTGGAGGCGATCGGCCGGGCGGAAATCGTCGCGGCGATCACGCGCGAGACCGCGACATTGACGCAGGCAAGCATCATGCTGGCGTTTTCGGTGCAAGGGGCGCTCTTGATCACCTTTGTCATCGCCTATGTCGCGTTTTTGTCGCTGCTCGCCTTTGGGCTGAGCGTCGTTATCGTCGGCATTGGCGCGGCGGTGTTCCACGCCAAGACCCGCCAGCTGGCCATCGACTCGCAAGAGGCGACGCTGTGGGAGAACCGCCTGTTCGATCGCCTGTCCGACCTCCTCGACGGCTTCAAGGAGGTGCGCCTTAACCACGCGCGCAGCGACGAATTGTACCGCGACATCGTCGAGGTCTCGCGCGCCGCCGCCAATATCAAGATCCGCACGCAAAGCGAAACGTTCAAGCGCATGGTGCTGTTGCAGAGTTCGCTTTACACCATGCTCGGCACGGTTGCTTTCGTGGTTCCCAATTTCAGCGAGACCGTGAGCAGCGGGTCGATCACCAAGACGATCACGGCGCTGGTGTTCATCGTCGCGGCGTGTTTCGGCCTGGTGCAGTCGATCCCGGTCATCCTGCGCGCCAACGCGTCGGCCGAAAGCATTGTAGGGATGGAGGTCCGGCTGCGCGAAACGGTTGCGGCGATCGAGGCCCTGCCCGGCGACCCGGCAAAGCGTTTCAACATGATCGAGATGCGCGATGTCGAGTTCAGCTACACCGACAAATCCTCCGACAGCGTATTCAAGGTCGGCCCGATCAATTTCACGTTGCGGTCGGGGGAACTGGTGTTCATCACCGGCGGCAACGGTTCGGGCAAATCGACATTTTTCAAGTTGCTGGCAGGCCTTTACCAGGCCCAGTCCGGCCAGATCAGTTTCGACGGCACGCCCGTCAGCAATGCCACGCGCGAGGCCTATCGCGGCATGATCGCCGCCATCTTCCCCGATTTTCATCTGTTTTTGCGCCTCTACGGGATCGAGCAGCCCGATCACACGGAAGTCGACCGCCTGCTGGCGCAATTTCGCCTGCTCGACAAGACAAGGTTGGCCGATGGCGAGTTTCGCACTGTCGATCTCTCAAGCGGGCAACGCAAGCGCCTGGCACTCATCGTCAGCCTATTGGAGAAGCGCCCAATCCTTCTGCTCGACGAGTGGGCGGCCGACCAGGACCCCGAATTTCGCCGCAAGTTCTACTTTGAGCTCTTGCCGGCACTCAACCAATCCGGCGTGACCGTGGTGGCAATTTCGCACGACGATCGATATATCGAAGAAATGGAAGCGCCCGCGCGCCGGTTGCACATGGATGAGGGCCGACTGGTCGAAGTCAGTTCCACGGAGAATGGCTGATGGCGGCGGCGCGCGAACATTCAGACCCTAGATCACCGCCGCGACCCGACATGCGAGCGCAACGGCGGCGCTTCATCGAGCGCTATCTGCCCATCGCCGTGATTTATCTCATGGTGGGCACGCTATTTGCCGGCGTGCTTTTTCCCTACATCGTGACCACGGTTCCAAGCGGCCAGGTTGGGCTCTTATGGAAGCGCTTCCGGGGCGGCACCGCACTCGATCCACGCCAGCTCAAGGACGAGGGCCTGCGCACGCTATGGCCGTGGGATCGAATGTTTCTCTACGACTTGCGCCTGCAATCGACGACGGAAACCTATAACGCCATTACCAAGGACGGCGTCAACCTGTCCGCGACCATCAACATCCGTTTCCGCCTCAAGCACGACGCCATCCCGCAACTTCACCAGGCAATCGGGCCGGACTTTATCGCGCTGCTGTTGCGTCCGGAAATCGGCAGCCGCGCGCGCGAGGTCATCGCCGAATACACCGCCGAGGAAGTCTATTCCACAAAGCGCCAGGAGGTGCAGAACCGCATCCGCGGCCGATCCGAAGCCATGATGGGCGAGAAGATGCTGCAACGGGCGGCGAAGGAAAGCGAGTATGGCGAGCAGTACTCGGTACCGCTCGATGCGGTGCTCAATCTCTACGATACGCTCGTTCTTGGCATGGAACTGCCACCGTCGGTGGTCGCCGCCATCAATCGCAAGGTCGAGCAGTATTATCTCGTTCAGGAGTACGGGTTCCGCGTCGAGCGCGAGAAGAAGGAATCCGAGCGCAAGAAGATCGAGGGCGAGGGCATTCGCCAATTCCAACAGACGGTCAGCCAGGGCATCTCCGATTCCTACGTGCGCTGGCGCGGCATCGAGGCGACGCTCGAACTGGCGCGATCGCAAAACTCAAAGATCGTCGTCATCGGCAGCGGCCGCGACGGCCTGCCGATCATCCTTGGCAACGTGGATTCACCGGCGCCAGCGCCGGCCGCCACGGGCGCGGGAACGCAGCCGCTAACCGCAACCCAGTTGCCGCTGGACGCCCTGCCCGCCCCGTCGGACAACCAGTCACGCAACGGCAGTAACAAATCCAATCAAGGCACCGCGACCACCGACGCGCAGCGTGACAAGAAGCGCGAACCCGACGCTCCGGCCGGCACCGAAAAAGGCAGCCCCAATACGACGAAAGCGCCGACGGAAAAAGCCCCCGCCGCCGCCTCGCCGACGCAACCCGCCGTCACGCCTGGCGCGTCACGCGGACTATTGCCGTTCAGCCTGTCAGATATCGAATCCCTGTTTTCGCGCTCGTCCAGCACGACCAATGCGCCGCCGCAATCGTCGCCCGAAGCGCCGGCCGCGACGCCTGCCACGACGCCCGCACGTTAGGTTCGTTACCGCATCCAGCGCGCGGGAAGAGGAAAGCGGGCGCGGCGCGGGCTTCGAGATTTTGGTCCATGCGGACGCCAATGAAGAACCTCCCCCCAACGGCCGAGCCAATCGAATTGCCAGTGGTGCCGGGTGTCCTGATCGGCCTGCGCGCGATCGCGCCCGGCGACGAGGACGCCTTGATGCCGCAGGAACGCGGCGCGTATTGCGGCAGCGTCGTGGGAGTGCGCCGGGCAAGTGGCGCGG
>JACQAE010000017.1 GCA_016195095.1 Pseudomonadota bacterium
CGGTCGGCCGCGCGTCGGCGGCGATGGATACCCGATCCTCAACGCCGACCTGTCGCAGACCCAGGATGTGACCGAGGCGGCGCGCGCGGTCATGCGCCGGCTGGAATCGCTGATCGCGGAAACCGAAGCGCCGATGAAGACGACGATGCGCAATATCGAGGCGTTCACCGGCACGCTGGCGCGCAACTCGGATCGCTTCGAGCGCATTCTCGCCGGCGTGGAGAAGCTCTCCGGCGGTCCCGATCAGCAGGGCGAGATCGCCGAGGCGATCGCCGCCGTCAAGGCGCTCACTGAATCCGGTGGCCGCGACTGGCACGCATTGACCGTCGACGGGCGGCGCGCCATGGGCACGATCGAGCAGGTGTTCCGTAACCTCGACCGCAATCCGCAGCGGCTTTTGTTCGGCAACAGCTCGTCGTCGGGCCCGCGCCGCTAGCGCATTTTGCGGCGAACCGGGGACCGGTTCGCCGCGGAAAACGCGACGAGGCCAAGGAAAATGGAGCGCTTTCCGATTCGTTTGGAACGCAAAGCGCGCTAGTCGAAGCGGCCGGCGGCGTGCGCCAGCATGGTATAGACCTTGCCGGTTTCCGAGGTGAGATACGACCTGGCCACGACCTGTCCGCGCTCGCCGCGCGAGACTTCGTCGAGCAGGCGCTCGAACTCCCCGACATAGCGGTCGACCGTCTGCTTGAAGTCGCGGTCGGCGCGGTAGCGGCGGCGGATTTCGTCGAACGCCTTCTGGCCCTGCAGCGTGTAAAGGCGGCGGGTGAAGAGGTTGCGTTCGCCGCGCTTGTAGCGCTCCCACAATTCGGCCGCTGCGTCATGATCGATCATGCGCGCGATATCGACGGAAATGGAATCAAGCGATTCCAGCGTGCTGCGCGCCGCCCGCTCGTCGGGACGCGCGCCGGCATCCGGCGCATCGCGCGAGGCGCGCGTGAGCAGGTCGGAGAGCCAACCCGAGCGGCCGTTGCCTTGGGCGGGGGCGACCGGAGGGGCATCGGCGCGACGTGGCGGCGGCGGTGGTGGCGGCGCGCCTTGCGGCGGTGAATATTGCGCCGGCTGTGGCGGGGGTGCGTAGGGGGCGCCGGCGCCGGCATAGGGCGCGCCGCCGAGTTCGGGACGCTGGGCGGGCCGTGGCGCCGGCTCGCGGCCGCCACTTCCGGCATAGGCCGGCTCGTCGCGCGAGGGCGCGCGCCGCGCCGCCTCGGCGACATCGACGCCGCGCCCATGGCGCGCGACGATGCGGTTGAGTTCGGCCAGCGCCTCGATCTGATCGACGATCACGCGGCGCATCTGCGAGGCGCTTTCGGTCGTCTCCTGCGGCAATTCGAACACGCCGCGGCGCAGGTCCTGCCGCGTCGCTTCCATCTCGCGCTGCATTTCGGTGGTCATCTGCTTGACGCCGGCGAGGACCTGGGTGAACCGCTCCGCCGCCTCGCGGAACATGGCGCCGGAATCGCCGGTCGCCTGTTCGTAGACGCCGCGCAGGGTCTCCGCGGTGCGCTTGCGCTCGTCCTCGGCGTTGAGGCGCACGGCGTCATATTGCTCGACGATCGCGCGGCTCGAGGTGGAGCTCGATTCGGCCACGATGCGGGCAACCTCGCGGGCGCGGTCGGTCGCCGCCTCGAGCGATTCATCGAGCAGGCTGGAGAAGCGCTTGAGCCGGCCGTCGAGATCCTCGGTGCGCACGTCGAGCGTATTGACCAGCGTATCGAGCGCGGCGCGGCGCTCGCCGATGGTCTCGTCGGTGCGCTTGTTGCTCTTGTCGACGAGTTCGACGGCCTGCGCGAGCAGGCGTCCGTGATTGTCGAATTGCGAGGCGAGCCCGCCGAGGTCGGTGAGCACCTTGCCGGTGAGCTGCTTGAAGCTGCCGACGTGCTCGTCGAGCTTGGTCGTCGTCTCGCCGCTGCGGCGCATGAGCTGGGAGAGGCTTTCGACGAAATCCTCGACGCGTTTGGAGAGCGATTGCTCCACCGCCTCCATGTTTTCATGCGCGGTCTTGAGCACGTCCTGCAGCAGCGCGTTGGCCTCGCGCAGGCGCTCGAACAGCGTCGTCGTGTCCTTGCGCAGGATATTGTGCGTCTCGAGCATTTCCGTGACCGTGGAGGTCGAGGTCTGCTTGGATTTTTCGATCGCCGCGGCGGCCGTGTCCTGCAAGTCCTTGAGCGTCTTGGTGACGGTGCGGGTCGCGGTCTCGCCGGCCTCGGTGATGGCACGGGTGAGGCCGCTCGTATGCTCGACGACGCCGCGCGCGAGCGTGCCACCCTTGCTTTCAATCGTCTTGACCGTCTGATCGGTGACGCGTCCGATCTCGTTGGCGAATTCCTGGCTCTTGGCGGCGATGGCGGCGAGCAGCTTGTTGCTGCGTTCGTCGAGCTGTCGCGACAGCTCGGTCGAGCGCTGATTGACGGCGGCGGCGATCTCGTCGGCCTTGCCGACGAAGGTGCGCGCCACCTCGGTGCTGACGCCGAGCAACGCGCGCTCGACCTCGCTGGCATTCTGCTTGAGCACGCCGGTGATGCCGGTCGAGAGCGTGGTGAGGCTGCGTTCGACGTCGGTCGTGCTGGCGCGCACCGCCTCGGTCGAGACGTTCGTTGCCTTGCCCAGCGCCCGCTCGATTTCGCTTGCCGCGTTGCGCACGGTTTCGCCGGCCATGGCGGTGAACTGGCCGATTTTTTCCGTCGTCGAATTCGTCATCTGATCAAACGCGCGTTCGAGGTCGACCGTGCCGCTGCGCGCGGCGTCGATCGCCGCCGATTTGGCATGGCTGATCGTTTCCGTGGTCTTGCTCGCGGTCAGCCCGAGCACGCGCTCGAGCTCCGCCGTGTTCTCGCGCACCGTCTCGCTCGCCTCGGTCGTGAGCCGGTTGATCGTCTCGGAGGCCTTCGAGGTGACGAAGGCGAAGATGCGCTCAAGGTCGTTGGCGCCGGTGCGCGTGCTCTCGGTCGCGGTCGCGGCCAATTGCGTGATCCGCTCGGTGGCGATGGTGGTCGCTTGGCCGACCGCGCGCTCGATATTGGCGGTGCTCTCGCGCACGGCGTCGGTCGATTCCGTCGCCACGTCCTTGATGGTCGAGGTCGTGGCCTTGAGCGTCGCGGCGAGGGCATCCTCCATGTCGACGGTGCTGGCGCGAACCGCCGCCGTCGCCGTCGCGGTCGCATGGCTCAGGCTATGCTCGATATCGGCCGTGCTCCTGCGCACGGCTTCCGTGGTCGTGGCGGTGGCGCGGCCAAGCGTGCTCTCGATGGTGACGGCGGTGTGCTGGATCGCCTCGATCGTCGCCTTGGTCGAGGAGGCAAAGCGGATCTCCATTTCCGCCGCGCTGGCGCGGATGGTTTCGATCGTCGTCTTGCCGACGGCGGCGACCTTGCCTTCCATGTCGGCGGTACTGGCGCGCACGGCCTCCGTCGTCGTCTTGGTGGCCGCCGCCAGCCGGTTCTCCAGATCATCGGCGCCGGCGCGGATCGTCTCGGTCGTGGTGGACGTCGCGTAGCTGACGCTCTTTTCAACCTCGGCGGCGCTTTTGCGCATCGCTTCGGTGGTGGCGAGCGCGACGGCGCCGAGGCTGCGCTCGATTTCGATTGAGCTCTCGTGGATCGCCTCGGTCGTCGCCGAGGTTGCGCCGCCCATCACGCGCTCGAGTTCGATGGCGCTCGTGCGTACGGCGGTGGTCGAACTGGTGGTCAACTGCGAAATGGCGTCGGTCGTCGTCGACGTGACCGAGGTCAGCGTGCGCTCCAGCTCCTTGGCGCTGTTGCGGATGGCCTCCGTCGTCGAGCCGGTCAACTGGACGAGCGAACGTTCGGCTTCGCCGGCGTTCGTCTTGACGTTGTTGGCAAGCTGCTCCATGCGCGCGTTGAGCAGGTCGGCGGCCGCCTTGCTGCGCGTCTCGATTTCCTTGGTTACCTGATCGGCGCGGCCAATCAAGAGATGCTCGAACTTGGTGATGCGGCCATCGAGACCATTGGCGATTTCCATCGCGCGCGAACCCAGCGCCTTGTCGATGTCCTCGATCTTGGCGCTGATCGTCTCGGCAAGCTTGGCGCCGCGCGTGCTGATGGTGCCGGTCACCTCGACGATGCGCTTGTCGAGCGCGGCCACGACTTCCTTGCCGCCCTCCGCGACGGTGCGCGCGATATCCATGACGCGAGAGTTGAGCGCGTCGTTGAGCGTTTGCGTACGGCCGTCGAGCGCTTCCTGGAAGCGCGCCAGCCGCTGATCGAGCGTGCCGGTGACTTCGAGCGCCTTGGTGGTCACGCGGCCGTCGAAGCCCTCGAGGTAGGACTTCATCGCGTCGCTGACTTCCTGCGTGCGCTGGCCGAGCCGCTCGACGAGTTCGCCGCCATAGGTCTTCACCGTGCGGTCGAATTCGGCGAGGTGGCGCGTCACCAGGGTGCCCAGCGTCGTGCTGTCGCGGCTGATGCGCTCGGCAAGCTCGGCGCCGCCATGGGTAAACATTTCCTCGAAAGCGGCGAGCCGACTGCCCAGCATCTCGCGCACCGAATCGCCGCGCGAGCCGATGGTGGTTGCCAGCGCCTCGGCGCTCTCGCTGAAGGTGGTGATGACCTTGTCGCCGCGCGTCACGATCGTCTCGGTGATGCGGGTGCCGGTCTGCTCGAGCTTGGAGACGACGTCGCCGCCGCGCAGGCTGAGGTCGAGGATGAGCGAATCGCCGGTTGCCTTGAGCGTCGAGTTGACCTCCTCGGCGCGCGTGGCGATCGTCTCGGCGAGCTGGCTGGAATTGTCGACGATGGCGTCGACGATCTGGCGCGAGCGGCCGTCCATCGTCTCGATGACGGCGGCGGCGCGCTGTTCGAAGCCCTCGATCACGCGGTCGAGCCGCGCCGACATCATCTGTTGCAGGTTGGCGGCGATCTCGGCGAATTCCTCGGTGAGATGGTCGGTCTTGAAATTAAGGCTCTGGGTGAGCCGGTCGCTCGCCGCCTCGATGGCGCCGCCGGTATCCTCGCTCGCGCGCTCGAGGCGCTCGAGCAGGTCGCCGCCGCGATCGCCGATGGCGCCGATCATGGTGTCGCCGGCGCGGCCGAGGGCGAGCGTGATGTGTTCGCCTTTCTCGGCCAGGGAATGGGTGATGCGCTGCGCCGATTCGTTGATGCGCTCGGCCACGCGGTCGCTCACCCCGGCGATGTCATGGGTGATATCGACCTGCACGTTGGTGATGGCGTCGCGCACCTGCTCGGACTGGCCGACCAGCGCCTCGCGCTGCTGGGCGAGGCTCTGGATCAGCGCGCGGATGCGCACCTCGTTGTCGGAATAGGCGCGCTCCAGTGCGGCGACCTCGTTATTAACCAGCGTTTCGAGTTCAGCGGCACGCGCCAGCGCGCGCTCGACGCCGTCGCCCATGGCCGCGACCTCGCGGCGGATCGCCTGCCCGACCGACACGATCGAATCGCGCGCGATCGTCTCCGGCTCGGCGAAACGCATGGCGACTTCGGTCAACGACTGGCCGATCATGCGCATTTCCTGCGAGCGGATGACCATCTGCGCGAGGACGAAGAAGAACACGACCGGGGCGCCAAAAGCCGCCAGGATGCCGAAAATGACCGGCGCCGCGGTGGCCGCCCGGCCGAGCAGGAGCTGGATTTCGCCGCCATAGAAGATCGTCGCCCCGAACACCGAAAGCGCCCAGGCGACCGACATCGCGACCGCGATCAGAACCGGCGTCTTTTGCGGGCGGCGTTGCAGGGCAAGGAGCACCTGGCCAATGGTCCGGCGGTCGTCATTGGCGGCGCGGCGCGCGGTGGAATCCTCGCTCGCGCCTGGCGCGGCCGGGTCGGCGAACAGGTCATTGTCGAGCGTGGGACGCGCGCCGCGACGGCGGCCATCGGCCGGCAGCGGCTCGATCGGCATTGACGGTGCCTGCGGTTCGGAATCGCGCATGCTCAGGGCCTCCTGGATCGCCGACATCGCGGCTTCCGTGGGGTCCTTCATTTTCTTTGGAGTATTCGCCATGTGCGTCGTCGCCTCGCCTTGCTACGCTAAACCATGACCACGCCCCGACGCCGCAGCGTCGCAGGCGCGCTCGGGGCGCGTGAGGATCGATAAACTCCTGTGGCGGTTCCAGGGCGCCCGCCCGTTCAGGCCAATTCCGGTTCCGCACCCGCATCCTATCGGCCTGCTAATGCAAAGAAAACGGGTTTCGGTAACCTCTTTTTAATCATCGTTAACGTATGCGCGTAAACCATTGAGCCAACAACGTCGCTCGCCAGCAAACGCAGGCGCGCAAAAGGCATCAAATCTAATCGCTCGCGCAGCGCAACGTTAACCGCCCGCACGCATGGCCAGCCGCAAAAGGCTGTCGACAGCCATGCATTTACCCGAATTTGGTCTATTTCAGGTCAAATCGGACAGTGAGCATTCGCATCGGCGGCGCGCCCCTCAAGCGGTGGGTTGATGGCGCCAGTCCTTGCCCATCGCTCGCGTAGTGGACAACAACGTCCCAGGAGGCGTCCGTGAATGAAGTATCCACACTGGCAAGAGAAATATCCGACCTGAGCGAGGTTGGCGTGCAATCCCCGCCGCTCGCGCCGCACGCGCAATCGGTCGATCTTGCGCACCTGTTTCGCATGACGCTCGGCGACAGCCGGCTCGAGCGCGAGGTTCTTGCATTGTTCGATCGGCAAATCGAGATGCTGATGGCACGCATGTCGCAGGCTACGCCGGCGCGCATTGCGGCGATGGCGCATACGATGCTCGGGTCGGCACGCGGCATCGGCGCTTGGACGGTGGCGGAAGCCGCCGAAGCGGTGGAACGCGCCGTGGCCGACAAGGCCGATCTTGCGCGTCCGCTTGCGGTCCTGCATGACGCCGCGCAGGACGCGCAGCGTGCGATCGCCGAAAAGCTGGCGCAACCCTGATTGGGTTGACGCGTGCTGCGGCCAATGCGTGAGCGCGCCTTGGTCGCGATGATGCGAGCGTGCCGGCGCGCCAGGCGCCGGCATGAGTGAATTTTGGCGCGCCGCCGTCCCACGCTGCCCAAGGCGCCGCTTCCCTGCCAGCCCCGCGGCCTGGCGGGCGAGGTCGTGCGTCTGCGCACTGGCGCGGGCGCGCGCAACGCATTATAGGTTTCCCGCCCGGCGCTCCGTCCGGTGACGAAATCCCGATCCGCTCAGTCAAGCATGGCCAAAATCACCTACATCCAGCCCGATGGTTCCGCGCAGACGATCGCGGCCGAAATCGGCGCGACCGTCATGGAAACCGCGATCAAAAATGCCGTTCGCGGCATCGAGGCGGAGTGTGGCGGCGCCTGCGCCTGCGCCACCTGCCACGTCTATATCGACGCCGCATGGCGCGAAAAGACCGGCGAGGCTTCGCCGATGGAGCAGGATATGCTGGATTTCGGCTATGACGTGCGCGCGAATTCGCGCCTGTCGTGCCAGATCAAGGTCACGCAGGAACTTGACGGCCTGGTCGTGACGGTTCCCGAACGCCAGGCCTGAAGCGCATGATGCGGATCGGGCCGGCTTCGGCGACGACGACGGTCTCTTGGATCAGGCCGGCGCGCGCGCGAAGCGGCTGAGCTTGGCGACGATGGCGTCAGGCAGCGGGCGCGAGCGGCGCGTGGCTTGGTCGATGAGCACCATGGTTGCGCTGCCGGTGGCCGCGCAGGCTCCGTCCTTGAACACGGCGTGCTCGATGAGGAAGGAGCTGCGGCCGAATTTCGCCACCCGCGAGCCGACTTCGACCGCGCCCGGCCAGCGCAGTTCCTGCAGAAATGAAATCTCGGTATGCGCCAGGACGAAGGTCGCGCCCGGTATGCCGATACTCAAGTCGGGCAGGCGGAACATGTCGACGCGCCCGGCCTCGAAATAGGTGGCGAATACCGCGTTATTGACGTGGCCCTGCGCGTCGAGGTCGGCGAAACGCACGACGTCGGTGACGCGATGCGGATAGTCCTTGAGGTCGGGCGAAGGTTTCGCCGGGCGGTCGGGGGGCTCGTTCACGATTGCGGTCCCATGCGGGAAAGGCATATTGCGCGCGATGCGTGCGATCAAGTGCGCGCGGCGCTCTTCCGGCGCGCGAATAGTTAAATCGGCATGCCAGGCACCCGTGCCCGGCCGAACGCGCCGGCACGGTTGAAGCGCTGGCGCGCGTCGGGTAAGACGCGCGACCAGCCACGAGACGCAAGCGTATGACCGAACCCATCAAGACGGACGTTCTGATCGTCGGCGCCGGCCCCTGCGGCCTGTTCGCCGTCTTCGAGCTCGGCCTCCTCGACATGAATTGCCACCTTGTCGATATTCTCGACAAGGTCGGCGGCCAATGCGCCGAGCTTTATCCGGAAAAGCCGATCTACGATATTCCCGGAATTCCCTTCATTACCGGGCAGGGTGTGACCGAGGCGCTCATGGCGCAGGTCAAGCCGTTCGGACCGACATTTCACCTTGGCGAGATGATCGAATCGATCGAGCGCATCGGCGAGCCGCGGTTTCGCGTGCGCACCGATCAGGGCAAGGTGTTCGAGACGACCGTCGTGGTGATCGCCGCCGGCGGCGGGTCGTTCCAGCCCAAGCGGCCGCCGATCAACGGCATCGAGCCCTACGAGGGCAAGTCGGTATTCTACGCGGTGCGCAAGATGGACGCGTTTCGCGCCAAGCGCCTGCTGATCGTCGGCGGCGGCGACAGCGCGCTCGACTGGACGCTCAACCTGCAGCCGATCGCGCAACGCGTGACGCTGGTGCACCGGCGCGACGAATTCCGCGCCGCGCCCGACAGCGTCAACAAGATGCGCGCGCTGGTTGCCGCCGGCGCGATGGATCTCGCGCTCGGGCAGGTGATCGGGCTCGAAGGCGCCGACGGGCTGGTCGCCGCCGCCAGCGTCAAGGGCAATGACGGGGCGATCCGTTCGATTGCCTGCGAAGCGGTGCTGCCGTTTTTCGGCCTGACGATGAAGCTCGGCCCGGTGGCCAACTGGAATATCGACCTCGACGGCGAACTCATCCCCGTCGATACGGCCGCCTTCGAGACGAACGTGCCGGGAATCTTCGCCATCGGCGATATCAACACCTATCCGGGCAAGCTCAAGCTCATCCTCTCCGGCTTCCACGAGGGTGCGTTGATGGCGCAGAAGGCGCACCGCTACGTCTACCCGCACAAGCGTCTCGTGTTCCAGTACACGACGTCCTCGACCAGCCTGCAAAAGAAGCTCGGCGTAAAGTGATCGATTCTTAAAGCCGGGAGCGAGATGTCGTGCGAAAACCGCCGCGAACTTTTCGGCGTCATGCTCTATTGCCCGGCCGACGGCGCCGGCAACGGTTCGGCCACGACCGGCATCTCGGTTTGTGCAAGCCCAAGCAGGCGGCGCATGTCGGGGATGGCGGCGTCGGCCATGGCGGCGTGGCCCTCGGCGGTGGGATGGATCGCGCCGCCATAGACGGCGCTCAATATGCCCCACGTGGCGTCATGAATGTCGCTCGGCAATTGTCCGGACGGCGACCACCCCTTGGGAAAGGTCATGGCGGTGAAATAGCTGTCATTGGCCGTCCTGATCCAGCGCGCGCGCGGCGCATAGGCGCGAAAGGCGCTGGCCGGCTGGCTGCATCGCAACGGCGCCGAGGCCGCCTCCGCCGCGCTCGTCTCGAAACTTTCACCGCTCGCCGAAAAGCATTCGCGGTCGAAGGGCGGGTCGCTCTCGGCGCGGGCGCAGACGCCGTGCTCGGCGAATGCCGCCTGATGCGTATCGACAAAGGTCATTGCCTCGGCCTGCGCGCCGGCGCATTTGGCCTCGCCCGTGCACGTCGCCAGCGCCTTGAGCCGCGGCAGGAAGCGATCCTGCACGAAGCTGGCCACCCGGCGCATGCGCTCGCCATCGGCCGCGAAGGCCGGATGCACGTCGAAACCGTCGCGGCCGCCGGGGCAGGCGCGCGCGCCGCCGGCCAGCGCGGGATTGCCGTATGATACGAAAACGACGCGTTCGAGCGTGCCGCCGAGGAGCGGCGTGAGGGCGCTGCGCAGGCGCGCGAAGTCGCGCGGCAATTGACGGTCAAGCGTGCGCTGCGCGGCCTCGACCGAGGATATGACGCCGGTGCGGCTGAACAGCAGCCGCTCGGTGCGCGCCTCGATGATCACGTCGGCGACGAGGCCGGAAAAATCGATGTCGTTGGCCCCGATTGTGACAAGGACGAGATCAAGCGCGCGCGTGGCGTCGCGCCGGCGCGCCCGCTCCACCATGGCGCGCAGTTCGCCAACTTGCGCCGGCAAGGAAGAGGGGCAGTTGTCGTCGCCGCAGAAGTACTCGCGCGCCGTCTGGCTGGCGAGCATGCCGGCGCCGATCGTTGCCCCGGTGCAGGCGAGCGGCAGGAAGGTCACCGCGACGTGCGGCGAGCGCACGGCGAGCGCCAAGGCGGCGCGCAATTGATAGCCGTAGAGCGAGCGATGGCAGGCCGCGCTCATCCACCGCGCCGAGAGTTTTTCCCACAGGACACCGTCCTCGTTCGCCGCCGGCGCGACTTCGCACGCCTTATTGCCGGAGAACCCGACCCGGCCCGGCCGATAATATTCGCTGCGGAAGCCGCCGATCTGGCGGAAGCAGAAGCCCTCGTCGGACAGCGACACGGGGCGGTCGGGATTGCCCTCGCCGGCGGCAACGGAATCGCCAAGCCCGGCGATGAGCAGATCGCGCACGGCAATGTCGGTCGTCGCCCGCCGCGTCGTGCCATCCGCGTTGCTGGCCTCGACCAGAACGACGGTGGTGCGGCCGTGGCGCACGCTCAGGTTGACGCTCTCGGTGCATGGCGCGCGGATGGAGCGGGACTTTTCATCGCCGTCGTCGAATATCCACATGCAGGCGGCGTCGGCGACGCGTCCAATGAGCCGCACGGCGATGCGATGCTCGGTCGGATTGAGATAGTTTTCCTGCACGCCGTCGCGCAGGCATTGCTCCTGCAGGCGTCCGCCGGCGTCCACGCAAAGCCGCGTGACGATATCGCGCGCCCAGCCGCGCCCGTCGCTGGCCAGCGCCAGGGCCTGCTCGGCGCCGAGCACGGTCGATCCGCGCATGGCGGCGACGTGGCGCTGGAAGTCCTTCTCGTCGCGGAACAGGCGGAAGCGGCTGGCCACCTCCCAGACGATTTGCAGGTTCTCCGCGGGTGCGGGGCCGGGCGCGGCGTCGGTGGCGGTCTGCGCGCCGACGCCTGCCGCGCCGGCGCAAATCAAGACCATGCTCGTTGCGGCAATGGCGAGCGCGCGCCGGTAGGCGCGACGCAGCGGCGTGTGGTCAGTTCGTTTCATCGCACACCACTATCATGCCGCCGGCGCATTGACGGCTTTTCTCGCCGCGGCGTGATCGCAAGAGATCCTCCCGGGTTTTGAGATTGCGGCATGCTCGAGATCACGGTGTTTGAACGCACGGAATATTGCATTGCAAGCCAATGTGTCTGGTTGATGTGAGGCCCATGAAACCGTGGCGCCATGAAACCGTAGCGGCCGGCGCCGATATGAGCGGCAAGCGTGGCAGTAGCGTGGCCGCGCGCGGGCAACGCACCAAGGCCGCCGTCGGCTTATGGACGGCAGTGGGCGGGCCCGTGTCATGAAGAAAGTTCACATGAAATCAATTAGTTATGTCCGCTCCCCGTGCCCGGGCGCAGGCTTTGCCGAGGCGCCGGCACCGATCAGGCGGCCGAGCAGGTCGGCGAGGGTGCGCGCATCCTTGTCGTCCAGCCGCGCCCCGACATGCGCCTGGATGGCGCCGGCATAGACCTTCCACATCCGCGCCTGCATGGCCCGCCCGGCATCGCTGATGACCACCCATTGGCCGCGACCGTCCGCCTCGCAGGTCATGCGCGCGACGAGGCGCTCGCCCGCGAGGCGGTCAATGAGCCGCGAGAGGTTGTACTGCGCCAGCAGCGTTTCCTTTTCGATTTCGAAGGGTCGCAGCCGTCCCTGCGGCGCGCGCGAGAGTTCGAGCAGCACGTCGTACCAGGCCAGCGGCGGGCACCCCGCCGCCTTGAGGTCGCGTTCGATCGCGTCGAGAACGACGCGCTGCGCGCGCGCCAGGCGCGCCCAGGCGCGCGTCACATCCGCGGATGGCCGTCGTGTCACG
>JACQAE010000277.1 GCA_016195095.1 Pseudomonadota bacterium
TGGCGCTCGGCGACGCGCATGACGCAGGATAGGTCAGCGGCGATCTTTTCGGGATGCACGCAATTGGTCAGCGCGCGCGGGAAGATTTCGCCGATGCCGCGCATGCCAAGCGTGGTGAGCGCGCGTTCGAGTTCATCGCCGGCCTTCTCGCGCGCGGGGCCTGGGTCGTCGAGATAGCCGGCAGCCTCCTGATCGTGCCCGACCCGCGCGATGGCCACCATGCGTCCCGGGTGGCGCTTGGCGGCGGTGGCGACAATATCGTTGGAAACAAATCCGGCGCGCGCCTGCACCAGCGCAAAATCGACTCCGTTCTTGTCCATGTCGGCGATCAGGTCGTCGGTCGAATCGATGGGATCTTCCGTGAGGTTGCATTCATAGAGCGCGGGATGGCGCGTACGGAACGCGATCGCGTCCTCCATGCTTCGGATATGCTTGCTCAAATCGCGAAACGACGGATAACTGAAGATGTGAACGTGCGCGTCGATGATCATGCTGCTCCCCGGAAGGCCCAAGTTGGGCAGCCTAGCGCAGATGACGACGGCCGCCGCGGATTTTTTGCCGCAGAGCCCACGCGGGAATGCGAGCCATGAAAAATTGCCATGCCAATGCCGGCGCCGATCGCGAGCGGCAACTGCCGATTGGTGACGAAATATTTCTCGACCACGCTGGACATTTTGTCGCCGATCCGCAGGCCGCTGCCGACGCGCTCATGCGCGCCGGATTTTCGCCGGCGCCGCGTTCGATCCAGGTGGCACCGGATGCCGCCGGCAACCCGGCGCCGACCGGAACGGGCAACGTCACCGCGATGTTCGCGCGCGGCTATATCGAGGTCTTGTTCAAGACCGCCGACACCCCGCTCGGGCGCGAATTCGATGCCGCTCTCCAACACCATCGCGGCGTCCATCTCGCGGCATTTGCCGTCGCCGACGCCGACGCCGCGCAACGGCGGTTGCAGTCGGCGCGGTTTCGCGTGCGCCCGCTGGCCAATTTCCAGCGGCCGGTGGCGACGCCGACGGGCGAGGCGGTGGCGCGATTTAGCGTCGCGCGCGTCGAACGTGGCGAGATGGCTGAGGGCCGGGTGCAGATTCTCGCCCACCACAGCGAGGATGCGGTCTGGCAGAAGCGCTGGCTTGGCCACGCCAACGGGGCCCTCGGCCTCTACGACCTTGTCATCGCCTGCCCGGATGTGGACGAAGCCGCCACCCGTTTTACCCGCTTTACCGCGCGCGCCGCTTACGCAAGCCGTTACGGCCGCACGATCGGCCTCGATCGCGGGCGCGTCGAGCTCATGTCCCAGGCGGCGTTTTCCACGCTATTTGCCGACATTACGGTGCCGGGCCTGCCGTTCATGGGAGCATATGCAATCGCCGTGCATGACCTCGCGGCGGCCGAGCGCGTGCTGGCGCGCGGTGGGTTGCGGCCGCGCGCGCTCGCGGGGTGCATTGCCGCGGCGTTCCCGCCAGCCTTGGGCGTTGGCGCCTGGGTGTTTGCCGACGACCTCGGAAAGCTTCCCTGGCGGATCCCGGTCAGGTAATGATTATTGTGAAATGACAATATGTTATACCTAATTTGGGGCTGTGCCAAAACCCTTCCGCGAGGCGCATCGACGGTTGACGGACGTGACCGCCGTCCTTATGTTCCCCGCCTCATCAATGCTCGCGCGGTGCCGCGCCAAGTTCGGGGTCCGATCCAATGAAGGTCCGCAACTCGCTGAAATCGCTGCGCGGTCGGCACCGCGACAATCGCATCGTGCGGCGCAAGGGCCGCGTCTATATCATCAACAAGGTGCAGCGCCGCTTCAAGGCGCGTCAAGGCTGAGCGTTTCGATCACGCGACCTTGACGGCATCCGGGCTTTGCCGGCCGCGGGCCGGGTTGTAGATTACGTTCATGAAGCCATGGAATCACTCCCTGCTGGCGCTCGTCGTCGCGGGCCTGTGGTGGTCGCAATACGTCGCCGTCGCACAACCGAGCGACGCGCCGGCGCTCGGCCCCCCGCCGGTGGCGCTGCCGCCCGCGGGCGAGGCAAAGCAGGGCAATCTCGATCTCCTGTTCGAGGCGCTCAAGTTGGCGCCGGACGAGGTCACGGCCAAGGCGATCGAGAATCGTATTTGGGCCGCTTGGGCGCTATCGGTCAGCGATACCGCCAACCTGCTGATGACGCGGGTCAAGACGGCGATGGAGAAATCCGATACGCAGCTCGCCTTGCGTCTGCTCGACACCATCATCGAGCTGCGGCCCGATTTCGCCGAGGCCTGGAACCGCCGCGCCACGATCTATTTTCTCCAGAAGGACTACAGCCGCTCGCTGGCCGATATAAGCGAAGTACTGGCCCGCGAACCGCGCCATTTCGGCGCGCTCGCCGGCCTCGCCACGATCCTGCACGACATTGGCGACGACGAGCGCGCGCTCGGCGCGTTGCGGCGCGTGCTCGCGCTGCATCCGCATTTCAAGGGCGTCGCCGACCGCGTCAAGGAACTGGCGGAGAAGGTCGACGGTCGGCCGATCTGAGACCCGCGGCGAGAATCGGTCTCCGCTTCGCCCGGAAGCGCGCTATTTCAACCCATAGGTCGCGAGGATGCGCGCGCGGGTGCCGTCGCGCTCCATCGCGGCATAATCGGCCGAGGTCTTCAGGATGACGAGGTTGGTGTAGCCGCGATCGCGCAGGTCCTTGGCCATCGGCGACCCGTCGCGCACGCCGACGCGGGCCAATGCGCGTGTTGCCGCCTCGCTATCGGCGGCCGGCCGGCCGGGCGCGGTCGCGAACACGACGTCGAGGTCGATGATTTTCTGCAACCACTGGTATTGCGGCTCGCGTGTCTTGGTTCGCGCCAGGGGAAAGATAATTGTATCGGCGCGTGTCTGGGCCTCTTCCTGCGATTTCGGCCAACTCGCGCCATAGACGATTGGCAGGTCGCGACCGACGCGCTTGGCCATTTCGGTCACGATCTCGCGCACGAAGCCCGCGCGCGGCCCGGTCTCGATCGAGAATGGCGGGATGCTGCTGGTAAACGCCTCAAGTGCCGGCGTCGAAGTGGGGGCGGCAAGGAAAAATGCCGAAACGGCGGCAGCCGCGATCGCGCGTTGGCGCATGAGCGTCTCCACGATGCGTGGTCCCGATCGACAGCTTACATGTCCGCCGGCGCCGCCGCGGTAAGAACTTCGTGAGCCGCGCATTGAACCGAAGCGGGCGCGGCGCTGGCGGTCACTCCTGCGGCGCGGTCTCCGTTCCGACAAAGGCGATCCTGACCATGTTGGTCGCGCCGGGCGTTCCCAGCGGCACACCCGCGACGATGATGATGCGCTGCCCGGACTTGGCGAAACCGTCCTTGAACGCGATGCGGCAGGCGCGATCGACCATGTCATCCTGATCATGCGCGTCCTCGGCGACGACGCAGTGCACGCCCCAGACCAGCGCCAGCTTGCGCCCGGTCGATAGTCGCGGCGAAATGGCGACGATCTGCGGCTCCGGGCGCTCGCGCGATACGCGCAGCGCCGTTGCGCCCGAGGATGTCCAGCACACGATCGCCGACAGGTCGAGGGTTTCGGCGATCTGGCGCGCCGCCGCCGCGATCGCGTCGGCGCCGGTTGCCTCGGGCTCGGCGCGTTGCGCCTGGATGATGGCGCGATAGGTCGGATCGCTTTCGACCTCCTCGGCGATGCGGTTCATGGTGGCGACCGCCTCCGCCGGATATTGTCCGGCCGCCGATTCCGCCGACAGCATCACGGCGTCGGCACCTTCGAAGATGGCGGTGGCGACGTCGGAGACCTCCGCGCGCGTCGGAACCGGACTGGTGATCATCGATTCCAGCATTTGCGTCGCGACGACGACGGGCTTGCCGGCGCGACGCGCGACCCGCGTCATCTGTTTCTGGATGCCGGGCACCTTTTCTAGCGGCATCTCGACGCCAAGGTCGCCGCGCGCGACCATGATCGCGTCGGAAGCATCCATGATTTCCCCAAGGCATAGGGCCGCCTGCGGCTTCTCGATCTTGGCCATGATGGCGGCGCGTCCGCGCGTGAGCTTCTTGGCCTCGGCGATGTCTTCCGGACGCTGGATGAACGACAGCGCGATCCAATCGGCGCCGGCATCGAGCGCCGCTTCAAGGTCGGTGCGGTCCTTCTTGGTGAGCACCGAAAACGACAGGGTGGTATCGGGCAGGCTCACGCCCTTGCGCGCGGACAGGCGGCCGCCGACGTCGACGCGGGTCAACGCCTGCTTGGGTGAGGCCTTTTCCACCACCAGGCGTATCTTTCCGTCGTCGAGCAGCAACCGGTCGCCCGCGGCCAGGGCGGAGAGGATCTCGGGGTGCGGCAGGTGCACCCGCCCGGCGTCGCCCGGCGTCGGCGTGGAATCGAGTGCGAAGGACGCGCCCTTTTCCAGCATGATCGCCTCGGTGGTAAAGGCGCCGATGCGCAATTTGGGGCCTTGCAGATCGACGAGGATCGCGATCGGGCGGTTATGTTCGGCTTCGACTGCGCGGATGGCGGCGACAATCGCGCGCATGCGCTCGGGCGTCGTGTGGCTCATATTGATGCGGAAAACATCGGCGCCGGCGGCGAACAGCCGCGCGATCATGGGCTGATCGCTCGAGGCGGGGCCGAGCGTCGCGACGATCTTGGTCCGGCGCAAGCGTCTCATCGCGCGACGTTGCCCGCGCCAGGGGCAGGCGGCGCCAGCGCGCCTTGGCGACCGCCCGGCGCGGGCGCGCGCTGCGGCGCGGATTCGCCCGTTTCCGTGAGCTGCACCGTCCAGGACTGCTGTTCTTGCGTATCGACCTCGAAAAATCCGCCGCGGTCGAATCCACGCGCGAGGCAGTCGCTGATTCCGCGAATGGTGAATTCCTTGTCGCGCATGCACATGAATGCGTGTCCGGACCACTCGCCGCCGCGGTCGTAATCGATGGCGTATATGTAATAGTAGCGCGCCACAAGTTGACCCTTGAGCAATGTCTCGCAGCCGCGAGCCGGAAGGTTCCACCATCCCTCGGTGGTCCAGCCGTCGCCGTCCTTGTATCCCACGGCGACGCCGACGCGGCTGGACGTATTGTTGCACAGCCGGAAATCGGCGGAGGCGGCATCGACGGCGGCGAGCAGCATGAGGCCGACGAGCAACAGTGTCGCGCCGGCCGCGGCGCCGCGCGGGCGCTGGAGGCGGGGGACGGCGATGGTGAGTTGGCGTGTCATTGGCTGAGCGCGCAGATTTCGCGTGAAGCCTCAGGCGCTGTCAACGACGATTGCACGAAAGTCGTTGACGTTCGTGAAAGTGGGTCCGGGCCGCATGAGGCCGCCAATCCGGGTAAAGAAGGTCGTTGAGTCATTGTTGGCAAGAAAGGCGGCGGGATCGAGGCCGGCGGCGCGGGCGCGGGCCGCCGTGCCGCCGTCCACCATGGCGCCGGCGGGATCGTCGGGACGGCCGTCGCCACCGTCGGTGCCGTCGGTATCGGCAGCCATTGCGCAGATGCCGTCCGTGCCGTCGATGGCGAGCGCCAGCGCCAGCGCGAATTCCTGGTTGGGTCCGCCACGGCCTTGGCCGCTGATGCTCACGGTCAACTCGCCGCCGGAAAGGATGATCGCGCGGCGACCTTGTGCGCGCAGTTCGCGCGCCATGCGACCCTGCGCGGCGGCGATGTCGCGGGCTTCGCCCTCCAGGCTGTCGCCGAGTAGCAGGCACTCGAAGCCCGCGCGCCCGACCTCGGCGGCGACGCGCGCGAAGACGTCGGCGGGACGCGCGACCAGGCGGAAATGCGCGTTGCGAAACGCCGGGTTTCCCGGCTTGGGCGATTCATTGGCGGGGTCGGCAAGCGCGCGCGCGATGCTGGCCGGAACGTCCAACGCATGGCGGGCAAGGATGGCACGGGCGTCGGCGAGCGTCATCGGATCGGGGACGGTGGGCCCCGATCCGATGACCGCCGGATCGTCGCCGGGAACGTCGGAGATGGCGAGCGTCAATATCGGGGCAGGCGCGGCCAAAACGCCCAGCCGTCCGCCTTTGACGCGCGAGAGGTGCTTGCGCAGCGTATTGATCTCGCTGATCGAGGCGCCGGACTTGAGGAGCGCGCGCGTGAACGCCGCTTTTTCGGCCAATGTGATGCCGGCGGCGGGCGCGATCCAGTTCGCCGACGCGCCGCCGGAAAGCAGCACCAGCACGCGATCCTCGGCGCCGGCCGATGCGGCCATCGCCAGCGTGCGTGCCGTTGCCGTGAGGCCGGCACTATCGGGAACCGGGTGTCCGGCCTCCACCATTGTAACGAGCCTTGTGGGTCGCGCGTAGCCGTGGCGCGTGACCGCCAACCCGGTGATGGCGCCGGCGCGCAGGCGCAAATCCTCGCAGTAGTGGCGTTCGGCGACCTCGGTCATCGATCCGGCGGCCTTGCCGGCGGCCAGGAGGATCAATTTTCCGGCGGGCGGGGCCGGGAGGTGCGCGGTAAGACAGGAGGACGGATGCGCGGCCGCCACCGCCGTCGCGAACAGGCGCTCCAGCAATGCTGCATTTCGCGGGGCGGAATATGGCGTTGCTTGGCTCATGTCGGGCGCTGTCATCATCTCGCACGGGTCGGAATCGTGGGACGGCCGGCAAGGGTTCGCGCCTATCGATGCGTCAAGTGCGAATTTGCGGCGAGTCGGCTAGTTTCCATTCTCGCACGTGCGCAAGATCGTTAACGTGCGACCAACCTGCGCCGGTTTATGACTGCGACGCCAAATGTTCCGTTGACGATGTCAACCAAGCCAGAAATGCACGCTGATGCCGCGCCGATTGATATCTAGCACCGATCATGCCGGCGCGGAATACCGCGCGGCCTTGGCGCAAGGCTCGATTGCGATGTTCGACCCCGGATCGCGGCATGAGCGCGGATATTGACCCGGCGCGCCGCATCCGCTGGCTCGCGTCCCTGTTCGACGAGCGTGACGCGCGCGCCGGCTTGCGCCGCGTGGCCTTCCTGCTCGCGTCGCTGGCGCGCGCCGAGCACCGGCGCATCCTGCCGGCGTTTGCCGCCGCCATCGCCGCGAGCCTGCTCGCACTCATTCCCGCCGCCCTGCTTGCGCGCCTGATCGACCGCGCCTTCACCACGCGTGCGACGGGAATGATCGTCGCGATCGCGGCGGCGTTGGTCATCGTTGCCGTGACCGACGGCGTAATCGGCTTCATGCGCCGCATGCTGGCGGCGCGCGCGGCGATAGCAATTCGCCGCCGGCTCGCGCGGGCCGCTTTCGCCGCCGCGATCCGGCTACCTATCGAGCGCGGCGACGCGCGCGACCACGGCCTGCTCGGGCGCAATTTCGACGAGATCGAGCGTATCGGCCATGGCGCCAGCGACGGGCTGTTGGAGATCACGCTCGGACTTGGCACCGCGATCGTTCTCGGCAGCGCCATGATCTATGTCGCGCCGATATTGGGAAGCGCGGTGTTCGTCGTCGTCGCATTGCTGGCGGCGATCCATGTCCTTGCCGCGCGCCATCTGCGCGAGCGCGAAACCGAATGGTTTGCCGCGCGCAGCGCCTATTGGCTGCATCTCGTCGAATCGATCGCGTTCGGCCTGACGCTTCGCATCGCGCCGGCGCACCGCTTCGCCGAGGCGCGTTTCGCCGAACGGCTGGCGCGCGACCAGGAAACCGGCCTCGCGGTCGCGCGCATTACCGCCGCGCTCGAGGCCGCGGGACATTGCGCCGGCGGGTTGGTGACCGCCACGATCGCGCTTCTGGGCGGCTTGCAGGTGGTCAATGGCACCATGAGTCTCGGCGAATTCGTGCTGTTCCTGTCGATCGGCGGCGCGCTGGCGGGACCGGTGCTCGGGCTCGCCAAGGCCGCCGACGACCTGCAGGCGATCCTGGTCGCCGCGCGGCGCATGACCGGTATCGCCAGCGCCACGCACGAACCCATTTTCGACGACGGCGCGCGGTCGACGGGCGCGGGCGCTCGGCTTGAAATATCCGCGCTGCGCTTCGCCCATGTCGCCTCGCGGCCGGTGCTGGAATGCGTTTCGCTGACCCTGTCGCCGGGCGAGAAAGCCTCGCTGATCGGTCCCTCCGGCCTCGGCAAAACGACGCTCGCTGGCCTCGTCGTGGCGCTGCGGGCGGCGCAGGCGGGCACCATCGCGATTGACGGGCGCTCGATCACGGCGATACCGCTTGATGAGCTGCGCCGGCTTGTGACGCTGGTGGCGCATGAGATCGAGGTTTTTTCCGCGACTGTCGCCGAGAACATCGCGCTTGCCGATATCGCGGCGACGCGCGCGCGCATCGAGGACGCGGCGCGTGTGGCGGGGCTCGACGCCGACATCGGCGCGCTCCCCGCGCGATATGATTCGCTCCTCGGCGCTGGCGGCATCGAATTGTCGGCCGGCCAGCGCCAGCGCCTGGGCATCGCCCGCGCCGTCCTCGCCCGGCCGTCGATCCTCATCCTCGACGAGAGCACCTCCGCGCTCGACCCGGAAACGGAGGCCATGGTGCTCGATCGGCTGCTGGCGAGAATGGCCGACACGACGATCCTGGCGATCACCCACCGAGAGAGCTTCGCGCGCCGGCTTGGCCGCGTCATCGACCTGCGCGAGGTCGACGCGCGCGCGCCGGCGGGCACGGCCTGACGATCAGCCAACAATTGCGATTGCCGATAAGAGAAATCTTGCACCATCCGAATTCGTTCAAGACCCGGAAACAGCGATGCAAAGATTCATCGGGGCTTGGGCCGCCTCGGTCGTTGTGACGTATGTTTCCGGTGCCGTTTGGAATTCGTTGTTGGCGGGCGCGTGTCGCGAACTTGCGATATTCGGTGGCGGCGCCAGTCGCAATATCGCGCTCGGCCTGGAGTGCTTCCCGTTTCAATTGAATCGGAAAGCGTTCTATTTTCTTTGACTTTGTCGCATTTTCTGCGGCGAACCGGTTCCCACTTCGCCGGAAAATGCTCTTGCGTGTGCGTTCCACCAGGGCGCCATCCTGGCATTTGTGTTTCCGCGCCTATCGCGCGGAGAAAACCCGCTGTGGGACGGAGTTAAATTCGGGTTCCTGGTCGGCCTTTTTCTCGCCAGCGTGTCGGTGCCTGCGGACGGCGCCAAGCACAACGCGACATCGCCCACGCCGTTCGCGCTGTGCAAGGGCTCGTTTGTCCCCTCGTATTTCAACGGTATCCGGGTTGGTCGTTGGGCCCGTCCGCGGCACGGTGGAAGGAGTGAAAGGGTCCTCGTTCGCGTCCGATCCTTGACGCCCGGCCGCGGAAATGGGAAAGGTAAGCATTCCGGCGCTTGCTACCGAATGGACGTATCTGCGTTCATTTTCGCCAGGCGGCCGGAGCGCGTCGGTGGTCGGTGGTCGGTGGTCGGTGGCGATTTCACAAAGGCTCTGTCCCACGCTCACTTTGAGATGGCAGCGCGGCGGTTGCCGACAACTGCGATATCGGTACGGATGGTGCGCGCGCTGGGCCGGCGGTAAGAATTTCACTTTGACGACCCTGTCACTCCTTTGCGTCATCACAAGCTGCAACCCAATGCGAGGTTGAGACCATGGTCGATATCCCTCCGCTCCCGCCGCAATCTGGTTACGTCGAGCTGCATAAGTCCAAGAAATTAGACATCAGAGAGCGCATCAACGTCGTGAGAATATCGTTTGCGCAGGCTCGAAGCCTCGCGCAGTCCGGCAAGCCGGCGTCGGACGATCCCGCCGCGGATCAGCAAAAAAATACCGATGTCGCATTCAACCAGGCGCTGCCATTCCAAAATTTCAATCAATTCTCCAATTTCAATCAATTCTCCAATTTCAATCAATTCTCCAATTTCAATAATTTCAACAACAAGTAGCCGCCGGAACCAATTTGACCCCATCCTCGACATTCGAGCTCTCGGCAACTCATGCTCCTGACAATGTCGAATTGGCGCCGCTCGGACTTTTGGTTTTACAGCCCACGACATTTTGCAACATCGACTGCTCCTACTGCTACCTGAGCCACCGCGCCGAAAACAACCGGATGGATGGCGCCACAGTGCGGGCGATCGCCCGCTTCTTGCGCGGCATGCCGCTTCGCGAGCCGCAATTGTCCGTTGTCTGGCATGCCGGCGAGCCGCTGACCGCGCCGATCGATTTTTATGAGGCTGCATTTGAGGCGTTGCAATCGGGCGCCGCGCCGATGCGTTTTCGCCACCATTTCCAGACCAACGGCATGCTCATTACCGACGCGTGGTGCGAACTGATCAAGCAATGGTCCGTGCACGTCGGCGTCAGCATCGACGGTCCGAAGGCGATTCATGACGCGCATCGGGTCGATCGGTCGAAGCGCGGCACGTTCGAGCGCGTGATGCGCGGCGTTTCGAAATTGCGCGAGCACGACATCCCCTTTACGGTCATTGGCGTCCTGACAAGAAATGCATTGCATGCCCCCGATGACGTCTGGCGCTTTTTCGAGACCTTGGGCGCCACGCAGGTCGCCTTGAACGTCGAGGAGGCCGAAGGCATCAACGCGTCATCGTCGCTTTCGCAAGATGACGGCGGAGAATCGTTTCGCGCGTTCATTCAGCGGATCGCCAAGCTTCGCGGCGCAAATCCGAGCATTCGCTTGCGAGAATTCGATGGCATGCGCGGACACCTGACGGCGCCGCCGGGAGCCGACGTCATGCGCGCCGATAACCTGCCGGGTGCAATCATCAATATCGACCTCGCCGGCAATGTGACGACGTTCTCGCCGGAGTTGCTCGGTGTTGAGCACGATCGCTATGGAAAATTCCACTGGGGCAATGTTCACACCGACGATTGGCAAGCCATTATCGCCCATCCCGGATTTCGGCGAGCCTATGGCGACATCCTGGCGGGCATCGCGCAATGTCGTGAATCATGCGCTTATTTTTCCGTTTGCGGCGGCGGCAATCCGAGCAATAAGCTTGCGGAATTGGGAACCTTCGCTGGAACGGAAACGCAGTATTGCCGCTTGCATGTACAAGCCTTCGCCGACCTCGTCATTGAGGACCTTGAGCATGAAATTGGCGTCAGCTAGAGCGTGTTCCGGCGAAGTGGAAACCGGTTCGCCGCCGAAAAATCGACAAAGCGGAAGGATATCGAGCGCGTCACGTTTCACGGGAGGCGGGATGCGCTCTTGCGGCCCGATCCCGGAATTTGATCGTCGAATGTCGGGGCAAATTGGCCCACCGGCGTTTTTGATCGATGGGGCGACCGACCCAGACAGATGGGGACAATCGCTTTTCGTCGCACCGCGAGCGCCGACCAATGCGGGGCCCGGTTCGAGAACTGGATCGCGACCGGGATCGCGACGCTGCGCCGAGCTTGATTGCGTCAGCTTTGGATTTGTTGCAATGCCCTTGCACTCGCGATGAGCGGTGTCCGAACAATTGGAAAGCGGAGGACGTATTGACACTGACCGATATCGCCGGTGATCCGGAACCCCAATCCAAGCGACCACATACGGATCTTTACCTGGTTGGCGCCGGGATAGCCTTTCCCGAGCATCTGACAATTGAAACAATTGAAATTCTGACGATGTGTAAACGCATCGGCACCAACCTTCCGGAGGAGATGTTGGAGGGGCTGCCGCAAGATCTGCGGGAGAAGTGCATAAGCCTATGGTCGCTTTATCAGGATGGCCGCATCCGAACGGAGAATTATTCGGACGTCTTTCAGGCAATCGTTGAATTGACCGAAGCCGACGCGCCGATCGCGTGGCTGACGCCCGGGCATCCGATCATATTCGATAGCGTTTCGGCTTCGCTGCTGAATGAAGGAAAACGCCGCGGGTGGAACGTGCGCGTCGTTCCCGCCGTCTCCTCCATCGACACGATGTTGGCCGAGCTCGGTTACGATCCGGCGCACGGAATGCTCATTCACGAGGCTACCGGGCTTGTGCGACGAAATATACCGGTCGTCCCGTCGGTCGCGCTGATGTTGCTGCAGCCCGCCGTGTTTGACGTCAATATCGCGATCATCGCTGGTGACAGCGCGGGCCCCGATTTGTCGCCCTTGCGCGACTATCTTTGCGAATTCCATTCCGCCGAACACGAGTGCGCCTTTATTCGCTCCGCGTCCAAGATGGGCGAACGCGATTTGGTAACGTGGGTCAAGCTTCGCGATCTCGCGTCGGTTCCCTATCAGCTGGTTGCCGGCGCGACATTGTTCGTGCCGCCGGCCTAGAGCATGTTCCCGAAAAATGGCAACCGCTTTTCGGAAAGGATCATGCGCGAATAAGGGTTAGGGCGCTCGCACGATTCAACCGGAAGCGATAAGGCTCTAGCGGTCTGACCGCGACATTCCAATGCAAATGTCGGAGCGCGTCAGCCCGCGAATGGTTTGACTCCATGGTGCGACCCGCAGCGATGACCCGCATTGCTTTGGGTCGCACCACGGAAGCTTTTTTCCGGCTACCCGGTTCCCAACTCACCGGGAAATGCACTGGCGGCGGGGAGAGCATGGACGCGGGGCTATCGAGACGCTTGCCGGGCGGCGACGCGGTTTCTCCGGTCGTCCTCTATTCACCGCGGCGTTCGCTCCGCGACCCGGAGGATCGGGTGCGTCTGAGCGGCGGGACTTGCCGGGCGGAAACGATCGACACGCGCGCGCCGTTTTACCTCGGCGACGCGCGCGCGCCGCTTCCCGATTGGCGGCCCGCGACCCCACAAGAGCGATCGATCCTTTGGACCGAAAGCGCGCCGCCGGCGCATCGCGGCGTTGGGATTGTCCGGCTTCTCGGCCCGCAATTGATACGGCTGTTCGCGGCGCGCCGCGATATTTTCGAGCGCGCCGACGATGGCGATACGTTGAAGCACCCGCTGATCGGACTGCTGCTCGATCTCGTGCGCAACGCGGGCCTGATCGCCAAGCATGTCTATTCCGCGAGGATCGGGCGCGACCAGCCCGGCCTGCTCACGATGACCAGGGCCGTTGACCAGGACGCGCGCATCGGGCTGCATTTCGATCGCTGGGACAAGCTTGCGGTCGACGAGCTGGAGTCAAGTTCCAATCGCGTCTCGATCAACCTCGGTCCGAGCGACCGCTACTTCATTTTCCTCAATCAAACGGCTTGCGGCATGGCCACGATTCTGCGGACGGCGGAAATCCAAGTCGTCCGCGACGTGCGCGCCATCGGCGCGGCGTTCATGCAGGCGTTCCCGCAATATCCGATCGTGCGGCTGCGGCTGCGACCGGGCGATGCCTACATAGCCCCGACCGAGAACATCTTGCACGACGGGAGCAGCGCCGACGTGGTGGAGACGAACCATTATCTTTCGCTGCGTGGACGCTTCGACTTTTGCGCGTCCGGGGCGTGACCGCGAAAAGCGCGAGCCGGACTTTTCGCATGGATCATGCGCGCGCATGTCGCGAGCGTGACGCCAATTCAATTGGGGCGAATTGGCCGCGATCGCGAGCCGCAGACGCGAAGAAACTCACGCGCGGCAAATTGGGGGGGAGGGTTATGGGCCACGAAATTCCAGGCGACGCACCAAAGGCCGCGTTGCGGCTTGCGGTGCGTCCGGGTACATTCTCCGCCGATGGCACCAGACGGTCACAGCGGCCGCGCGCTTAAAGCGGGGCTGATGCCGGGCGTCATTCGCCGAAGTCCTCGGCGTCGCCGGCGTAGTTCAATGGTAGAACGGCAGCTTCCCAAGCGTCATTCGGATGCCGAATACGTTCGCCTATTCCAGAATTGCTAGTGGTATACTTTAGCTAAGCATGTTAGATCGCGCGGGGCGGTGCCTTTTTGTGCAAAATAATCATTGAGTCGCGTCTTTCCGATCCCCCGGGCTGGCGGCCTCTATTCTCGCTGTCTCAGCTCTTCGAGTTGAATTCGAGTCCGGTTTCGAGGCGGACATGCGAGCAAATGCGGTCTTTGCCGAAACCGACGCGATTGACCTAAACGGACTCCCCGCGTCCTTAGCCCCGGTGTTGTCAAATTGTCTAATGCCTCCTGATCGTGCCTCAACAATTCGATAGCTAATAGCGATCAGACGGAATGACGGTTCGCTTCCCTAATGACCGTGTGAAGGAATGTAATAAAGACACGCACCTTTGCTGGTACCTTCTTGCGGTCCGGAACGACGGTCCGGATCGGCAACGAACTCAGCGACCAATCGGGCAACACCTGCACGAGGTTCCCGCACTTGAATTGAGCGCGAATGAAGAGATCGACTTGGCGGCTTATTCCGGCGCCACAAAGGCAAGCTTCGTACATGTAAGTGCCTTGCCGGCTGATCATGCGAACGGGCACATAGACAGTTTGTACTTCCCTGCCTCGCTGCATCATTCAACGCGCATAGGAGGGGCCATCGGGCCTGCCGGATACGATGAAGACATGCTTGCTCAAATCTTCAGGGGTGCGCGGTACGCCATTTCTTTCAAGATACGCCGGCGATGCTGCCAGGACGTGACGCGTTGTACCGATTGTTTGTACGCCAAAACTTGAATCTGAAAGGTCGGCAAATGTCACCAAGAGATCGAGCTTGTCGTCAAGCAAGGTTGCAGGCGTGCTTGTGATTGTCAGCTCCTGCACAATATCCGGGTACTTCGTCAGAAACTCGTCAATGCGGGACATCAACACCCGATTGATCGCCGGATGAAGGCCAACGACAATCTTTCCGGCGGCCTTCGCTATTCCCCCGCGCTCAAGCAGCTCAGCCTCGTCGAGCTCCATCAACAATCGCTTGCAGCGGTCGTAATAACGCGTCCCCTGCTCGGTCAAAGACACCCGTCGCGTCGTGCGATTGAATATCTTGAAATGGACATCCTCCTCTAGCGCCGCGACTGCCTTCGATAAAACGGATGGGACGATATCGAACTCATAGGCCGCAGCCGCAAAGGACTTGGTCTCGGCAACACGGCAGAAGAACCCGAGCGCACGAAGCTTATCCATGGGCTGGCAAACCTGGGTGACGTGGGCTCGATTATTCGCAATTTAGCACGAATGAAATGCCGCGGCCGATCTTTGTCAACCATGGCCTTTGCTGTATCCGTTTTCGCGTCGGATACGTCAGTTGCCGCATTTCCCGCTGCTAAAGAGCGCCGCAAAATCGCGCTAACGAACCGGGAGGTCTACATGCTAATCCGCCGTGCAGTCGTGACCCTGCTTTGCTCTACGATGGTGGTCACCTCCGCCACGACCTTGCTCGCGCAAAGCTACCCCACCAAGCCGATCCGTCTGATCGTCCCATTTGCAGCAGGAGGACCCTCGGACTTTGCCGCCCGAACCATAAGCGAGAGGCTATCGAAGCGGCTTGGGCAGGCCTTTGTGGTCGAGAACAAGCCCGGAGCCGATGGCCTGATTGCCGCGCAGACGGTGCTAAACGCCGCGGCTGACGGGCACACGCTTCTTGTTGGAGGTTCCAGTTTGCCTCCGCTGCCACTCCTGAAGAATCCACCGCGCAGTTTATGAAAGCGACCGGGACGAAGTTGATTAGAGTTCCGTACAAGGGCTTTGCGCAATCACTGCCTGACATCATGGCAGGGCGCGTGCATATGAACGTTGCGCCATTGTCGGCCGTGCTACCGTACGGAAAGGA
This sequence comes from Pseudomonadota bacterium, assembly GCA_016195095.1. Lineage (GTDB taxonomy): Bacteria > Pseudomonadota > Alphaproteobacteria > Rhizobiales > Xanthobacteraceae > JACQAE01. Next base: position 15,484 of record JACQAE010000277.1, read on the forward strand.
CGGGCGCGTGCGCATTCTTGCGGTTCTCACCCCGCAACGCAGTCGCTTTGCGCCGGAGTTCCCCGCGCTTGCCGAAGCGGGCGTGCCAAATTTGGCGGTTCCGGGATGGCAGGCCATCTTCGCACCCGCAAAGACTCCGAAGGAAATCCTTGACCGCCTTACGCTCGAAATCGGCTTGACACTGCATGATGCTGAGATCAGAGCACAATTCGAGCGACAGGCCGTGCAGCTACAAGGCTCCACGGCCGAGGAGCTCGCCACGATCGTACAGAACGATGTTCAAACGTCGCGCGAGTTCATTCGAGAAAACGGGATCACAACGTTGGACAATTGATGTGAGTTCATGAACATGTTCGCAACTGAGGGTACACACAGTCCCCACTCGTAAGCCGGCGGGTAAAGCGGACAGGCGGCAAAGATCAAGGGTGAGGTGTCGACAATACGGAAAGCGCCTTCCGATTGTGGCCCTTGGCCACGGATCGCATTTTGACGGGGCAACTGTTGCTTTCGGGGCATAGCAGAAGCGCGTGGATGCGTTGCTCGGGTCGCTGGGGATACGCCGAACCGGACTATGGAATATCCGCGGTGATTACTCACCCCGCCTTAATGTTGGCTGCCCGGATCACCTTGCCCCACTTCTCGATTTCGTCGGCGATGTGCTTGCCGAACTCGGCGGGCGAGTTAGGAAATGCCGAACTGCTTAACTCGGCGAGCCGCGCCGTCGTTTTCGGATCGGCGAGGATCGCATTGGTCTCCTTGTTGAGCTTGTCGATGATCTCTGGAGACGTGTTTTTGGGGGCGGCAATGCCTTGCCAACCGCTGGCCTCGTATCCAGGCACGAACTCACCGACGGTCGGAATTTCTGGCAACAGTTCGATACGCGTCGCTGAGGTCACAGCCAATGGCCGCACCTGGCCGGCCTTGATGTACCCAATCGAAGAGGGAAGCAGGTCGAACATGACTTGGACTTGGCCGCCGATCAGATCAGGGATCGCAGGTCCGATTCCTCGATAGTGGACGGGTGTCAAGTCCACGCCCGCCATCACCTTAAATAGCTCAGCGTAAATATGTGATATGCTGCCGGGCCCTCCTGATGCCATGTTGATTTTGCCTGGATTGGCCTTTGCGTACGCGATGAACTCGGGAACGGATTTTGCCGGAAACGATGGGTTCACCACCATAACGCCGGGATTGCGAAGAAAACTTGCGACTGGGGCAATGTCACGTATCAAATCGAAATTGAGTTTTTCGAAGAGCGTTGCGTTGAATGCGTTAGTCGACGTAACGTGCAGAAGCGTGTAGCCATCGGCAGCTGCTCTGATCACCGATTCGACAGCGATGTTGCCGCCGGCACCGGCGCGGTTCTCGACGATAAATTGCTGACCGATCCGCTCTGACAGCCATTGGGCGAACAGCCGTGCGACGATGTCCGCTGGGCCGCCCGCGGCAAAGCCGACGATGATGCGCACCGGTCGCGTTGGATAGTTTTGCGCCCATGCGATGCGCGATATGGCTGGAAGCGCGGCAGCGCCTGCTGCCAGATGCAAGAACCTGCGACGGGGAAGCTTCATGTCGTTCCCTCTCTGAAATTCAATGGTAGCACGATGCAGCTCCTAACGTGCCCCGCCATGAGGTTGTCACTACGCGCTTCGCCGGCGGGAGGAGGCCTGTACGCGAACAACCTCCGATTCGTACGCCCCCCATTTGATCAAACGGCCTATGAACCGCACCCGTTCCGTCCAGGCTCTTTGCATCAGTAAATCGATTTGGGTCGGGCCTCGGGCAGCTCCCGCATGAGCCAGGGCTCCATTGCCGCAAAAGCCATTTCTCGTTGCTTCATTGTGGATAGGGCACGCCACCGTTCGACTTCTCATCGGGGCGGGACCTAACAGGTGACGCCCTGCGTCTGCCCTGCTCGATGCTGGACCGTAACGTGACAGCCGCTTAAGGTCCTTGGTTCAGGAGCTTAATTGTTCTGAATCTGCGACGAATATGGTTGGATTCGATGGATCGGGATGAGGTCAGTTTTGGCCAGTTCCGGCTCGATCTTCGCGAGCGGACGTTGACGCTGGACGGGGTACCGGTGCAACTCGGTAGCCGAGCGCGCGACCTTCTATGGGTGCTCGCCTCGGCAATGGGTGAGGTGGTCAGCAAGGACGAACTCATGACGCGGGTATGGCCTGGGCTCGTTGTCGAGGAGAACAACATCCAGGTCCACATTTCGGCGCTGCGAAAGACGCTCGACAAGGGAAAAAGCGGCCAAAGCTACGTGGTGACTGTACCGGGCCGCGGCTACCGGCTCGTCGGTCAACACTCTTCACCAACGGCGACCATGGGCAGTACCGACACCCGACCAGGCCCGGCACTTCCCCACAAGCCTTCCATTGCTGTCCTGCCCTTCTTGAGTATGAGTGACGACCCCGAGCAGCAATATTTTGCCGACGGCGTCGTGGAAGAGATCATCACCGCCTTATCCCGTTTTTCGAGCCTGTTCGTCATCGCCCGTAATTCGAGCTTCACTTACAACGGCCGGTCTGTGGACGTGAAGCAGGTCGGCCGCGATCTGGGGGTGCGCTACGTGCTCGAAGGTAGTGTACGCCGGGACGGCCACCGCGTGCGGATCACGGGCCAGCTCATTGACGCCTCGACCGGCGCGCATCTGTGGGCAGACCGTTTCGACGGCGAGCTTGAGGACATCTTCGGTGTACAGGACCGAGTGACCGCAAGCGTCGTGGGTGCAATCGCGCCGAAGCTGGAACAAGCGGAGATCAAGCGCACCAAGCGCAAACCAACTGAGAGCCTGGACGCCTACGATTACTTCCTGCGCGGGATGGCGAGCTTTCATCAGTGGACCCGTGAAGCCAACAACGAGGCGCTGCGATCGTTCTACAGGGCTATAGAGTTTGATTCTGATTTCGCCTCGGCCTACGGCATGGCGGCATGGTGCTACGCACAACGCAAGACGAATGGCTGGATGATCGACCGCCAACAAGAGATCGCCGAAACCGCCCGGCTGGCAGGGCGGGCGGCAGAGTTGGGAAAGGATGACGCGGTCGCACTCTCGAGTGGCGGGTTCGCGCGCGCCCGTGTCGTCGGCGACCTCGCCGCCGGCGCTGCTTTGATTGATCAGGCTCTTGCGCTCAATCCGAACTTGGCACAGGCGTTGTACTGCAGCGGATTTGTAAGATGCTGGCTCGGCGAACTAGAGTTGGCGCTTGAACACCTAAGGCATGTGATGCGCCTGAGCCCCATCGATCCGCTGATGTTCATGACGCAGAGCGGAACCGCGTTAGCGCATTTCCTTGCCGGCCGGTACGATGA
>JACQAE010000278.1 GCA_016195095.1 Pseudomonadota bacterium
CCGGGCGCGGCAGGCCGCCGACGCAGGCATTGAATGCATCGGTTGCGGGGTCTGCTATTCGGCCTGCGACGTCGTCGCCTGGAACAGGGACTACCTTGGGCCGGCGGCGCTCAATCGGGCGTGGACGCTGGTCAATGACGTGCGCGACCGGGCGCAGGACGAGCGGCTGGATATCCTCTCCGGCGACGCTGGGTGTTCGGCATGTCACACGCATATGAGCTGCACGAATTTTTGTCCCAAGGCGATCGCGCCCACCTATGCGATCGCCGGCCTCAAGCGCCGCGTCGCCGCGCGCACATTGCGGAGGCGAACGTGAGCGCGATCCTGTTCTTGGCGCAACGCGCGAGCGCCGCGGTATTGGCGCTGGCGGTCTGCTTTCATCTGGCGACCATCGTCTATGCCGTGCATGGCGGACTGACCGCCGGCGAAATCCTTGCGCGCACGCGCGGCAATGTCGTGTTCCTTGTCTTCTATGCCTTGTTCGTCATCGCAGTCGCCGTGCACGCACCGATCGGCCTGCGCAATATCGTGCGCGAGTGGACGCGCTGGGGCGGTGCGACGCTCGACTTCGCCGCCATCGTGTTCGCATTGGCGTTGTTTGCGCTCGGCCTGCGCGCCGTGCTCGCGGTATACCTCGCATGATGCGCGTATCGCGACGCCAGCCGGGATTTATCGCCGCCATTCTGCACCGGCTTTCGGGATTGGCACTTGCGATTTTCCTTCCCGTGCATTTCCTCACACTGGCCACGGCATTGCGCGGCGCCGACGCACTCGATGCTTTTCTCGCGGTCGCCGCCCACCCGGCGGTAAAGGCAAGCGAGCTTGCGCTCATCATCGCGATGGCGGTTCACCTGACGCTTGGGCTGCGCGTGCTGGCCATCGAGTTCCTCGATTTTCGCGAGAAGACGCTAGCCGCGCTGTCTGCGTGTTGCGCGATCGCGTTGTGCGTCGGCCTGGCTTTTCTCATCAGCGCCGGTTGAGCGGTGTCCGCGGACCTCACACCCGCCACGCTCGCGGTCCTCTGGCTCGGCGCCTTCGTCGGCGCGTTGGCGGCCGGCGGCGCCGGCTTTGCCTTTGCGCTCGCCGCCAGCGCGATCTGGCTGCACGTGCTCACCCCGATACAGACGACGCTGCTTGTCGTCGCCTGTGGCACCTTTCTGCATTTGGGCCTGATCTGGCCGCTGCGCAAATCCATTGAGGCCGCCCGATTGTGGCCGTTTCTTCTCGGCGCGGTACTGGGAGTTCCACTCGGGGTGTGGCTGCTGACCCGTATCGAAGTCAACGTCGTCAAGTTCACGCTCGGCGCGGTGCTCGCGGTCTACGGCGCCTATGCGCTTGCCGCGCCGCGATTGCCGCGCGCCGCCCGTGGCGGGCGAACCACCGACGCCCTTGTCGGCTTCCTCGGCGGGATCCTGGGCGGCCTTGGCGGCTATTCCGGGGTGTTGCCGGCAATCTGGACGCAACTGCGCGGCTGGCCGAAAAACATCGCGCGCGGCGTCTATCAGCCCTTCATCCTTGCCGCCCATATTGCTACGCTTCTTCTGGTCGGTACGGTCGCCATGGACCGCGCGACGCTGATGTTGATCGCGTTGGCGCTGCCGCCTTTGTTGGCGGGCGCCTGGGTTGGTTGGCGCATTTATGGGCAACTCGACGAGCGGCGTTTTCGCCAGGTATTGGCGGCCGCACTGGTCATTTCCGGCCTGGCGCTGATGTTCTAGAATATGTTCGACACGTCGCAGGCGGCGCCGCGCAGGATACCCTTGGACCCATGATGCAACTCGATACGGGCGAAATCGAAGAGTTGGCCAAGGCGCTCTATATCCGCGCGCTCAAGCTGCTGCCGCCCGACATCAAGCGCGGCTTTTCGCAATTGCAGGAGCGCGAGACCGACGCAACGGGGAGCGCCATCCTCGCCACCATGGTCGAGAACATCGCGGTCGCTGAGCGGACCAGCAATCTGCTCTGTCAGGACACAGGGATTCCCATCTATAACGTCATTATCGGGCGCAATGTCGCGTGCGATGGCGCTGCCTTGAAGGCGGCGATCCGGCGTGGTTGCGAGCGGGCGACGCGCGAGCACCCGCTGCGTTCCTCGGTGGTGCATCCGCTGACGCGCCGCAACGAGCAGACTTCGTGCGGCATCGGCGTGCCGCTCATTAATGTGGATTTCGACGAGCGCGAGGAGACGGTCGAAATCGAGATGATCCCCAAGGGTTCCGGCTCGGAGAACGGATCGTTTCTGGCGATGCTGATCCCGGCCGATGGGGTGAAGGCGGTCAAGCGTTTCGTCATCGACCGCGTGATCGAGTGCGGCGGACGCGTCTGCCCACCGACCATCGTCGGCGTCGGTATTGGCGGCACCTCGGACCTGTGCATGCATCTTGCCAAAGTGGCGGCGACGCGTCCGCTCGGCACGGCCTGCGCCGATGCCGACGGCGCGCGCATCGAGGCGGAATTATCGCAGGCGGTCAATCAGCTCGGCATCGGCCCGCAGGGGCTTGGCGGGCGCTCGACCGCGTTTCGCGTCCACGTCGAGGTGGCGGCGACGCATATCACCATGAACCCCGTGGCCGTGAACATCCAGTGCCATTCCGCCCGCCGCGCCAGCGCCGTAGTTACGCCCGGCGGCATCGCGTTTCGGTGAGCCGCACCATGCGCCATGACATCATCGAGCTGCCGACCGACGAAGCGCGCATCCGCGCGCTCAAGGTCGGCGATACCGTCACACTGGAAACGACGCTGTTCGGCATCCGCGACGCCACGCTGATCGCCATGTTCGACCAGGGGCGCACCACGCGCTTCGACCTCAAGGGTCATGGCGTCATCCATACCGCCCCCAATGTGCGCAAGGTCGATCCGCGGCCGGGCAATCGCGCGCCCTACGAACCGCTATGCATCGGCACGACAACGTCGATGCGCATGGAGCGTTTCACGCAGGCGCTCATGCAGCGCGAAGGCGTGCGCGTCATTATCGGCAAGGGCGGCATGGGGCCGCAGACAACGCTAGCGCTGGCGCAGTTCGGCGGCGTCTATCTTGCCGTTGTCGGCGGCGCGGCGGCGCTGGAAACGACATGGATCGAGGCCATCGAGGATGTCGACATGGATGATCTGCATCCAGAAAGCCTGTGGAAGTTCCGCATTCGCGGCTTTGGTCCGCTGCTGGTGAGCATGGATTCGCACGGCGGTTCGTTGCACGCGCAGGTGCAGGCGAACGCGGCCGCCAATCGCGCGGCAGTGCTCGCCGCCATCGGGGCCGGCGAATAATCGCCATACAAATCGCCACGAGCGCGTATCCGGTCCATGAACGTCATTGACACCGACATTCTCCTTCTCGGCGCCGGCGGCGCCGGCCTGTTCGCGGCTTTGCACGCCAAGCAGGCCAACGCGGACCTCGATGTCACGATCGCGGTCAAGGGGCTCATTGGCAAATGCGGCTGCACGCGCATGGTGCAGGGCGGCTACAACGTCGCGATCGACCCGCGCGATTCGATCGAGCGGCATTTCATGGATACGATCGAGGGCGGCGGATGGCTCAATGACCAGGATCTCGCCTGGCTGTTGGTGGCCACCGCGCCCGAGCGCATTCGCGAGCTGGAGACGCAGCTCGGCTGCTTCTTCGATCGCAATCCCGACGGCAGCATCCACCAGAAGGCTTTCGCCGGGCAGACCTTCGACCGGACAGTTCACAAGGGCGACCTAACCGGCATCGAAATCATCAATCGGCTGGCCGAGCAGACGTGGCGCCGCGACGTTCGCCGGCTTGAGGACCATCGCGCCCTCGACCTCTTGCCCGCCGCCGACGCCAGCGGCCTCGCCGGCGTGCTCATGCTCGACATGCGCAGCGGCGAACTGGTCACGGTTCGCGCCCGCGCGACGCTCATGGCGACTGGTGGCGGCCCGACCATGTATAAGTATCACACACCGTCCGGCGACAAATCCTGCGACGGCATGGCCATGGCGCTGCGCGCCGGTCTGCCGCTGCGCGACATGGAGATGGTGCAGTTCCATCCGACGGGGCTCCTCGCCGGCGAAGACACGCGCATGACCGGCACCGTCCTCGAGGAAGGCCTGCGCGGATATGGCGGGCACCTCGTCGACGCCACCGGCGAGCGCTTCATGTTCGCCTATGACGCGCGCGGCGAGCGCGCCACGCGCGACATTGTCAGCCGTTCGATCATGGACCGCATCCGCAGCGGTCACGCTAGCCCGCATGGCGGCGTGTGGATTGCGATGGGACACCTTGGCGCGGAAAACGTGCGGCGGGAATTCAAGGGCATGGTCGAGCGTTGCGCCGATTGTGGATTCGATTTGGCGGCCGGCCGGGTCGAGGTCATTCCGACTGCGCATTATATGATGGGTGGCATGGTGTTCGACGCCGAATGCGCCACGCCGATGCCGCGCCTGTTCGCCGCCGGCGAGGACACGGGCGGCGTGCATGGCGCCAACCGCCTCGGCGGCAACGGCGTCGCCAATTCGACAGTATTCGGCGGCATTGCCGGCGACAGTATTGCCGCGCGGCTCAATCGCGACGCGCGTCTGGCGGACGTCGATCGCGCAGCCCTCGAGGCAGCGACGGTCCGGGCCATGGCGCCCCTGGGCAGGGAGCGCGGCGATCTTTCCGGCGTGCGCCGGCGACTTTACGATACGATGTGGAACGACGTCGGCATCCTGCGCACCGCGCAAGGGTTGGCGCGCGCGCGCATTATGCTCGATGACATGGCGCGCGAGATCGTCGCCTGCGGTGTGCCGGTGGCCGAGCGGCGCTACAATCTGACCTGGATGGACCGCCTCAACCTTGAGAACCTCGTGCTGGTCAGCCAGGCGATCTGCGTCGCGGCGCAGGCGCGATGCGACAGCCGCGGCGCGCATTTCCGCGAAGACTTCCCGGCGGTGTCCGATCTGGCCAATTCGCGCTATAGCGTGATCCGCCGCGACGGAGATGCGCTCACCGTCGTGACCGAGCCGGTTCGCTTCACGCGCGTCGCGCCGGGCGAGTCGCTGTTTTCCGCGGCGCAATAGATGCGTGTCCAAATTGAGTGGGTCGCGGCGCTGCCGCGGTTTCGGCCGCTACCATCGTGCCTTATTCCGCCAATTCATTGATGAACGCGCGCGCTTCTGCGTCCGCGCCGTGGGCGCCGAGATCGGCGTGCCCGCCCAGCGGAAAGCGGATCATGCGCTTGCGCGATGTCGCCAGTGCATAAAGGCGTTCGCCAAGCTCGATGGGAACGACATTGTCGCGTTCGCCGTGAAGGACCAGGATCGGCGCCGTCACGCGCGCGATGCGCTCGTCGGAGCGATATTGGTCGCGCATCAGCAGCCAGACCGGATAGATGGGATAGACACGTCGCGCGATGTCGGCGGTCGAGGTGAATGGTGCCTCCAGGATAATGCGCGCGACATTTCGATCCGCGGCCAGCGCGATGGCAACACCCGTTCCGAGCGACTCGCCCCACAAGACCAACCTTTCCGCTCCATATTTTCGCTTCGCGAAATCATAGGCCGCATGCGCGTCGGCAATCAGTCCCGCCTCGCTCGGCTTGCCGCTTGAGCCGCCATATCCACGGTAGGAGAGTGCTAGCAATCCGGTTCCCTGCGCAATGATCGAACGCCAACGCGGTACGCGGTGGCGCAGCGCGCCGCCATTGCCGTGGAGATAAACGACGGTCGGCCGGCCGTGGCGCGGCGGCACGTGCCAAGCGATCAGCCGTTCGCCGTCGGCTGTCTCCAGCGCGATTTCCGCAGCCTCGCCAAACCCGGCGTCGGTCGGCGGCGTGCGCTCGGCCTGCGGAAAATACATCAGCGCGCGCTGTGTAAAATACAGGAGCGCCCCAATGCCGACATAGAGGCCAGCGCCAGCGAGGACGATCCACTTGACGGCGCTCATAGGCGAGGCGTGCGGCGGCTCGCGCGTGCCGTCTTGCGCGGCATGGCATCCCGCGACGGCGCGTGCCTCGCGACGTTGCGCGGCGGCGCGAAAGGCATCAGGCGGCGGCGCATCGCGGTCCCTCTTGCAGCGGTTGGCGGCGTGGCAGTGCCTGCGGGGTCATTGTGACCGCGCGCGGGCGGGCGCATCAATTGCGCCGCCTTCGCCATGTCGGAGCGCTCGGCGCCGCGCCAATGGATGCGTCAGGCCGCCAGCGATTTGACGATCTCTTCGGTCATCTTCTTGGCGTCGCCAAACAGCATCAACGTGTTGTCGCGGTAAAACAGCGTATTGTCGATGCCGGCGTAGCCGGAAGAAAGCGAGCGCTTGGAGAACATCACCGTGCCCGCCTTCCACACTTCGAGCACCGGCATGCCGAAAATCGGCGACTGCGGGTCTTCCTTGGCCGACGGATTGGTGACGTCGTTGGCGCCGATGACGAACGCGACTTCCGCCTGCGCGAATTCGGAATTGATATCGTCCAGCTCGAAGACCTCGTCGTATGGCACATTGGCCTCGGCGAGGAGGACGTTCATGTTGCCGGGCATGCGTCCGGCCACGGGGTGGATCGCGTACTTGACTTCGACGCCCTCGGCCTTGAGACGATCGGCCATCTCGCGTAGCGCGTGTTGCGCCTGCGCCACCGCCATGCCGTAGCCGGGAACGATGATGACACGGCTGGCATTCTTGAGCATGAACGCCGCGTCCTCGGCCGATCCCTGCTTCACCGGCCGTTGCTCGGCGCTGCCCGCGGGTCTTGCGACCTCGCCGCCGAAGCCGCCCAAAATGACCGAGATGAACGAACGGTTCATCCCCTTGCACATGATGTAGGAGAGA
>JACQAE010000018.1 GCA_016195095.1 Pseudomonadota bacterium
GGTGCCGCCGGAAGACCGCGGCATGGGCATGGTGTTCCAGAATTATGCGGTATGGCCACACAAGACGGTGTTCGAGAATGTCGTATTCGGCCTGCGCGTGCGGCGCGTGGCGGCGGCGGCGGCGCGCGAGCAGGTAGGCCGCGCGCTCGCGCTCGTCAACCTCGTCGGTTACGAGGATCGCCTGCCCGGCGAATTGTCGGGCGGCCAGCAACAGCGGGTCGCCCTGGCGCGCAGCCTCGTCGTCGAGCCGGAAATCCTGCTGCTCGACGAGCCGCTGAGCAATCTCGACGCCAAACTGCGCGAGCGCATGCGCTCCGAACTCAAGCAATTACAGCGGCGCACCGGCATCACGTTCATCTACGTCACCCACGACCAGGCCGAGGCGCTGGCGCTTTCCGATCACATTGCCGTCATGCATGGCGGAAGGCTCGAGCAGTTCGGCACGCCGGACGACGTCTATCGCCGGCCGGCGAGCCGTACGGTCGCCGATTTCATGGGGCACGTGAATTTCGTCGCCGGACAGCTGACGGCGCTCGAGCGCGACCACGCCACGGTCATGGTGGCGGGCACGCTCGCCATCAGCGCCGCCGCGCCGCCGGGCGCCAAGGTGGGGGACGCCGTCGATGTCGCGGTGCGGCCGGAAGACATGCGCATTGGCCCCGGCGACGCCGGCGCGGTGGAGGGAATCCCGGCGCAATTGACCGACCGGACCTACTTGGGAAATCTGATCGAATACCAGGCCTTGCTGGCGTCGGGCGAAACCGTGCGCGTGCAGACGCACCCAAGCGCGCAATTTTCCGTCGGCGAGAAAATCAAGGTTGACATGGCGCGCGCCCACCTCAACGTATTCGCGCGCGGCGAAGACCGCACCGCGACCGGCACGTCGGATCGCGAATGAAGATACCGCGGGGGGCAAAGGGAAGGATGGGCGCGATGGCCACGAAATACGCGAAGATTGGTCAGGCTCTGCTGGCGGCAGCCGTCATTGTGGCGGCCGCGGCGCAGGCGTGGGCGGACGATTCGGTTGATGTCGCGGCGGCGAAAAAAGAAGGCAAGGTCGTCTGGTATACGTCAACGCCGCTCGAAACCGCGAACAAGATCGTCAAGGCATTCGAAGCGGAAACCGGCATCAAGGTCGAGCTGTTCCGCACCGGCGGCTCGGCGATATTGCGCCGCTTTCTCCAGGAACATCAGGCCGGGCGCATTGCCGCCGATGTCCTGACCACCTCCGATCCAGCGGCTACCGCCGCGCTTGCCGTCAAGGGCATCTTCGTTCCGTTCAAACCGGCGAATTTCGACAAAGTGCCGCAGGAGGCCAAGGCCGCCGACGGCGCTTATGTCGCGCAACGGCTCAATATGATCACGCTTTATGCGCGCACCGACAGGGTCGCCGCCGCCGACCTGCCGAAGACCTGGAGCGACCTGTCGCAGCCGAAATACAAGGGCCAGCTCGTCACCACCGACCCCTCCTATACGGCGCTCGGCCTGATGACGGTCGCGACCTTGTCGAAAAAATTCGGCTGGGATTATTACCGCAAGCTGCGCGCCAACGACATCATGATCGTTCAGGGCAACCAGCAGGTCACCGACGCACTCAAACGCGGTGAGCGGCTGATCTGCGCGGCCGGCCTTGATTCCTACGCGGCCGATGAGCGACGACGAGATCGCCAAGGCGGCGGCAGGCGTCAAGCGACAGTTCAATGAGATATTCCATTGAACTCGCGCGCGTGCCCCGAATGCATTGAGGTGAGATCATGAGCGAACCATCGGCGCGCGCGGCGCCGGCGGCCAGGCTTGAGGGAAGCGAGCACTGGGCCGACAAGGATGGCGCGCGGCTCTTTCTGTGGGAAAAATGTGCGCTCGAGCCGCGCGCCGCGCGCGGCATCGTTCTTTTCGTCCACGGCTCGTCCATGGCTTCGCAGCCGACCTTCGACCTGGAGGTGCCGGGCCGCGAAAACTCCTCTGCGATGGAGTATTTTGCGCGCGCCGGTTTCGATACCTGGTGCGTGGACATGGAGGGCTATGGCCGCTCGACCAAGGACCGCGACAACAATGCCCCCATTTCCCAGGGCGCCGACGATTGCCTGGCGGCGGCGACCTACATCCGGGGCCTGCGCGGCAAGCGGCCGCTCCTGGTTTACGGTATCTCGTCGGGGGCGCTGCGCGCGGCGCTGTTCGCTCAGCGCCACCCCGACCTGGTCGCACGCCTCGCGCTCGACGCCATGGTCTGGACCGGCGAGGGTAGCCCAACTTTGCTTCAACGGCGCGCCAGGCTCACGGAATTTCGCGCGCAACATCGGCGGCCGATCGACCGTGCATTCGTCTATTCGATATTCAACCGCGACCATCCCGGAACCGCCGAGGATCGCGTCATCGACGCGTTCGCCGACGCCATCCTCAAGCTCGACCAGTCGGTGCCGACCGGAACCTATGTGGATATGTGCGCCAATCTTCCGATCTGCGATCCGCAAAAGATAACCGTCCCAACCCTAATCATGCGCGGACAATGGGATGGGATCGCCAGCCTTGACGATTTGCTAGGGTTCTTTGAAAAGCTGCCCAATCCCGACAAGCAATTCACCGTCATGCCGGGGATTTCCCATGCCAGCTTTCAGCAAAAGAACTACATGCTCGTCTATCATATCCTGTTGAGCTTTTTCACACAGCCCGAGCCGGTCTATCGTGGATAAAGCATGATCCCGAAAAGTGGGAACCGCTTTTGCGAAAAGATCATGCGCAAGCAAAAGTCATGATCCCGAAAAGTGGGAACCGCTTTTGCGAAAAGATCATGCTCAAGGCGGCGGCCAGGAACGGGCCGCGACATTCATCGATCGCAGCGCTGGCATCACATTTTCATTGCGTGGCCGGCCAGCGTCTTGCCGAGTGACCAGACAGCGCCCGGCACGCGGTGGCTTTCCGCGATCACCGCGTCGAATCCGCCCTCGATGCGGTCGCAATCGGCATCTGAGATAATCAGCGGTGGCAGCAATTTGATCACGTGGCTGGCGTGGCCAGCGACCTGCGTCAGGATCTTATGATCCTTGAACAGGGGAATGGTGATGAGTTGGCAGAACAGGCCCTTGCCCGCGGTTTCGAGAAGGTTCCACGACGCCTTGAGCGTCAATGATTTCGGCGAACCGAATTCGATTCCGATCATCAGTCCCTTGCCGCGTACGTCCTTGACCAGCTCGTAGCGCGTTGCCATCTCGCCAAATGCGGCCAGCAGGCGCTCGCCAAGCCGCGCGGCATTTTCCATCAAGCCATCATGATCGAGGACGTCGAGCGTGGCGATGCCGGCGGCCATGGCCAGATCGTTCTTGGCGAATGTCGAGCCGTGGACTACGGCACGGTCCATGCGGTCGAAGATCTTGTTGAAAATCGACTTGCGCGTAAGCAGCGCGCCAATGGGAACGTGTCCGCCGGACAGAGCCTTGGCCAAGAGCACCATGTCGGCTTCGGCGTTCCAGTGCTCAAGCGCGAGGAATTTTCCCGGGCGGCCGATGCCGGTCTGGATTTCGTCGGCAATAAACAGCGCGCCGTGGCGTCGGCAAAGGTCCGCCGCGCCGCGAAGATAGCCCTCGTGCGGCAGGTTGACGCCCTTGCCCTGTATCGGCTCGACGATGAAGCCGGCGACGTCGCGCGACGCCAGCGCTTGCTCAAGCGCGGCGAGATCGTTGAAGGGGATCGCCGCGCAATCTGCGAGCAGGGGCTCAAACCCGGTCCTGAACACCTTGTCGCCATTGAGCGACAGCGCGCCCATCGTCAGGCCGTGGAATGCGTGTTCGCAATGGATGATGCGCGCGCGTCCAGTGGCCGCGCGCGCGAACTTTATCGCGGCCTCGACGATCTCGGTTCCCGAATTGGCGAAGAAAACCTTCTCCAGGTAAGGAATCCGCGCCAAAAGACGTTGCGCGAGCACGCCGGCAAGCGGCGATACATCGAACTGCACCAAGTTGGGCAAATCGCCTTCGATGACCTGGCGCAGCGCGTCGCGCATCGCGGGATGATTGCGGCCGAGCGCAAACACGCCCCAGCCACTGAGCAAGTCGAGATATTGGTGCCCGCGCCAATCGTAAAGGTAGGCGCCTTGTCCACGGCAAAAACGCGTGTCATACCCGATCGTCTTGAGAACCCGCACCATCTGCTCATTGAGAAAACGCGTGTGCAGATCGTAGCGTTGGGCTTCAGTTTCGGAATAAAGTCGGCCGATATCGAGTCGCATCCGCGCATCCCATCGTCATCCACCGGCCGGCTATGGCCGGGGCGGCGGTCTGCATAGCATACCTCCAGCGCCGCAATAATGCCCACAAGGGCGAATTACTTCCAGAAACGGGCGACCTGGGAAAGAAATGGTGCCGGCACGATGCGGAAATTGTTGGCCACCTTGACGTTTTTGCCGCTTTTGGGCGCGCCGGCGCTCGCCGCCAATCCAGACGGCGACTGGCTGGTTGCCGACAAGACGGCGCAGGTCCGTGTCGAGCGTTGCGCCGACCATTACCTCGGGGTGATCGCGTGGGAAAAAGAGCCCGCCCTGGATTCCCATAATCCGGACCCGACGAAAAGAAACCGGCCGCTGCTGGGCTCGCCGGTGCTCGTGAACATGAAGCCGGCCAAGCCCAATTTGTGGAAGGGCGAGGTCTACAACGCCGACGATGGCAGGACCTATGCAGCGACCATGGCCCTGCTCGGCCCCAATACGATGCGGGTCGAAGGCTGCGTGGCCGGCGGCTTGATCTGTGGCGGTGAGGAATGGACGCGGGTGGTTCAACCGACGGCACCGCCGCCGGCGATTAGCGCCTGCCCGCGACCGCAGCGCGATCTGAGCGCCAAGCCCCAACCGCGCTGAACTTGGGGCGCCGCTCGGTCGCTGCGAGACATCCGACAACCGGCGTCCGCGCCGACCGCAAGAATTGGCAGGATCCGATCGGCTTGCCAGATTTGCCGCGGCAATCCGCGCCCCACCCGCCGGGCGGGATCGTTAGTTGCGCGACCGTGGCATCCACGCGATTTCGTCGGCGCACGATCGATCGCCAAAAGCGCGCGACTTTCGCGACCAAGGGTCCGCGGCAATCAGCGTCCGCGGCAATCAGCGTCCGCGTCGGCGCAATTCGCGCAGATACGTCTCGACGGAATCGCCCCATTCGGCGCTCTTTGCCTGCGCCAAGCTGGACAGCGCCAGGCGCGCAAAATGCTCACGCATTCCTAGCGTCTGCGCTTCCTTCGCCCGTTCTGAGTACTCGCGCGCCGCCCGATGGTAGGTCTCGACCTCCGCCATGGCACAACCCCACCCCACGCCCCAAGCCGGGATCATGCAGAGGTCGCGCGAATAACGGGAGAGGCGAAAGGTACTTATCCACCACATTCCGCGGTGGCGCGGCGCCCGGCCCCGGGAAACACCGCCGCCGCGGGCGCGCGCGCTCAAATCCTAGCGACGCGGTGCCCGCTCGCTGAACAACACGCCGCCCTTCATCTTCAGGTCGCCCGCCGTCTCGACCAGCGTGACAACGACCGCGCCGGGATCAATTTGCAGATTCCGCGCGACCGCGTCGGTGATATCCGACATCAGGCGACGCCGTTGGTCGGGTGGCCGACCGGCCAGCATGTAAACCACGATTTCCGGCAAGAATGTCTCCGATGCGGCGCGCGGAAACGCTCGCAAACTATTGTCGCAGCGTAATTTTTTGTTTACCGCCGCCGCTTGGAATGCGGCCCAAAAATATCCCGCCAGTGTACGCCATGTGGCGCGGTCCAGATTGACCGCGCCGACGCCCGCGGCGCCGATTGCCAGGCCCCGCCGTCGCTGAACCGTCAGCTACCTACGGCGTCGGAAACGCACTTTTTCATATGGCTGTCCTTCGCCGCGCCGGCTAGCTTCCGGTCCGCCGACGATTTGGCGCAAGCGGCCTTGGCGTCGTTCTCGCACTTGGTCATGAAGCTGTTCATCGCGGCACCGGCAAGTTTCTTACTGCCGGCTTCGGCTTTGCAAGACGCGGCCTGAGCGTTCGCGGCGACGAGCGCCAGCGCGGCCGCCAGAATAAGTGCTTTCATCGCGGTCTCCCTTGTCAACAGCGACCCGGCTGAAAAGAAAGCACGTTCGCCGCGTCCGAACGGTAGGATTTCAGCGCCGCAACGTAAAGGCGGGCCAGCCTTTATCAACACAAAGCCATTACGCGTCGCAGCATGCGCGAACCTGTCCGAAAATTATTGCTTTCGCCCTCATGCGCTATCATGGGTCGGGCACGAATGCCTGCCCCGCCGGCGCGCGGATTGGGCGGGTCGCGACCGGGATTGCCATGCTTTCGCGGCGCCGTATCAATGGCCTGACGCCACCAATCGCCGACCATGCGCCCCCAGATTAGGCGCCATTTCCGGTGCGGCGATCGCCGGCCCGAAAATGGCGTCAAATTGCCTGACCAAAAGCCGCCGGGTCGGCGCGCACGCCCCGGAATGACGCCACCTGTCGCGCGCGCGACATCGTGCTCTAAGCTTTACGAATTGATCACGTTCATGAATTTGCATCGAACCGATGCAGAATATTCGTGATCTGGCGCAGAGCGCGGCGGCCGAGCCTAGTTCAACGCGCTCTGGACGGCCGTGAAGGTCGAGTTGAGCTTCGATCCGAGGCCCTGCACAACGGCGATAATGGCAACGGAAATGCCCGCGGCGATAAGGCCGTATTCAATCGCGGTGGCGCCCGAATCGTCTTGCACGAAACGCTTAATGAGGGTCATTGTGGTTCTCTCGAATGGGTTTTGCGACGCTCATTTGGACGAGGGAGCCTCGTCCGTTGCGTCACGCGCAATGTTAGGCGCGAGGACCGAACAAGCGATAAAGCGCATCGCTAAAATTTTATCATTGCGAATTTTTTTCGCACGCGACGCCTGCCCATGCGTCGCGAGCGGCCGAGGTCGCGGGTTTGCGCGGCGGTCGCGCTAACGTGAGCCAATGGCGTCGCGGCAGCGGCGCCACAGAACGCCGATCAGCGCGACATTGACGAGCGCCAGCGCGCCGAGCGTCGCCACGGCAGCGCCAATTCCCGCACGCTCGATGAGGAATGCGCCGGCGATGGGCGCCAATGCCTGCACGACGAGGCTCGGCGTCGCGAGACGCCCGACCAGCGCCGCATAGCGTCGCGCGCCGAACAGCGCCAACGGCAACGTTCCGCGCGCGATCCAGGAAACGCCATAGCCCGCGGCATAGACGACGATGGCCACCGCGAGGAACGACGATCCCGACCCGAGCAATGCCAGCCCGACCAGCATCAGTACGCATGAAGCGACCAAGGTCCAAAACGGATGGTAGCGGCGCCCGAACAGGCTCTCGAACAGGCGCCCGGCGACCTGCGCGGGGCCAAACAGCGTGCCGAGAAAAATGGCATGCGCAGGGTCGGCGCCGCGCCATTGCAGGATGATGAGCAGGTGAACGATGACAATCGATCCGATGCCGGCGGCAAGCGACAGGATCAACGCCAGTAGCGCGACAAGGAGCGATTCACCGCCGCGCGCCCTGCCCGCGTCCGCCGCGCCGTCGTCCTCGCAAAATGCCGGCGCCACGACGGGCGGCGCCGGCGCGCGCAGCGCCAAGAGATGCAGCGGCAAAACCGCGCATAGGTGAATCGCGGCATAGGTCAGGCAGGTCCCACGCCAGCCGAAGCGCGCAAGGAGGTAGGCGCTGAGCGGCCAACAGAGCGTGCTCGCAAAACCGCCGAACAGCGTCAACGCCGTGATGGGCGCGCGCGCCTCGCGCCCATAGAGCCGGGCCAGGGCGGCAAAGGCCGCGTCGTAGAGCGAGGCGCCCATGGCCAGACCGACGATGATCCAGGCGCCGAGAAAGGCCGGCAAGTTTGGCGCCAGCGCCATGAGCGTCAGGCCGCCGGCGAAAAACACCGAGCCCGCCGCGAGCACGGCACGGCCGCCGCGCCGGGCGATGAACGCGCCGACTGGCGGTGACACCAGCGCGGCGACCAGCAGGCCAACCGAGGTGCCGCCGACGACCCAACCGAATGACCATTCGGTGTCGACGACAATCGCCGGCGCCAACACCGCGGGCAGGTAGAACGACGAACCCCAGCCGAAAATCTGCCCGATGCCGAGCACGGTGACGACCATCGCGCGTCGGGTCGGCGCGGTGCTCATCGCGGCCAAATCACGATCGTCACGCCGCCGCCGCGGCCATGTCGTTGGACTGCGCGACGCGCATCGGCAATTGCGCGCCCGCGACCATATCGTAGCCCGCCACACGCATGACCGCACGCCGCGGACACATTTCGACGGCGACACGCGTATAGGGATTGAGGACCGGCGGGACGACCCAGGCAAAGGGCGCCACGCCGCGTGCGAAGGCGCCGCGCCAATCGCGCAGCGCCTCGCGGCGCGAGCGGCTGTTGTTCATTGCCTCGTCATAAGTGGCGCTGAGCATCTGGTCGGCGCGCATGCGCCCCTCCCAACGCGGATCGCTCACGCCCCAATCATTGGCCGCGACCGTGTCGTTGGATCGCGTCGCGTGACCCGTCTGGGTGCGCTCGATGACGAAGCGCTCACCGGCGCGGCAGCCGACCAGCGTATAGATGACCGGTCGCGCCACCGGCGTTTGCTCAAGCCGCGCGCGCGCAGCACCAACGTCGCGACAGTTCTCGAAGACATCGCGCAGCAGCTGATCGGGCGGCATGTGGCGCACGCCAATGAGCGTGCCGGCGACATTGGCCGCGAGGTCGAGCGGGCGCAGCCAGCGATGGCCGGTATGCCGGCGCATCGGCGCCTGATTGATCGCCGCCGCGAAACGCGCCGGCGCCATGGCGCTCAGCACCCCGACATAGCCGGGCCAAGTCGCGCTGTAGAAATCGCCCGCCGCTCCGCTCATGCGGGCGACTTCAACGCCCCGGCCAAGTCCCGGATAGGGCCAGTCCAGCGTGCGCGCCAGCCACGGCGCGCCGTCCTCGTCACGCGCCAGGGCGGTGCAGCACCATTGGTAGGAGCCATTGAGGAACCAGATGCCGGGAAATCCGAGCGCCGCCGCGATGGCTTCGATCTCCGCGACATAGGGCGAGCGCGAGCGCCGCAGCCATCGCCGCGTCACGGCGTCAAGAACCGGCATCATGCGGCCGGCGATCGGCGGCAGCCATTCCAGGCACGCATCGCGCAAAGCGCGTGCGCGCAGGCAACCGTCGCGCGCGTGTTCCAGCGGCCCGCCGTCGCGAGCGTCGAAAAGCGGCACGGAAGGCAACGAAAGCGGAGCCTCGCTCATGTCGAATGAACATCCTTGGCCAATAGCGACGCGGCCCTGCGCGCAAGGAGTGCGCGTGAGGCGAGCATGACCGCGAAACACGGTTGGATTTTTTCCAAGGATCGTACCTTAAGTCAACGTTCCGGATCGATGCCGCTGGCGTGCAGGCCGGAGTCCTCGCCGCGCAGCGGGGCGAAGCGGGCAAGCGGGTGATCCATTGGCAGCGGCGATGAACAGACGGTGGGCGCGGCGCGCGGTCGCGCAAAGGCCAGGGTGCCCGAGCGCCCGGCCGCAAGCGGGATCGTCAGGATGACGCCGATGATGGCGGCGACCAGGAGGGCGATTGGCCGCGACATGGTGAAGCCTCCGGCATGGACGCCAATAACGACCCTGCGCCAGGTTGGAAGCGCGGCACCGTCCGGGATGTGTCGCATTCCGCCGCGCCCCGGTTTGGACGATCCGCGCGCAGCCTTTCCCGGCGCTTAATGGGCTCGCGAAAAGTCGTGCCTGTCCGCTTGCGGCGCGGATGGCGCTTCTATAGGCACGGTCACGACCATGAGCATCCAGGTTCTGCCCCTCATTGAGGCCGCCACCCATTGGCCCGCGCGCGGCGCCCTTATCGGGCTCGACCTCGGCAGCAAAACCATTGGCGTCGCCGTGAGCGACCCCGACCGTCGTTTGGCCATGGGCGTCGAGACCGTGCGGCGGACGGCCTTCACGGCTGACGCGGCGCGGATTATCGCGCTGGCCGGCGAACGCCGTTGCGTCGGCATTGTGCTCGGATTACCGGTCAATATGAGCGGCGAGGAGGGACCGCGCGCGCAGTCCACCCGTGCCTTCGCGCGCAATCTGGCGCGCGTCAGCGACCTGCCGATCGGCCTGTGGGATGAACGGCTCTCAACCGCGGCGGTCGAGCGCGCATTGATCGAGGCCGACGTCAGCCGCAAGAAGCGATCGGCGGTGATCGATCAGCACGCCGCCATGTTCATCCTACAGGGCGCGCTTGACCGGCTACGCCATGCATAGAAATTCGCGGCGAGCGGCGCCGACCAGTCCAGCCGCGTGCGAAGATCAGCAGTTAGCGTAGTCAAAGCGGCCGTAGCCCATGTCGATGGCGCAGCTGCGATGATTGCCGTGGTAGCGGTAGCGCGGTGCTGGCGCGACGTAGATCGGATCTTCGGCGTAGTAGGCCGGCGGCGCATAATACGCTGGCGGCGCATAATAGGCCGGTGGTGCGTAATAGGCGGGCGGCGCGTCATAATGCGGCCGCGAGGCGGCGATGGCCGCGCCGGCGGCGATCGCGCCAATGGCGCCGATGGCCAATGCCGCGCCGGCGCCGCGCCCACGCCAACGCACGTCAATAATGTCGGACGGCGCCGCGGCCTTGATCACGGCGACCCCCGAGGCAACCGGCGCCGCTACGGACGCGGACACCGTGCCCACGGCCAGCGCCGTTATCGTTGTCAGCGCGATCATGCGCCGGGTGAATTCGTTTCCCATCGTCATTCTCCTCGTTGATATGGCCGCGTGGGAACCAATTCGCCCACGCCTTGCATGTCGCCAGGTTCGGCGTTCGCGGGTGAACCGGCAATGAATGGATCGTGTCGTCACCATGGCGGAAAGTTCAGGAAGCCAGCGACCACCATGACAATGTGGGTGTTGGCGCCCGCGCCGGCAAGGGCCGGCGAATCGCGCAAAGGGCGCACGCGGCGTCATGCGCCGAGGCGATCGGCGCCGTGCAATGCGGCAAAACGGGCGTTGGTGCGGAGGCCCTTGCCGGCGCGTCAAACTATCCCTATAGGAGCCACTTTAATGACCATCGCCCAGAAATCGCCGTTCGTCCTCAGCCAGCGCCATCTGTTGGGGATCGAGGGCCTGTCGGCGGCGGAGATCGTCGGGCTCCTCGACCTTGCCGAGGAATTTGTCGAGCTCAACCGCCGGGTCGAGAAGAAACGCGCCTCGTTGCGCGGGCGCACGCAGATCAACCTGTTCTTCGAGAGTTCGACGCGCACGCAATCCTCTTTCGAACTCGCGGGAAAGCGGCTCGGCGCCGACGTCATGAACATGGCGGTCGGCGTATCGGCGATGCGCAAGGGCGAGACGCTGATCGATACGGCGATGACGCTCAACGCCATGCATCCCGACATCCTGGTGGTCCGCCATCACGCCTCCGGCGCGGTCGAGCTCTTGGCGCGCAAGGTCGATGGCGCGGTGATCAACGCCGGCGACGGCGCGCACGAGCATCCGACGCAGGCGCTGCTCGACGCGCTGACCATCCGCCGCAACCTCGGCCGCATCGAGGGCCTCATCGTCACGATCTGCGGCGACATTGTGCATTCGCGGGTGGCGCGCTCCAATATCATCCTGCTCAATGCGCTGGGCGCGCGCGTGCGCGTGGTCGCGCCTTCGACGCTGCTGCCGCCGGGCATCGAGCGGTTCGGCGTCGAGGTCTTTCGCGATATGCGCGAGGGGCTGGCCGACGCCGACATCGTGATGATGCTGCGCCTGCAACGCGAGCGCATGAACGGCTCGTTCGTGCCCTCGACGCAGGAATATTTCCATTATTTCGGTCTCGACACCCACAAGCTCTCTTATGCCAAGAAGGGCGCACTGGTGATGCATCCCGGACCGATGAACCGTGGCGTCGAGATCGATTCCGCCGTCGCCGACGGCGCCCGCTCGCTCATTCGCGAGCAGGTCGAGATGGGCGTCGCCGTGCGCATGGCGGTGCTTGAAGCACTCTCGCGCAATCTGCCCAACGCGTGAGCCGCATGCTGTCCGCGCGCCGCCCCATCCTGCTCGCCAATGCGCGCATCGTCGATCCCTCGCGCCAGCTCGATTTCCTCGGCGACCTGCTGATTGCCGACGGCGTCATTCGCGAGGCCAAGCGCGGCATCGGCGCCGCCGGCGTTCCCGAGGCGACCGAGATCATCGACTGCCGCGACCGCATCGTGGCGCCCGGGCTCGTGGACATGCGCACGTTCGTGGGCGAGCCGGGCGCCGAATATCGCGAAACGCTGGCCTCGGCCAGCCAGGCCGCGGCCGCCGGCGGCGTCACCACCATCATCTGCCAGCCCGACACGACACCGCCGATCGACGATCCGGCGATCGTCGATTACGTCCTGCGCCGCGCGCGCGATACCGCGATCGTGCACGTTCACCCGATGGCGGCGCTGACCAAGGGCCTCGAGGGCGTGGAGATGACCGAGATCGGCCTGCTCAAGGCCGCTGGCGCCGTCGCCTTCACCAACGCCGCCAAGAGCGTGACCAACGCACAGGTGATGCGACGGGCGCTGACCTACGCGCGCGACTTCGACGCGCTCATCGTGCATCATACCGAGGATCCCGACCTGGTCGGGGAAGGCGTCATGAACGAGGGCGAGTTCGCGGCAAGGCTCGGCCTGATCGGCGTCCCCAGGGCGGCGGAGACGGTCATGCTCGAACGCGACATGCGCCTCGTCGACTTGGCGCAAGCACGCTACCACGCCGCCTCGGTGACCTGTGCGTCATCGCTCGACGTGCTGCGCCGCGCCCGCGAATCCGGCCTCGCGGTGAGCGCTTCCGCCTCGATCAATCACGTCACGCTCAACGAAGTCGATGTCGGCGCCTACCGCACGTTCCTTAAGATGGCACCGCCGCTGCGCGGCGAGGATGACCGCCACGCCTTGGTCGAGGCATTGGCGAGCGGCCTCCTCGACGTCATCATGTCGGATCACAATCCGCAGGACGTCGAAACCAAGCGTTTGCCCTTCGCCGAGGCGGCAGCAGGCGCGATCGGCCTTGAAACCATGCTGGCGGCAGGATTGCGGCTCGTCCATAGCGGCGAGCTGGCGCTGGTGCGGCTCTTGCACGCGATGTCGACGCGCCCGGCGGAACTGCTCGGGCTCCCCGGCGGCACGCTGCGCGCCGGCGCGGTGGCCGACGTCATCGTCATCGACCCGGACGCGCCATGGGTTCTCGATCCGGGCAACCTTAAATCGCGGTGCAAGAATACGCCGTTCGACGAGGCGCGGCTGAGCGGGCGCGTCTTGCGCACCATCGTCGCTGGGCGCACGGTGTTTGAGTTCGCGTGATTTCGGTTCGCGTGGCGGGATCGAGGGTGCAAGGCGGAGGGCGCGATGCTGCATCCGATCAATTGGTCGCTGGTATTGCCCTATTACGCGGCGGCGCTGGCGTTCGGATATCTCCTCGGCTCGATTCCCTTCGGCCTCATCCTCACGCGGCTATCGGGCATGCCCGACATTCGTGGCGTCGGCTCGGGCAATATCGGTGCCACCAATGTCCTGCGCGCGGGCAACAAGGGTCTCGCCGTCGCAACGCTTGTCGGCGACGCGCTCAAGGGCACCGCCGCCGTCCTTCTCGCCTATCGCGCCTATGGCCAGGACCTAGCCGTTCTCGCCGCGCTTGGCGCGTTTCTCGGCCACCTGTTTCCGGTGTGGCTGCGCTTTCGCGGCGGCAAAGGCGTCTCAACCTATATCGGCCTGCTGATCGGCCTTGCCTGGCCGATGGCTCTAGCCTTCGCCGCCATCTGGCTGGCCGTGGCCGCCGCGACGCGATATTCCTCGCTCGCCTCCGTGATTGCCTGCGCGGCAACGCCGGTCATCCTGTGGTTTAATCGCGACCTGCAGGAAGCGCAGCTGTTCCTGCTGCTTTCGCTATTGGTGTGGGTCATGCACCGGAGCAACATCGCGCGGCTCATAACCGGGCGTGAGGGCAAGATCGGCGCCGAGGCGCCGCCGATGGCCGGATAGCGTCCTTGATCGCTTCCCGTTTCTTGTGAATTGGAAAGCGATTCATTTTCGCCGGCGTGGTCGCATTTTCCACGGCAAACCAGATCCGGCCTCGCTCGAAAAATGCTCTAGGATCCCGCCGGCTCCATGCCCTTGGCCTTGAGCACCGCCGCCGCGGCGCCGCCACGCAGAACCTCGATCAACGCGCGCGCCGCCGCGCCGTCTCGTGCCGCCGCGCCCACGGCACCGGCATAGACCGTGTAGTTCTGGATATCCGCCGGCAGCGGGCCGACGAGGACGACCTCCTTGACCGGCACGATCTCGCTGATCTGGTGGATGCCCAAATCGGCTTCGCCGCCAACGATGAGATCGGCGACATAGCCACCTTTTTTGAGCTTGGCTTTCGCCTTGACGACTTCGGCGACGCCGAGGCGGTCGAGCAACCCTGCGACATAGATCCCGCTTGAGCCGCCGCTCGCCGGATCGATATAGGCGACCGATTTGGCCGCGATCAGCGCCTGCTTGAAGGCCTCGACGGTGGAAATATCGGGCACCGGCGCGCCAGCCCTGACCATAACCCCGACGCCGACGCGCGCCAGGACGCGCACGCTGTCCGGCGCCAACTTGCCGTCCTTGGCCAATCCCTCCGCCGCCGCCGGCGTGACCACCGCCACGTCGAACTCCTCGCCACCCTTGATGCGGCGAACGAGTGCGCCGACGGTGTCATTGACCACGACAAGCTTGTGCCCGCTCGTCCGCTCGAACAGCGGCGCGACCGCGAGAACGATCTGCTTGAATGCGCCCGCCGTGAGGACCTTGATCTCCGCCGCTCCCGCCATCCCCGCCCCCTGCAGCGTCACCGTGAACAAGCAACCAAGCAATGCCCATCGAGCGCGCATTTTTTTCCCCCGCTTCGCAATCACCGCCATCGTCGATCCTAGAGCCTTTCCGGCTTTGATGGAATCACAGCCGGGGCTCTAACTTTTTGTTTTGACGCGCTATCTTCCCGCGAACCGGTACCCACTTCGCTCGGAAACGTGGAGCGAAATCAACAAACCCATAACAAAACCGCATATCTCGTGCGACGGATGGCCAATTTATTTTATGAATTACGAAAACGTCATGCAGTATACACATAGCTGCAACGCGGTATAAGACATTTAATAAGTAAACTCAGCATCTTATGTCTCAATCCACACACGAGATGGCGACCTCATTTTGCGTCGCAATAAATGTTGTTGAGATCGAAAGGCCAGTGTCATGCGAATTCGCAATTTCCTCGACCTCATGCGCAGATGGCGCCGCTATGACGCCAGTTTGCGTGAACTTGGCCGCCTCGGCGACCGCGAGCTCGCGGATATCGGGATTTCGCGCTCCGATATTCAACGCGTCGCCTGGGACAACGCGCGGCGCTGAGTCCTCCCTTCGGCGCTGCACGGAAAGCGCCCGCCGCAAGGCGGGCGTTTTCATTTTTTCACCAGACAACGTCGCCGATCCTAATCCTGCTTCACCCAGATCTCCGCCAACATGACTTCCGGCATCTGCGCATAGGCGCGCGTCCACATGTCGACCACCCACGCGCGCCCACCCGTGCGTTCGATCAGGATCGCGGTATTATGCGGGGTCTGGCCGAACAGGAAATTGCCGCGATAGCGCGGCTCGCCGACGCCGTGGTGGCGCAGCAGTCCCCATTCCTGCAGCACCAGCAGCAGGCTTGTCGTATTGCGCGTGGTATCGAAACAATCGTAATTGTTGCGGTCGGCGAAATAGCGGAAGTCCGCGCGAGCGATGCGCTTGTCGGTGCCGATGATCGGACCGACACGGCGGTCGAACCAAACGACGGCCTTTCGCACCGCCTCGCGTTCCGCCTGCGCGGAGGCCTTCCCGGCCGCCAGCAGTTCCGTCAGCTTGCGCCGGTCAGCGGTGGTAAAATCGAGCCACGTGCGCCGTCGGCAGACAAAGCCGTAGCACACCATCATGCGCTCGGCAGTCGGAGGCAGCGCGGAGACATCGGTATAGAGCTTGGCGAGGGTGACCGTAAGATCGATGGCATATAGCGGCGGCGCCGCCATGACGAGCGCAACCAGCGCGGACAGTGAGATGATCAGCTTGCGCATGAATTCGTCCCCGACCTCCGGCGCCCGCGCGGGTGGCATCGGCTCAAGCCGCATGGCACGCTATTGTTCATGAGCGCGCGCAAGATTCAAGCGATTCATGTCATCGGCGGCGGGCTTGCCGGCAGCGAAGCCGCCTGGCAGATCGCGCAACGCGGTGTCGCGGTGATCCTGCACGAAATGCGCCCGATTGCGACCACGGCGGCCCACCGCACCGGCGCGCTCGCCGAACTCGTTTGCTCCAATTCGATGCGCTCCGACGACGCCATGTCGAATGCGGTGGGTCTTCTGCATGCCGAGATGCGCCGGCTCGATTCCCTCGTCATGCGCGCCGCGGACGCCTGCCGCCTGCCCGCCGGCTCAGCCCTTGCCGTCGATCGCGACGGCTTTGCGGCAATGGTGACGGCGGCGCTCGAGGCGCATCCCCGCATCGCCATCCTTCGCGAGGAAATGCGCGAGTTTCCCCCGCCCGAATGGGACAGCGCCATCCTCGCCACCGGGCCGCTGACCTCGCCCGCGCTTGCCGCGGCGATCGCCGCGCGCACCGGCGAGACGGCGCTCGCCTTCTTTGACGCCATCGCGCCGATCGTTCACCGCGACAGCATCGATTTTTCGCGTGCCTGGTTCCAATCGCGCTATGACAAAAGCGGTCCCGGCGGGGGCAACGCCGATTACATCAACTGCCCGCTCGACCGCGACCAGTACGAGCGCTTCGTCGACGCGCTCCTCGCCGCCGACAAGACGTCGTTTCACTCCTTCGAAGCCGACACACCCTATTTCGAAGGCTGCCTGCCGATCGAGGTCATGGCCGAACGTGGCCGCGAGACGCTGCGCTTCGGCCCGCTCAAGCCGGTCGGCCTGACTAATCCGCGCGACCCGACGGTCAAGCCTTGCGCCATCGTGCAGTTGCGCCAGGACAACCGCCTCGGCACGCTATTCAACATGGTCGGA
>JACQAE010000251.1 GCA_016195095.1 Pseudomonadota bacterium
CAGGATCGGCGCCACCGCCGCATCGGTCGCCGTGAACCGCGCACCCATGAAGTTCGCGATGCCGACATAGCCGCGGAAACGACTCATGAGCCAATATAATCGGTCCAGATTTTGCTCCGGCGTCAGGGAGGTCAACAGCGTCTGTGGGCCCGGATCATTGTCAGGAAAATCAAGCGGCTCCATCGGAACCTGCAGCAGCAATTCGTGACCTTGCGCTCGCGCCCGCGCGGCGAGGCGGTCAACGTCGGCGGCGTAGGGTGCAAGGGCATAGGTGACCGGCCCAGGCAATTTCGCGAGCGCCTCGGCGGTGGCCGCGGTGCCGATCCCCAACCCGCTGACGACAATGGCAATTCGCGGAACGTCACTGCGGGAGGCTTGACGCCGCGCATAGACATCGAGCGCGCGGACGCCGTCAGTACCGACGCGAGGAATTTCCCCGTGTCGGGTCGATTCAAGCAAGCGCGGATCGCCGGCCAACGGCGCCGGCTTGACGCCACCCGGCGCCTCGGATTTCTGATCGCCCACGGGAGCTGACTTCGCCGCCGCAGGCGCACCAATGGGCACTTCCTTCCGCTGCCCGCTCGATCCGTCGATAATGGTAACGGTGCGCGACCCGTCAACAGGCGCCTGCTGTGCGCCGGCGGCGGTCGTCGCGATGGCGGACGACGGAGCGGCCGCTGGCACCGGTACGGCGGCGCTGGCCGTTGGCCTGGCGCCGGCGGCCGCCTCCTTGGTACCTACATGCGGTACCGTCACCGGCACGACGACCACCGGTTCGCCGCCATAAGGATCATTCACGAACGCCGCCCAGCCGAGATAGACCGCGAGGCCTGACCCGAGCGACGCCGCGATCGACCACGGTACCACTGCCGGGACCACCCAGCGTTTCGACTGTGCTTTATCCTGGCCGAGCGGCGCGGTCAGGTCATCCGTCGCCACAGTATAACCCCTCGCGAATCATGCGCGATTCTAGAGCGCTTCGCGTTTCAATTGAATCGGAAAGCGCTCGGTAATCATTCGCTTTGTCGCATTATCTGCGGCGAACCGCTTCCCACTTTGCCGGAAAATGCTCTATAGCGCGTCCTGCCGCACCGGAATCGCGAAGCGCTCAATTCCCTTTGTTTTACCGCATTTTCCCTGACGAACTGGATTCCTCGGTAAGAACGCGCTCCACCAGCGGGAAAATTCACAGACCCGCCTGACCGCAACGCAAATGCAAACGGGGCGACCCTTGGGCCGCCCCGCCATGAATTCTAATGCCGTTGAGGCTCAGTTAGGACGCGCGATCTTGCTGCTTGGCGGGAACGCCGCATTGGTCTTGACCCCGCGCAGCAGATCAAGACCCATATTGAGCGCCGTGTCGTCTTTGACCTCGGGAGGTACATAGGACTGCGATCCGCCGCCCTCCTCGCCCTCGGCCTTGAGATGTCCGCGCAGCGCCGCTTCGCCCTTGGTCTCTGCGCGGGTTTTGACTTCATCGGGTACCACCTGCAGCACTTCGATATCAGGCAGAATACCCTTGGCTTGAATCGAGCGGCCGGACGGTGTGAAGTAGCGCGCCGTGGTTAGCCGCAGCGCGCCATTGCCACCGCCGAGCGGAATGATCGTTTGCACCGAGCCCTTGCCAAACGAGCGCGTGCCTATGACGGTGGCGCGTTTGTGATCCTGCAAAGCGCCCGCGACGATCTCCGACGCCGACGCCGAGCCGCCGTTGATGAGAACGATCATTGGCTTGTTCTTGGTGAGGTCGCCGGCGCGCGCGTTGAACCGCTGGGTCTCCTCGGCATTGCGGCCACGCGTCGAGACGATCTCGCCGCGTTCAAGGAACGCATCCGACACCGAAATCGCCTGGTCGAGCAGGCCGCCGGGATTGTTGCGCAGGTCGACGATATAGCCTCGCAGCTTATCCGCCGGTATCTTAGTTGACAGATCGGCAATCGCCTTTTTCAGGTTTTCCGTCGTCTGTTCGTTAAATTGCGAAATGCGGATGAAGCCCACGTCATCGCCTTCAACCCGCCAGCGTACAGACCGGACCCGAATGACGGCGCGCTCAATGGTCACTTCGATCGGCTTTTCCACGCCCTTGCGCGAAATTTTTAGCCGGATCTTGGTGCCCACGGGACCACGCATTTTCTCAACTGCCTGGTTGAGCGTGAGGCCCTGAACCTGATCATCGTCGAGATGGGTAATGAGGTCGCCAGCGCGAACTCCGGCATTGGCCGCGGGCGTTTCGTCGATAGGGGCAACGACCTTGACCAGGCCGTCCTCCATGGTGACCTCGATCCCCAGGCCGCCAAACTCACCGCGGGTCTGGATTTGCATATCCTTGAAGTTTTTCGGGTCCATGTAGCTTGAGTGCGGATCAAGCCCATTGAGCATGCCGTTGATTGCGGATTCGACCAGCTTGCTGTCGTCGGGTTTCTCCACGTAATCGGCGCGCACGCGCTCGAAAATATCGCCGAAGAGGTTGAGCTGGCGGTAGGTATCCGCGGCGGCGGCGCGCGCGCTGGAACCAACAAGCAGAATACGAGGTTGCGTAGCGACCAGGGTTACTGCCGCGCCGGCCACCGCGCCAAGGACCAGGAGGTAAGTCTTGCGCATCATCCGCGAACCTTTTGGTTGTCGTTTCCGGCCCACCATGGGGCTGGATCGATCGGGGAGCCGTCTTTCCTAAACTCGATATACAGTACCGGCTGACCGACGCCTATGCCTATGGCGGAGGCCGTCCGGGGTCCGTCGCCCATGACCGCAATCGGCTCGCCGGTAAGAACAAACTGGCCGATATCGACGGAGATTCGTTGCATCCCGGCGAGTACCATATGATATCCGCCGCCGGCGTTAATGATCAAGAGTTGACCATAGGAGCGGAATGCACCGGCATAGACGACCCAACCGTCGGCCGGCGCCGTTACCTGCGCACCGCCATGGGTGGCAACGACAAGGCCCTTTTCGCTGCCGCCGACGCCGTCGGAAGCACCAAATTCCCGGATGCGTACACCGTTCACCGGCAATGGTAACTTGCCCTTTGCCGCAGCAAATTCAACGGTTGGCGCCAGCCTGCCAGGGTCTTTCAGGGCTCCCGTGCCGCCGCTCGGCGCGCCAACCGCCGCGGCTGCCTGGCTTGCCCGCGCGGCCTGGCGGGCGGCACGGCTTGCGCTTTCGATCTCCGTTTCCATACGCGCGATCAAATCTTTGAGATTATCGACTTGATGCGCCAGGGAGGCAGCGCGATGGCGTTCCGCCTCGAGTGCCCGCACGACATCGTCCTGCCGCCGCTGACGTTCCTCGGTCAGCAAACTGATGCGGTGGCGTTCCGTGGTGACCAGGTCGCGATCCTGCGCCAGCCGACGGCGTTCGCCGTCGATGTCCCGGCGCAGAGTCGTCAGTTCCGAAAGGTCGCGTGCAATCGCCTTTGCTTCTCCGGAGAGATCCGGCAGGGTGGCTCCCAATACGATGGCAGCACGGACCGATTCGAGTGCGTCCGGTGCACCGATTAGGATCGCTGGGGGCGGCCGGCGACCCATGCGCTGCAGCGCCACGAGCACGTCAATGATGGTGCCGCGGCGAGCGTCAAGCGAGGCGCGTAACGATGCGCCGCGCGCGTCAAGTCCGTGCAGCCGTTGTTCAGCCAGCGCCATACGTGTCTCGATCGATCGCAATCGCGCGGCGGAATCGATCAGTGCCTGACCTAGCGTACGCCGGTCAGCCCCGATCACCTCAATTTCCTGCCTAAGCTTTTGCTCGCTTTCCGTCGCCGCCTTCTGTTCAGCGCGTACGGCGTCGAGCTCCAGCTGGCGCAGCCGCAGCGTGTCGCCCTTGGACGATGCGGGGTCGTCCTGCGCGGATGCCGCCGCAACGATACCGCCGACCGGGCCGGCGAGCAGCGCCAGTGCGGCCAGGATGGAAATGACACAGCCGCCACCAGCGCGCATCAATTTTTCCGGCGCCAAGGCTTGATCCCGAGAAAAGGCTTGATCCCGAGAAAAGGCTTGATCCCGAGAAATTGCTAACAATTCCAAAAGGCGCGTGCGCCAACCACGGACCGCATGCCGAGATCGCACCATGATCGCCGCGCGCGCGCTTGGCAGCATTCGGCCATGGCAAATCTTGCCATCGGATTGGGGCAGGATCGCGTCAGGCTCCCGCATCACGGCAATATGATGCAGTGGCAATTTCAGTATCGGCGTCACGCGCGATGGTAGGGGTGGCCGGACAGAATCGTGACCGCACGGTAGACCTGCTCCAGCAACATAATTCGCACCAATTGATGTGGCCACGTGGTGGCGCCGAACGCGAGCCGCAGGTCGGCGCTCCTTATGACCGATTGTTCAAGTCCGTCCGCCCCACCGACGAGAAAGAAAGTGGCCGTGCGACCTGAATCGCGCCAGCCTTCCAGGCAACGCGCCAGCGCAACGCTTGCGATATTTTCACCGCGTTCGTCGAGGGCAATCATGATCGCGCCATCGGGAACGGTCGCGGTTAGCGCTCCCGCTTCCTCGACAAGCCGTTGCTGAACATGCGCGGCGCGGCTCTCACGAATTTCGACGATATCGAGGGGCCGCAGCGCAACGTTGCGCCCGGCTTTCTCGGCGCGCTCGCGGTAGCGCGCCGCCATATCGCGCTCGAGACCTGATTTTAGCCGGCCTATCGCAGCGATCGCCAACCGCATCGGATTGCTCGGCCTTAGCGCGTATGAACATGGCCGGCGCCATCGGGCGCCCACATTTTTTCCAGATTGTAAAAGGCGCGGACGTCCGGCCGGAACACGTGCACGATAACGTCGCCGGCGTCGATCAACACCCAGTCGCAATGCGGCTTGCCCTCGACGCGGATACCGCGAATCCCGGCCCGCGCGAGGTCCTCCACAACACGATCGGCGACCGAGCCGACATGACGATTAGAACGACCGGACGTGACGACCATGTAGTCGCCGATCGAGGACCTTGCGGCCATATCGATGGTCAACGTTTCCTGCGCCTTCATGTCTTCGAGCGTGGCGAGAACGCGACGCAGGGCCTCCTCGGCATCTGGACGCGGACTGGCGGCCAAAATGGGTTTGCGGCGAGATGCCCGTGACGACGTGGCTATGGACAGTGGCGTTCCTCTTCGTTTGACGACCCGAACACTCCCGCCCGGGCTCACTTGTCAAACATATGCGCGCGGCGTCGTAAGTTTCAACCTCGCGCCGGTGCCTATCCGCGATTTTGCGCGGTTCCGCGCCGTTTTCTTGACCGCCGCCGCGCTGCCCGCAGCGCCGTGGATGACAGCGGCGATTTAAGCCCGTGAATTAACGTCCATGCCGGAGGGCGGCGGCGCGCCAGTCCACGCATGGCCGTATCGGCGATGCGATAGCGGGCGAGAGCCCGGCCGGCCGGACCTGACGCCGCATAAAGGCTCGGGCCCAGCCGATCGATCACCGCTATCGCCACCAAATCGGCGATTCGCCGCCATTTCTGCCAGCGATGAAAGCTGCGGAGATTGTCGGCCCCCATGATCCAGACGAAACGCACGCCCGGACAGCGTGCCACGAGCCAAGCAATGGTGTCGTAGGTGTAACGCGTTCCGATATGCGCCTCGACGTCGGTCACGTCAATGCGCGGATGACGCGCCAGAAGCCGCGCGGCCGCGACGCGTTCTCCAAGCGGCGCCAGATGCCTCGTATCCTTGAGTGGGTTTCCTGGCGTCACCAGCCACCAAACGCGGTCAAGCCCCAACCGCTTCATCGCCAAGAGGCAGGCGGCAAGATGCGCCTCGTGCGGCGGATCGAAGGTGCCGCCGAAAATTCCGATACACAATCCTGGCGCGTGTGGCGGAAGGACGAGGCGCGAAACGCGCTGGCTTGCCTCAGCAGCATCGTCCTCTCGGTTGGATCGGCGAGGAGGGGCAGAACTATATTCAATCGTCACACGGGTATCCATCAATCACACCGGACACCATCGGCACCTGTGGGCGTCCCGGCGACCGGCACGGGTATGATCCAGCAATCGAAAATTGCCGCCACGCGGCAGCGCGTCCCGCGCCCAAGCGCAATCACGGCCGAACCTGCCCTGCCCCGCGCACACGATATTTGAAGGTGCAGAGCTGTTCGACCCCGATCGGGCCGCGCGCATGCATGCGCCCGGTGGCGATGCCAATTTCCGCGCCAAATCCGAATTCACCGCCGTCGGCGAATTGCGTCGATGCATTATGCAGAACGATCGCCGAATCGACCTCGCGAAGGAACCGATCCGCCGCGGCCTGGTCGGCGGCCACAATGGCGTCGGTATGGTGCGAGCCATAGCGTTCGATATGCTCGATCGCCCCAGCAACGCCGTTGACAACGCGCGCGGCAATGACGGCATCGAGGTATTCGGCTGGCCAATCTTCCTCGCCCGCCGGCTTGACCCGCGCATCGGTGGCGCGCGTTTCGGCATCGCCGCGCACCTCGCAACCGGCGTCGAGCAGCATGGTCACGAGCGCTCCAAGATGCGTTGGCACGCAGGCGCGGTCGACCAACAATGTTTCGGCGGCGCCGCATACGCCGGTACGACGCATTTTCGCGTTGAGCACGATTGCCTTAGCCATTTCAAGATCCGCCGAACCGTCGACATAGACATGGCATACGCCTTCAAGGTGCGCGAATACCGGTACGCGCGCCTCCGCCTGCACGCGCGCGACGAGGCTCTTTCCGCCACGGGGCACGATCACGTCGATGGCGCCGCCCAGACCGCTAAGCATCATTCCGACCGCCGCCCGTTCGCGGGTCGGTACAAACTGTATGGCGTGCATCGGCACACCGGCGGCGCGTAACCCTTCCACAAGCGCGGCATGGACGGCACGCGCGGACCGGAACGCGTCAGACCCCCCGCGCAGAATGACTGCATTGCCGGCCTTGAGTGCAAGCGCACCGGCGTCCGCGGTGACGTTTGGGCGGCTTTCGAAAATAACCCCGATCACGCCGAGTGGAACGCGAATGCGCTCAATGACCATGCCGTTGGGGCGCCGGTAGCGCTCCATCACCGTTCCGACCGGATCGGGCAGTGTCGCGACCATCTCGACAGCATCGGCCATGCCGGCGATTCGGCGCGCGTCGAGCGCGAGCCGATCGATGGAGGCTGGGCTTGCGCCGGCGGCCCGGGCAGCTGCTACGTCCTCGTCATTTGCCGCCTGGATGACACTGGAGCAAGCCCGGATGAAACTCGACATCTCTTTGAGAGCATTATCTTTTTTCGATTTCGGCGCAAGCGCCAGCGCACGTGCGGCCGCACGTGAATTCGCGCCCATGTCATGCATCATCGCTGCCAGTTCGGCCGCCGTATCAATCGTCTTAAGTGGCGTCGCCATCGCGCCCTCGCGGCCGGTCCAGTTTACGTAACGCGCTACCTGCGGTTCCGAAATTCATGAATTGCCCCGGTTTCACCGGTTCCGCCGCTTTTTCCGCCACCAACCAGCTCATTTAACGTCGCAAAATGCTCTAACACGTCCGCCCGGCGCCCGCGAGCTTGTGAAATATGGGCATAAACCCACGCCATCAAAAAACCGTTGCCATTCGACTACGTACTCACTGTCAGGCGTTGCGTATCCGAGGAGGGTAACATGCGTAAACGGGCCGTTGCACTGCC
>JACQAE010000273.1 GCA_016195095.1 Pseudomonadota bacterium
CCCAGACGGCGTTGGACACGGTGATGCCGTTGCCGTTGAGGTCCATCGAGAATGGCGTGATGATATGCGCCTTGGTCCCGAAGCCGATGGTGGCGCCGAGCGGTTGGCCTGCCAGCATCTGCGCACCGTCGAGTTCGCCGGTAATGACGCGATCGAGCAGAACCTTCCAATTGGCCTGCGGCTCAACCGCGACAAAGAGACCTTCGTCCTCGAAATAGCCAAGCTCCTTGGCGATCGCGATCGGCGCCATGTCGGTCAGCTTGATGAAGCCGAATTTGAGGTCCTCCTTCTCCGGCTTGAGCGCGGCGCGCGCGATCCCCGGCGAAAATATCCGCTCGGCGACGCCGCCTGCGGCAAGCGCGGTTGCGGCCACGCTCGCGCTTAGGAATTTTCGTCGGCTGACGCGAGAAATTCGCGACATCCGTTTTCTGCTCGTCGTCATTTCGTCCTTTGTCCTTTCGACATGGTCATGCCTGGCTCGCTCGCCGCGTTGGCAATGAAAGCGCCGCCCCGAGGTGGCGCGGGGGACTCCGCGGCACTGCCGAATTCGGCGATACGCCCGCCCATCGCGGTATGCGGGAGTGCCGTCGCAGCCGCGGCGGCGCTGCTCGTCGATTCCTATTCAAGCGGCGTGCCAGTTCGCGGAAGTGACAAACTCGCCATGAAATCAATGAGTTGAAAAAATGGAGCGCGATGCCTATAGCGCCGCCTTGCTCGTTGAGGCTGCAATTGGAAAAAAATTGTGCAGCGCAAAATAATTGGGCATTGCGACGTTAACGCGTGGGCCGCGTTCGCTTGCGTTCATGCAGCGCGCGGTGTCGCAGCCACGTCGGCGGCGCGCGCCCGGCGCATGTGCTACGACCGATTATCCTGCCAAGCCGATGCAAGAATGAGCCGCGGTCGCCGATATTGGGATCGGACCTTGTCCGGTCTGGATCGATAGTGAGGTTTCCTGTTCCATTACGAAATGGCGGCTCGCCAAATGTCGTATTCACGCAGTTCGGCGTCCCGGCCGCCTGGCATCTGACGCTGATAGGAATCCGTCCTCGGCCTTTTTCCATCGAACAGAACGAGCGCCGCCGAATCCGTGGTTGCAGCAGGTATCGATTATCGTCGCGCCAACCCGTTGCCTAAGCGATTTGCAAATGTTTTGCTTCGTCATGCATCGTCACGGCGTCTTCGTTGTCCGCAAGGTATCGACATCCGCATCTGGCGGCCGCAGGCTTGCGGTCATTCGCGACCGCCATTCTCCAGTCGCGAGAAATTGCATGATCGGCGCGGGCAGGTGCGCTAGCGTGGCGCGGGCGGATGGCTGCTCGGCCTTGAACCCGTGCGCGGCACTTCGGCGTGCCACGCCTGTGTGTCAATCGAGTGCGTTGGAAAATCCGCGATCAAAGTTTGCAATAGAGGGCGGCGAGAATGACGACGGAGCCACTTGCAGGAGTAAAGGCCTGCGTTTTCGATGCCTATGGCACGCTGTTCGATTACGGTTCGGCGGCCGCGCGCTGTCGCGATGTATTGGGCGACAATTTGGACCGCCTGGTCGCTTTATGGCGCGACAAGCAACTGCAATACACCTGGCTGCGGGCAGTGCAGGGCCATCATGCGGATTTCTGGCAGGTGACCGGCGACGCACTCGATTTTTCGCTGGCGACCATCGGGTTGGAAAATGCCGCGCTGCGCGATCGGCTGATGAACCTGTATCTTTCGCTTGATGTTTTTCCCGAAGTGCCCGACATGCTCGCGCGCCTCAAGAAAGCCGGGATACAGACGGCGATCCTCTCGAACGGTTCGCCGGCGATGCTCAAGGCCGTCGTCGACAGCGCCAGGCTCAGCAGCCTGATCGATCACGTCCTCTCCGTGGAGGCGGTCGGCGTGTTCAAGCCGCACGCCAAGGTCTATCAACTTGCGGTCGATCGCCTTGCCGTTGCCGCGGCGAACATGTCGTTCCAGTCGTCGAATGCCTGGGACGCCTATGCGGCCTCGGCCTTCGGCATGCGGGTGGTGTGGTGTAATCGCTATGGTCAGCGGCGGGAAAAACTTCCTGGCGCCCCCGACCGCGAGATCCGCACGCTGGCGGAATTGCCGGCAGCCATTGGAATCGCTTGAGGCAAATTCGCGCCAGGGCGCCGCGGGGGCGCGGCTATTCGGCGGCCGGAGCGACGATGAGGGCCGACGTCGACGCGTGTCCTGGCCGGTCCTGCTCTTGCAGCTGCAGCCGGTAAAAGGTGGCATAGCGGCCGCCTTGGCGCAGAAGTTCGGAATGCCGACCTTGCTCGACGATCGCGCCGGCCTCCACGACAAGGATTGAATCCGCGTGCATGATCGTCGACAGCCGGTGGGCGATGACGATGGTCGTGCGGCCCTTGGTCAACTCGGCCAATGCGTTCTGCACGTAACGTTCGGATTCCGAATCAAGCGCGGCGGTTGCCTCGTCGAGCAAGATCAGCGGCGCGTCCTTGATCAGCGCGCGCGCGATCGATACGCGCTGTCGCTGTCCGCCTGACAATTGCATGCCGTGCTCGCCGACCGGCGTGTCATATCCGAGCGGGAACTCCTTGATGAATTCATGCGCATGCGCGCCGCGAGCGGCGGCAATGATGTCGGCCTGCGTCGCCCCCGGACGGCCGAATGCGATGTTCTCGCGGATCGTGCCGCGAAAGAGGTGCACATTCTGTCCAACATAGCCAACCTGCCTTCGCAACGAGCGCCGCGAAAACGAAACGATATCCTGTCCATCGATGACGATCTTTCCGCCGCTCGGCTCGTAGAAGCGCAGCAAGAGGCTGATTACCGTCGATTTGCCGCCGCCGGAGGGACCGACAAGCGCGGTCGTCTGGCCGGGTAAGGCAACGAACGACATGGCGCGAATGACCGGCTCGTTGGCGCGATAGGCGAAATCGACATTGGCGAATTCGACGCGCGCCGCGCTCATGACCAGCGCTGGGCGATGATGATCCGCTGGCTCGCTTGGCGGGCTGTCGAGCACCTCGAACAACACGCGCACCCCGACCATCTGGCGCTGCAGATCGACGTTGAGCCGCACGAGCCGCTTGGCCGGCTCATAGGCCATGATGAAAGCGGTGATAAAGGAGAAAAACTGCCCCGGCGCCGCGCCGCTTTCGATGACACGGTATCCCGCATAGATCAGTACCAAGGCGATCGCAAAACCGCCAAGCGCTTCCATCAGTGGGCTCGCTCGGTTTGACACGCGCGCCATCTTATTGGCGGCACGCTCGATATCGGCAACGCTCGCAAAAAAACGGTTACGCATGTCCTCTTCGAGGGTAAATGCCTTGACAACGCGCAGCCCCTGCAAAGTCTCCTGCATCGTCTCGATGATCTTCGTGCCGCCGGCGAATTGCGTTAACGCGATTTGATGGATGCGGCGTACGATCTTGCGCATGCCGAACAATATCGGTGGCGCCACAACCAGACCGATGAAGGAGAGTAACGGTTCCTGGAAAACCATCACGCCGACGAGAGCGACCAACGCGAGAAGATCCCGGCCGACGCCGTTGATCAACAGCGCCAGCACCTGGCTCACGGCCGCGACGCCGGCGCCAAGCCGCGCGATGAATTCGGACGAATGGAATGGCGCAAAATAGCCGAGACTTTCCGTCAGCAATTTGTCGAACATGCGCCGCTGGTTGTCGGCGACAATACTGTTGCTGATGCGCGAGAGGATGACCGTCTGCGCGTAGGTCGCCAGTCCCTTGATCACGAACAGAACGATCGTGGCGATGCTCAGCAGCACCACGCCTCGCAAGCTGCGATCGACGTAGGCCTGATTGACCGAACTGCCCAATAGATAGGCGCAGCCTGCCGTGCTGGCAGCGGCCGCGCCCATGAACACGAAGGCCAGCGCATATGACCAGCGGTGCGCATAGGCGTCGGTGCGCAACAGCCGCAGCACGATGGCCGGCGTGCCATGGCGATCGGCAAGCAATCTTCGACGCAGCCAATCAAACATCACTATCTGCAATCCAGCCGGACCGTGGATGACCTTGCTGACGTGCCTTCGCCTGCAATGCGTTCGGGCGAGCGAGGAGCAAACTGGGCAACGCGGCCGCGAAGGCGACCCACGCATTCGCGCCGACGGCAGCCATCCCGACCGTCGATCGGCGCGCCCACCGTGAAATCCTTGCCCTTCCATGCGCCGTTTTTCAAGCAAATTTGCTGGCTAATCGGGCTCGTTGGAATTGTGGCCGTACGCCGGGTGACTTGACCGGAACGATGTGATCGCCGCAGATGGCGGTTTGCATGTGGTTGCAATCGCGGCAGGCCGATGAATACGCGGAATTCAGGCGACACGGGTCGACCAAACCGCATCTGGATGGATTTGACGACCAGCCTCAGGGCTGGAGGCCGACAGGCAAATGGAACGCTGCGGATCGAACGCAATTACGCCTGCGCACTCAAGGATATCTTCGGTGGGCGCCTGGCGTTCTGCCGCTACGACGCGCTGCGCCAGCGGTTTGTTCCCGCACCCGGTCCATCTGATGCGGCGATGGAGCGCGCGCCCGGGGCGCGGCGGACGGAGGGCCAGGGTCTCGGCGTCATGCGCATGCGCGCCGATCATCTCG
>JACQAE010000274.1 GCA_016195095.1 Pseudomonadota bacterium
GCGCGACCAGCGCGCGAGGAAGTTCGCGTCGTCACTCACGCGGTTCGTCCTTTCGTCCGTTCGCGTCGCGGCGTGCCGGCGAATGTGTGTCGGTGCGGTCACGCTGGCGTTTGACGAACGGTTGCTCGACGTGATGCTCGACGATGAACGCGTCGATCGTATCACGGACCGATTGCGGCATGGGGACGATCTCGACGAGGTCGGAACCCGCCTCGGTATAGGCCTCGCCTTCGCTTGGGTCCGCGGTCACCGCGACCAGTGCGACCGCGGGATCACCGTCGGTCGAACGCAAGATGACCCACAGTGCCGGCGCGCCCGACGCCAGATTGTCGCGATAGAGCGCGGTTTCGCTGCGGTAGAGCGCGATCTGCGCCGTGCCGATGAAATAACTCGCGCATGTCGCGTCGCCGTCGAGTTGCGTCCAGGGCGGGGCGGCGGGCACGGCGGGCAGCACGGCGAGCGGGCGCCACACATAGTCCGTCCACTGGCTCACCGCCTTGCGCCGTTCCACGACGACGCCGACGAGGAGGCTGACGAGCGGCGCGACCATGTTCAACTCACCGCCTGCGCACGCCGCAGCGGCAAGCCGGTGACTAGGTTCTGCGGCTTGAGTCGCAGCACGTTGTCAGCGGTCATCGCCATGATCAGATGCACCGGCGCGTTGGCCATTTTTTCAATCACGTCCGCGGCGTCGCGGAATCGCAGCGCGAATAATCCGACCACGCGTTCGCGCGTGCGCGCGTCGATATCCTCGCCATTCCACAGCGCGTCGCCGATGCGCGTTCCCTCGGCATCGAGCCCGACATACCACGTCAATGCCACATCGCGCATCTCGACCAACGGCTCGACGTCAACCGGCGTACCGAAAAGATGACCGACCCAGCGCGCGATCACCTTCGCCAGCGCCGCGATTCCCGCGCGTCCGCCGGTCAGGTCGAGCGCCATGTCGAAGCGGTCGCTGCGCTCCCAATAGGTGTGGGCATTGTCGCCCGTCAGCACGTCGATATCGGCGGCTATGGCGGTCCCGAGCATGGCGACGAGCGGCGACAGTGGCAGCGGCCGGGAGCCGGCGATGCGCTCCTCATCGGCGGCAAGGAGAGATCCTTCGTGCAGCGTCATGCGCTGTTGGCGGAAGAACAATTCGCCGGCGCGCAACATCTGCGCGTCGTCGCAGCCGTCGAGCGCGTTGCGCAGGATCACGTGGACGATCTGGCTGATGAACAGTGGTGGCGTCGATCCGACGCCGTTCCTGACCAGCGCCAGATAGGCGGCCTCGATCGTGCGATAACGCAGCAGGTGGTCGCGAAACGCCTGCATCGCGGTCCAGTTCTCGCGCGCGTCGGCGTCGGCGATGGCCGCGATATCGGCGCCGGTAAGCGGGCGCCGCGGGGTTTGCAGCAGCGCCGCATGTAGCGCGCGCTCGGCCGCGCACGCTTCGGGCGGCGGGATGAGCTCCGGGCGCGCGAAATACGCCTTGAGAAATTCGTCGCTGACGACGAGGCCGCCGCCGGCGTCGCGGTCGAGCAGGTGGTGCCCGCAGGACAGCCAGAAATCATTCATCCGCCGCCCTCCCGCGTAAGGTCGGCGAGCCTGATCGCGTCCGCTGGTTCACCTGCGTCGTCCTCGCCCTCGACCTGAAGGAAGGAAAACGCGCGCAGCGGCTTGGCGCCGGCGCGCGGGCGCAAGGTGCGGAATGCCTCGCGAATTTCCCCGTCCGCAAGCGTGCGATGCATGGCGATCAGCGTGTCGGCGGGATGGCCGCAAAGCGAGGCGGCGAAAGCAATCTCCTCCTGCGCGGCCGCTTGCGCGCGCGCCATGTCGGGCGCGCCGCAATGGGCGACAAGGCGATCGGCGAGGGTGGCGACCAGTTCGGAATGCTGCGTCGCACTTGCCTCCACGATCTGCGCCAGCGTCGAATGCCCGAACGATGCGACGCCAAGGAAGCCGGCGCGGAAGGCGGCGCGCTCGCGGCCTTCGAGCGTTGCCAGCTCGCGGTCCCAGTAGAGGAACGAGCCAGGCACCGCCCATTCGCCGGGCTCCGCGGCGCGCGGAAAGATAAACGTATCGGAGACATCGAGCCGGATCGTGCGCAAAAGCTTCATCGCCGCGGCCCGCCGCCATGAGGATCGAGCCAATCCGGCGCCGCGAGCGCGGCGAGGAGCGCGCGCCGCTCGACGCCGCCGCCCACGCGGCGCACGATGAGGTCGCCATTGCCGTCGATTTCGCGCCGCACGCCCGGTTCCACCGCCAATCGCGGCAGGTAGCTCTTGGCGATCGCCACGAAACCGCCTTCCTGCCACGCATCGATGGCGGCCATCAAATGGCGCGCGAAACTGGCGACCAGGAACTCACTTCCCTGGGTGTCGAATCCCTCCTCGTCGAGCGCGGTAGAGAGCGGGCGCACGCCCGGTTCCTCGTCACCGAGCGATACCGTGCGGATCATCGCGGAGAACACGAGCCAGTCGGGGACGGCATCCTCCGCGGCCGCCGGCGGCCAGCCAAGCCGCGCGCCGCCGACCAGGCCGCCGTCCACCCGGATGCTGCCGGGCCACTCGAATTCAATGGGTTTTTCCGGCGGCGCGATCGTCAAGAGCGCGTCGCCGAGCGCGACGCAGCCGGCATAGAATGCCCGCCGGGCGCCGACCAAGGGCTCATCCGGCTCCAGCACCACGGCGAATTCGGCCAGGTCGAAGCGCCCGACATAGACCAGGGTTCCGGCGCCATCCTCGCCCGCCGTGGCGCAAGCATGCGCATGCGCGTCGCCCACTTCCCGCAGTGTGACCAGGCGGTAGGGCGGCGGCAGATCGAGCGCGGGCCGCGCAACCGGCGAACCGCCTTTTTTGGAACCGACCGACATTTGCGCTGCGGCACCTATCTTTTTCAGCGACCATTCAATAGCTGTTACAATTACAACCTGCGCAACGGTGTTGCCAGCGCGATCGCCCGCGCGGCGAGCGCAGCGAGGAGAGCATGACAGACCCGTCGCGGACTATCCTGATATGTTCCTGCGAGGATACGATGCCGCTCGACGCCGATGCGGTGCGCAAGGCCTGTCCGGGTGCGCGGGTCGATACGGCGCGCCATCTGTGCCGCGCGGAACTCGATCGTTTCCGCGCCGCCGTGGCGGCCGGCGTCCCGATGAGCGTCGGCTGCACGCAGGAAGCGCCGCTGTTCGCGGAAATTGCGGAGGAAATGCAGGCGTCGGCCGCCATCAGCTTTGCCAATATCCGCGAGACGGCGGGCTGGTCGAGGGCCGCCCGCCAGGCCGGGCCGAAAATGGCCGCCCTCCTCGCCGCCGCCGCCGAGCCGATGCCGCAAACGCCGTTCGTTGAGGTCGCAAGCGAGGGCGTCGTCCTGATTTGCGGTC
Organism: Pseudomonadota bacterium; assembly: GCA_016195095.1. Taxonomy (GTDB): domain Bacteria; phylum Pseudomonadota; class Alphaproteobacteria; order Rhizobiales; family Xanthobacteraceae; genus JACQAE01. The sequence goes on from JACQAE010000274.1 coordinate 3,368, forward strand.
GCGACGAAAGCGCGCTGGAAGCCGCGGCCCTGCTCAAGGACCACCTCGATATCACGGTCCTGGTCACGCATGCGCGCGATGTCGCGCCACGCCGCGTCAGCGAATTTCCGGTGGTCAAGGGCAGCGTCCGCGCGGCAACGGGCAGTCTCGGAGCGTTCGAGGTCACCGTCGACGGCTACGCGACGCCGGCGCCGTCCTCGCGCGCGACGCTGCAATTCGACGCCGGCCGCGACGGCGCCGTCTCGCATTGTGACATTATCCTTGACCTGTCCGGCGGTCCGGCGCTGTTTCCCGCGGCCGACCTGCGCGACGGCTACCTGCGCGCCGATCCTGGCGATCCGGCGGCGGTATTGCGCGCCGTGCTCAAGGCGCGCGACCTCGTCGGCACGTTCGACCGTCCGCGCTACGTGACTTTCAGCGAAAACCTCTGCGCGCACTCACGCTCCAAGATCGTCGGCTGCCGGCGCTGCCTCGATCTGTGCCCGACCGGCGCCATCGCGCCGGCCGGCGACCACGTCGCCATCGATGCGCGCATTTGCGCCGGCTGCGGCCAATGCGCCGCCGTCTGTCCGACCGGCGCCGCCTCCTACGCGCTGCCGCCCGCCGACGCGCTCATGCGCAAGCTGCGCACGTTGTTGCAGGTCTATCGCGGCGCTGGCGGCCTGGCGCCGGTCGTGCTCGTGCATGACGAGGAGCATGGCGGCGCGCTCATCGACGCGCTGGCGCGCCATGGCGACGGCCTGGCGGCGAACGTGCTGCCGTTTTGCGTCAACGAGGTCACCCAGGTCGGCCTCGAAACCATCGCCGCCGCCTTCGCCTATGGCGCCGCGGCGCTGCGCTTTCTGACGCGCGCGCGTCCGCGCCACGACAGCGCCGGCCTCGAAGCCACCATCGCGCTGGCGCAGACCATCGTCGGCGGGCTTGGCTTCGGCGCCGCGCGCGTGTCGGCGATCGCGGCGGATGATCCCGACGAACTCGCGGCGGCACTGGCCGCCATTGCGCCGGGTACGCCCGCGCCGCGGCCGGCGGCCTTCGCGCCGGTCGGCGGCAAGCGCGACGTCCTGCGGCTGGCGTTGCGCGAGATGCAACGCGCCGCGCCGGCGCCGGTCGACGTCATCGCGCTGCCGCAAGGCGCGCCATTCGGCCGCGTCGATATCAATGTCGAGGGTTGCACGCTGTGCCTGGCCTGCGTTTCCGCCTGTCCCACCGGGGCGCTTGGCGATGATCCCGAGCGCCCGACGCTGCGTTTCTCCGAGGACGCCTGCGTGCAATGCGGCCTGTGCAAGGCCACCTGCCCGGAAAAGGTGATCACGCTGACCGCGCAGCTCGACTTCCGCGCGGCGATGGCGACGGCGCTTGTGCTCAAGGAGGAGGAGCCGTTCGCCTGCATTCGCTGCGGCACGCCCTTCGGGGTGCGCAGCATGATCGAGCGCATTACCGCCAGGCTCGAGGGCAAGCACTGGATGTTCAAAGATTCCAAGGCCCGCCTCGACATGCTCAAGATGTGCGATACGTGCCGCATCACGCTGGTCAGCGAGCAGGA
>JACQAE010000257.1 GCA_016195095.1 Pseudomonadota bacterium
GCGCGCGCGCCGTGGGTGCGGCGAATACGCTGTGGTTCGAAGGGTCGCGGCTCAAGTCAACCAACACGGATGTCGAAGGTTTCCTCGGCAATTTGGACGCGACGGTGCCGAATTGGGATTCCGGTCTGGAGAAGGCGGTCGTGCTGGGCGCCGGTGGCGCGGCGCACGCCGTCGTCTTTGGCCTCATCGAGCGGGGCGCCGGACTTGTTCATGTGGTCAACCGGACCTTCGAGCGCGCCGAGCGCCTTTGCAACCGGTTCGGCTCGCAGGCGCACGCGGCGCAATGGCAAGAAATGACGGGCCTGTTATCGGGCGCGCAGCTTCTGGTCAACACGACATCGCTCGGAATGGAGGGTCAGCCGACGCTCGACGTCAATCTCAAGGCGTTGCCCGACAGCGCCGTCATCGTCGACGAAGTCTATGTGCCGCTCGAGACGGCGCTGATTTGTGCCGCTAGGCGTCGCGGCCTGCGCGTCGCCGATGGCCTTGGCATGTTGTTGCACCAGGCCGTGCGTGGCTTCGCGCTTTGGTACGGGGTCACTCCGGAAGTTACTCCCGAACTGCGCGCGCTGGTGGAAGCGGATTTGGCCAAGGCGAACCCTAAACCGCCGCAGATAAAGCCGGAGGGGGCGGTGGTATCGCCGCGCCGGCGTTCAAAGCCCCGATCACGGAAAGACGGCGCGGCGGAATAACGCGCCGCCCGCGGTGTTAATATGGGACCACGCCGGTTTGGTCAGGCTGGCGTCAACGGGGAGGATTAAGATGCGCAGGATCCACGGACGGGTTTTATGCGTAATTTTCGCTGGTTTGCTGCTGGCGACGACGTCGGTGTTTGCGCAGCAACCGCAAATCGTGCGTGTGCGCGGGCAGATCGAGAAAATCGATGGCCAGGTGCTGACGATCAAGGCACGCGACGGCACGGACGTGCAGGTCAAGCTCGCGGACAACGCGCGCGTTCTCGCCCTGGTCAAGGCGACGCTCGCCGACATTAAGCCGAATTCCTATATTGGCGTTGCCGCGATGCCGCAGCCGGATGGAACGCAGAAAGCCGTGGCCGTGCATATATTTCTCGAGCAGATGCGCGGATTGGCCGAGGGGCATCATCCTTGGGACGTGCAGCCCGGGAGCACGATGACCAACGCCAGCGTGGCGACGACCGTCGCCGGCGTCGATGGTCAGACCATCATCGTGAAATATAAGGACGGCGAGAAGAAAATCATTGTTGCTCCCACCACGCCAATCGTTGCCTATGCGCCCGGCGACAAGGCCGAGGTGAAACTTGGCGCGCAGGTCATCATTATCCGGGCCGAACGTCAGCCCGACGGCTCGCTCTCGGCTGCCGCGATCAATGTCGGTCGTGGCGTCACGCCACCGATGTAGGTGCGGCGCGATCTCGGCCGCAGTCGCAAGTCGTTGCGGATATTTCAGTCATGAACCTGACTGGGTTGTTCGCGTTCAACGGTGCGATGAGTTTGCCGCCATAGAGCGTTTTCGAGCGAAGTGGGTACCAATTCGCGCGAAGAAAACGCGTCAAGACAAAAATGAGAGCCCCGGCTTTGATTCCATCAAAGCCGCACGAGGCTCTAAGTCCCGGTAAACCGCGGCTTGCGCCGCTCAAGCCAGGCGGCGATGCCTTCCTTGATGTCATGCGTCGGTGCCATGCGGGCAAAATAATTGGCTTCGATGCAGAGACCTTCGTCGATCGCGACGTTGATCCCGCGCGTGACGCTGCCCAGGCATGCAGCCACGGCCAGTGGGGATTTTTCGATGATTTTGGCGGCCAACGCGAATGCTTCGGGGAGCAGCCGCTCATGCGGGACGACCTCGTTGACCAGCCCAAAATCTCGCGCCTGGATCGCGCCGATCGGTTCGCCGGTCAGGATCATGCGCAGCGCGCGCTTGCGCCCGATAAGACGCGGCAAACGCTGCGACCCGCCGAACGGCGGGGCAAATCCAAGAGTTATTTCCGCCTTGCAAAATTCGGCGCGTTCGCTTGCGATCGCAAGTGGCGCAGCTTCGGTTATCTCCGAACCGCCACCATGGGCAATTCCGTTGACGGCCACGATAATGGGCTTTGAAAACGACTCAATGCGCGCGGTCATGCGCTGTCCGCGCCGTACAAAGTCTCGCAGCGCCACGTCCGGGCCATCGTTGATGCTTGGTGCGAAGCAAGCAATATCGGCGCCCGAACTGAACGCGCGATCGCCGGCGCCGGTCAGGATGACGACCCGGATCGCGTTGTCGCATTCGATGTCGTCGAGAAGCACCATGAGCCGGTCGATCAGCTCGTAATCGAGTGCGTTGAGTTTTGCGGGTCGGTTGAGCGTCATCAGGGCCACCTTATCCCGGGTTTCGCAAAGTACGGTGTCGGCCATGCAGGTTGCCTCGTCACGAATTTGACCCAAGGGCGATGTTGACGGCGCAAGTCGCCCATGTATATTCACTAGTCGGTATACATCACGGCATGACCCAGGCCCCCTTAACGACGCGCGAATTGATCATTGCTGCCGCCGTTGACCTGTTCTATGGCGAAGGCGTTCGCGGTGTCAGCATGGATGCAATCGCCGCGCGCGCCGGCGTTACAAAGCGCACGCTCTACTATCATTTCGTGAGCAAGGACGAGCTTGTCGCGGCCTACCTCGCCGCGCGCGACCAACCGACCTTGGCTACGTTCATGCGCTGGTTGGACGAGACCGAGGGGGGGCTATCGGAAAAGATCGAAGGGATGTTTCAAAGGGTCGCGCGGGCGGCCGGGCACCCAAAATGGAAAGGGTGCGGCTTCCTGCGAACGGCGGCCGAACTCGTCAATACTCCTGGACACCCGGCCTTGAAGGCCGGCGCGCTGCACAAAAAGCGATTTGAAGAATGGCTGACGTCATTGATTGCCGCCGACGGGCTCGACGATGCGCCGCTGCGGGCGCGCCAGATTCTGGTCTTGCTGGACGGCGCAATGTCCGTGATTATGGTTCACCGCGATCCCGCCTATGCCGAGGCGGCTGGCCAAGCCGCCGCGGCGATTGTGAAATCGAAAGCTTAAAATGGCCGAGGAAATAGGTTGGGTCGGATGTATTCGAATCGCGGCGGCGTAACCGGCCGCATCTGCGGAAGAAAGAAATCGAGCGTCTCGTGACGATTCCCGCGTGTGGCGCCCTCTTGCCACGTTCACATGCTGAATCAACCGGGTACTAATGAGAATGACATTTACGCCCACCTTGCTCCCCCCCACCATCCCGCGCAATTCGGCGGGCCCGTGCGCCGCCGCGCGGCGCATGCGTGCTCCCAACATCGCCGCCGCCGCGATCGCGCGGTTCGGATAGCGGTTCGGGCAATTATGGCATCAGCGAAGGCACGAACCGAACGGCGAAGGCGCAGCCGTGCCGTGCGCATTGCGTTAGTCCGGCCGATCCAACCATGCGCACGGCCTGCTGCGTGGGAACCCGCCGCCGGGCACAAGGAAATGCAGGGTGTTGCGAACCCAGTCGATCGATTGCCAACCCTTATACGCCAGCGCCTCGTGCCCATTGCCAAACCCACTTTGGCCCTCTACCCGCGCGCGCAGACGGACGCCACGGCATTGCGCGAGGCCGCCCGATGACGGCGCTTCCCGCAAACACCGCCAAGAAGCTCGGGCTCGTCATCGACCTTGACACTTGCGTCGGCTGCCATGCTTGCGCCACGAGCTGCAAGGAGTGGAACACGGGGGGATATTCCGCTCCGCTTACCGATCAAGGACCCTACGGCGCTGATCCGAACGGCGCTTGGCTCAATCGCGTGCACGGCTTTGAGGTGGGCGAGGGGCCGACCAGCCAGACCGTGCATTTTCCCCGCTCCTGCTTGCACTGCGAGGAGCCCGACTGCGTCACCGTGTGTCCGACCGGGGCCTCCTACAAGCGCAGCGAGGACGGCATTGTGCTGGTCAATCCCGACACCTGCATTGGCTGCAAGCTGTGCTCTTGGGCCTGCCCCTATGGCGCGCGCGAATACGATTACGGCCACGGCGTCATGAAGAAATGCACGCTGTGCGTTGATCGCATCTATAACGAACACCTCGTGCCCGAGGACCGTGTCCCTGCCTGCGTGCGCGCCTGTCCCACCGGCGCGCGCCATTTTGGCGACCTTGGCGACCCTGCGAGCAATGTTTCCAAATTGGTGGCGGAGCGCGGCGGCTTCGACCTGCTGCCGGAGTTTGGCTATAAGCCGGTCAATAAATACCTGCCGCCGCGCCGGCGTCGCGACGCGAGGATGGCGCCGTCACCGCGCGCCGCCATGGCGTCCGCTGAAAGCACGGGTGGAGACTCGGCCGAGCGGCTGTTTGCCTGGGTTGATCGCGTGCTTTCGCGCTGACATCGGTTCGCCAATGCATCCGGCATATTCCGTCATCTTCTTCACAACGGCCGCCGGCGCGGGTTACGGCCTGCTGGTGTGGCTCGTGCTCTTTGGGATACTGGGACTTGTCCCGCAGCGGGGTTGGTTTGTCATCATCGGTTTTGGGCTTGCATTTGCTCTCATTACCGCGGGCCTGCTCGCGTCATCGGCGCATCTTGGCCGCCCCGAACGTGCCTGGCGCGCCTTCTCGCAATGGCGTACCTCATGGTTATCTCGCGAGGGCGTGATGGCCGTGCTGACTTACGTTCCGGCGGGATTACTGGCGCTTTCCTGGACGATCCTCGAGGCCACCGGCGGCCTTGTCGCACTGCTCGCGCTTGCCAGCATTGTCTGCGCGCTGCTGACGCTGTTCACGACGGGAATGATTTACGCGTCCCTGCGCCCGATCCGCCAATGGCATCAGCCTCTGACCGCGCCAATCTATGTCGTCCTTGGCCTCGCCAGTGGCGCGGTCTTGCTTGCGCTCTTGCAGCACATCTTTGGCGTGGCCGCGGCGTGGGCGGCGTGGTTCGTCGTCGCCTTCCTGGCAATCGCCGCCGCCCTCAAATGGGTGTATTGGCGCACCATTGACCAAGTGCGGCGCACCTACACGATCGAGGCCGCCACCGGCCTCGGCCATATTGGCAAGGTTCGCCACCTGGAGCCGCCGCACACGCAGCCCAATTTCATCATGCGCGAGATGGGATATCGCGTCGGGCGCAAGCACGCCGCGCGTTTGCGCCTGCTGGCTTGGCTCTTCGGCTTTGCCGTTCCCATAGCGGCATCGCTCTCGACGCTTCTTCCCGGAACATTCGTCCCGCTTATTGGCGCGGCCGTCGCCGCCCTGTCCATGGCGCTGGGCCTCCTTATCGAACGTTGGCTGTTTTTCGCGCAGGCCGAGCATGTCTCCATGCTCTATTATGGCGCCGAAGCGGCGTGAAGGACGCATTGCCATGAGCAGCATTTCGTGGCGACCGGTTGGCAATGTTCTGCCCGAGGAGTTTCGCGCGGCGCGCCACAACGTTCACAACGTCGCCCAGTGGCTCGCGCGCATGGCGCACAGCTATATGGTGCGGCAGCCCGGCCACCGCCACACACTGCTACGCTGGGACGGGCAGAGGCAGGCATTGGTTACCCAGGAGTTCCTGCCGCGATTGACGCTCGAATTGCGGCTTCCGGGACTTGCCTTGCAATTCAGGGAAGACCGTCAGGTTGTCCCGCATGTTATCGAGACCGACGGCCGCACTTCGGCCGAGGTGGAGGCTTGGGTCTTGGTCGAATTGCTGCATCGCCGGCTCGATCGCGACCGGTTCGCAATGACGCTACCCTTTGAAATTCCCGCTCTCATGACCGGCGACGCCGTTCCTTATTTGGCAAAACCGTTTTCCGACGCGCATGGTGTGTTGGCGGCGTGGATCGCCAATGCCGCCGCGGTGCTTGAGCGTGTCGCCGTCGACGAACGAGCGGTGGAGTTCGGCGCCTTTCCTGGCACGGCGGCATGGTGTTGGCCGCAGATTCTTGACCTGGCAATCTTGCTTCCGGCGCCGGACGATAAAACAGGCGGCGGGAATTTTCTGCGCGCCGGCCTGTCCTTGGGAAACGCCGAGCACGACGGACCGCACTTCTATCTCGCGCGGCACAATCCCGAGGCACTGGCAAATTATTCCCATGCGCAGGTGCTGACCGCGACGGCGCTGTTATCGCATGCGCGCCCGGCGGATTGCGTGCTGGAGTTTCTGCGTGAGGGAATTGCCGCGGCCCGCAGGCGGGCGGCAAACTAGCGCGCTTCCCGTTTCAATTGAATCGGGATGCGCTCCGTTTTCTTTCGCCTGGTCGCATTTTTTTGCGGCGAACCGTTTCCGACTTCGCCGGAAAATGTTCTCGCCATTTCGCGTCGGCGCAGCGCGTTACCAAGCGCGGGCGCTATTGCAATTTGGCCGCCCGCGCTGGACCATTGCCGTCAACAATAGGCGTTGGTCGGCCGTCGCCAGTGGGCGGCTTGTGCGGGCGTGCCGTTGGATCGCCGAGACGCCGCCTTAATTCGCCGCTCTTGTTCAAACTCTTGACGATCGCCACGAGCGCGCTGGCCATGGGCATCACCGTTTCGCCCTCGGCCCAGTAAAGCGCGACCTCCTGGCTCACCACTGGATCGACGAGATCGAGCGCGCGCGTGCCAGGTTGCAACCCCGGCATGCGCGTGAAATGTGAGGGAATGATTGTACAAAGTTCGGTGAACTGGACCTGAAACATCAGGTGAAGGATCGATTCCGATTCGACCTTTGCCGCCGGCTCGCACTTGGCTTGCGCAAAGACCTGATTGACAAAGCGGCGCTCGTGCATTGACGATCGCAGC
>JACQAE010000258.1 GCA_016195095.1 Pseudomonadota bacterium
AAGCGGCGGCGTCACGTCCACCAGCAGCACCATGGCGCAGCCGGCCACCGCGACGCAGGCGGCGCCAATGCCGAAGGTGAGCGCGTAAAGCCGGCTGACATTGAGCCCGACGACCTGCGCCCCGACGTAATTGTCGGCGCAGGCGCGGATCGCCTGTCCGGTGCGCGAGAGGCGGAAAAACGCGAACAGCACCAACGCCACCGCGATCGCGGCAGCTCCGGCATAGGCTTTGGTCGCATCGACGATCAGCGGCCCGACGAGAAAACTGTCGAAGGCATAGGAGGTCTGTACGCTCTGCGCGTCGGGGCCGAACACGATCAGCAGAACGTTGACGATGATGATCGCGATCGCCACCAGGAGGATGAACTGGCTGTGCTCGGGACGGTTGATGAACGGGTTGATGATGCCGGCCTGCAATGCATAGCCGAAGGCGAACAGCACCGCGGCGACCGGGACCATCATCATGAGCGGGTCGAGCCGCAACGTCGTGAACAGAACGATGGTGATGTACATGGCGATGGTCATCATTTCGCCATGCGCGAAATTGACCACGCGCACCACGCCATAGATGACCGAGAGCCCGAGCGCCATCAGCCCGTAGACGAGGCCGGTCAGGAGGCCGCTGACGGCGACATTGAGATAGATTTCTGCGGGCACCTTTTGGTCCTGCGCGGCGGGGATCGGGTGGCCGTCACGGCCATTGCAGCGGGGCGGGCGCCGGAGCCCTCCGCGCGTGACCAATGCCGCGGAGCGCTCCAGCCGTCCTTGTGGTGGCGCACATTCAGGCGAAGACCAGGCCCGCGCCCCGCCGAAAGACGCGCGCGGTCAGGCGCGCTGGCTGTAGGGCTTGACCGGCCATTCGACCTCGGCGTTGGCGGCGCCCTTGGGCGCCACGGCGACCAGCTTGCCGCCGCGATTCTGGATCCCCGAATTCTTCAGCTTGTCGTTCTGGCCCTTGGCGTTGAAGGCGATGCCGGGGCCGGTGCTGACATTATCGGTGATGTTGGTCGAGCGGATGGCGTCGGCTAGAGCCTTGGGGTCGCTCGATCCGGCGCGCTTATAGGCGTCGGCGGCGACCATCAGCGCCTCGAACGTGTAGATGTGGTTGGTGTTGAGATTGATTCCCGGAAATGCCTTGGCAAGGCCGGCCTCAAGCTGCTTGCTCACCTTCTTGTTGGGATCGTACCACGGCACGAAGCTAAGCGGACCGTCGGAAAGCTTGCCCAGCGTCTTGAGATATTGGTCCTCGTACCAGCCGGGGCCCATGCTGAGAACGCCCATGGGCGACCAGCGCTGCTTGACCAGTTCGCGCGTGAGCAGGATGGCGTCGTTGAGCCGGCTGACCACGAGCAGCGCCTCGGCGCCGGTGGCCTTGGCCTTGGCGATTTCCACCGAAAGATCGCGCGCGGTCGGGTCGTAGGCGATCTGCTCGACGATCGTATAGGGCATGTTGAATTTCGGCATGACGGCGCCGATGCCGTTTTTCATCGCCGTTCCGAACGTGTCGTTGACGTGCAGGAAGGCGACCGACTTGGGCGCCTTGCCGCTGGCTTCGAATACTTCCTTCTGGTTGGCGAAGGCGTCGCCGAGAATCATTCCGGCGGTGGGGAAATTGCGGAACACGAACTTGTAGCCCTGCTCGGTGATCGGCGGGGCGGCGGCGATGTTGATGACGAAGGGAATGCCCTTCTGCTCGGCCACCTGCGCGATCGCGCTCGATTGCCCGGAATCGAAGGCGCCGATCAGAAGCTGCGCGCCCTCGTTGATGAGCTTCTCCGCGCGCGCGCGCGCGACCTCGACGCTGGTCTCAGTGTCGGCATTCATGATCGCGAGCGGCGGCAGACCGAGATCCTTGAGAATGGCCGCCGCGATGTCGACTCCGCGTTGGCAGTCCTGCCCGATGCCCGCCTGCGCGCCCGAGCGCGGCAGCAGCACGCCGACCTTGAGCGCGGCGCCCTGCGCGCGCAGCCGCGCCGGCGCAGCCAACAGCGCGCCCGAGGCGGCCGCCCCGGCGAGCAGCCGGCGGCGGCTCAAACTATTGGTCAATCGATTCAACATGGAACGTTCCTCCCGTCTGGATTTTCTCCGATGTTAAGAAGGCCAGGCCGCCACAGCAAGCTCTTGCTGCGCATCGAGCATGAAATCTTGCCAATGATGCGCGGATCGAGTTCTGCGCCATGATCGCCGCCGCCGCCGCGGCGCGGCAGAAAAAATGAGGCGGCCGCGCGCGGCCGCCTCATCACATCGCATGCTTTCCCGCGCTTTAGTTCGTCCCGCCGGCCTTGGCCGCCTGCTCGAACTCCTCGATCAGGCTCTTGCCAACGCGGCTCGCCGCCTGCGCATAGACCGGCTGCATCGCCGCCTTCAAGGCGCCCTTTTCTGCCGCCGTGAGCTCGATGATCTCGGTCTTGCCCGACTTCTTGATATCGTCCCACGCCTCGTCATTCTCCGACTTGGAGATTTCATTGGCATAGGCCGTCGCTTCCGCCATCGCCTTGTCGAGGCTGGCATGGACGTCCTTGGGCAGGTCGTCCCAGAACTTCTTGTTCACGACCACGACGTAGCCGATATAGCCGTGGTCGGTGCGTGTCGTGTATTTCTGCACCTCGTGGAATTTCTGCGTGTACATGTTCGAGGCGGTGTTTTCCTGGCCGTCCACGACGCCGGTCTGCAACGCCTGGTAGACTTCCGAAAACGCCATGATCTGCGGCAGCGACCCGAGCGCGCGCATTTGCGCTTCAAGCACCTTCGAGGACTGGATGCGGAACTTGAGGCCCTTGAAATCCTCCGGCTTGCGCAACGGCCTGTTGGCACTGAACTGCTTGAAGCCATTGTCCCAATAGGCGAGGCCGATCATGCCCTTGGGCTCCAAGAGCTTGAGCAGCCGCCTGCCGAGCGGGCCGTCGGTCACGCGCCGCAGCGAGGCGCGGTCGGGCAGGATGAACGGCAGGTCGAACACCTCGAATTCCTTGACGCCGATCGGGCCAAACTTGGAATTCGACGGCGCCAGCATTTGAACGGCGCCGAGTTGCAACGCTTCCAGCTCCTCCTTGTCCTTGAACAGCGACGAATTCGGATAGATCTCGACCTTGACCTTGCCGTTGGTATATTTCTGCGCCAGTTCCTGGAACTTCACCGCGCCCTTGCCCTTCGGCGTTTCGGGCGCGACGACGTGGCTGAATTTTATGACGATCGGCTGCTGCGCATTGGCTGGTCCCACCAGCGACGCGGCCAGCAGCGCGGCAGACCCGACGACCCACTTGTGCATATCTATCCCTCCGAATGATTTATGACGACTTGGATTTCGGTTGCCACCGGCGCCTATCGCACCGTCCCCGAGAAAGGCCAAGGGCTCGCCGAAAACTATCCATAGGATAGCCCACCCCAGGCGCGGAGGAAAGGTTACCTTGGTGGTAGATTTTCTTGCCCGGCGCCGATAGGTCAGTGGCGCGGCGGCGGTGTCGGCGGGCCAGGCAGGAAAGACGGCGGCGATGGAGCAGACGGTTCTCAGCACGACGCGGGAGGGATACCGCGTCATCATTCTCAACCGGCCGCAGCGCCTCAACGCGCTCGACGAGGCCGCGCATCGCGCGCTTGCCGACGCGGTCGCCGCCGCCGCCTCCGACGCCACCTGCCGCGCGCTGCTCATCACTGGCGCCGGGCGCGCGTTCTGCGCCGGGCAGGACCTCACCGAGCGCCGCGTCGCTCCGGGCGAGAAGCCGGTGCCGGGCACGGCGCTTGAGCGCTACTACAATCCACTGATCCGCCGCCTGCGTTCGCTGCCGATGCCGGTGGTCGCCGCCGTCAACGGAATTGCCGCCGGGGGCCGGCGTCAATATCGCGCTCGCTTGTGACATCGTGCTGGCGGCACGCGGGGCGAGCTTCGTGCAGGCATTTGCCCGTATCGGCCTCGCCCCCGACGCCGGCGGCAGCTGGTTCCTGCCGCGCCTCATCGGCCCGGCGCGCGCGCGTGCCCTATGCATGCTCGCGCAGCCGCTGTCGGCCGAGCGCGCGGAACAATGGGGCCTGATCTGGAAGGTCATTGACGACGACCAGCTGATGCCGGAAGCGGAAAAGATGTGCGAGCATTTCGCCGGCGCCGCGACTGTCGGGCTGGCGCTGACCAAGCGCGCGCTCGACGCGGCCTACAGCAACGACCTTTCGACGCAACTCGATCTCGAGCGCGACTTCCAGCGCGAGGCCAGCGCCACCGAGGACTATGCCGAGGGTGTGCGGGCGTTTTTCGAGAAGCGGCCGGCGCGTTTCCAGGGCCGCTGAGGCCGGCGCGGCGTGTGTCGTTAACGAAGCGCAGACCGGGCGACCAGGCGTCAGCCAGCAGTGATTGGCCGCGTGGGTGAGACGCGGCAACGGCGGCCGCCACGGCATTGATTTCCGTCGCAATCGGCGGCATGACGATTGACGTGTCGCCTTCAAACCGAAGCGATCCTTCGGCTTGCAACGCGGCGCCGAAAACGAAGGAACGCCGTCCATGCCGCGCAGCAATCTGCCCCGGTTGAGCTTCATCGGCTTTGGCGAGGCCGGCCAGGCGCTGGCCCAGGGGTTGCGCGAGGCAGGCCTCGAAAACATCGCCGCGTGGGATATCCTGTTTACGAGCGCTGACGGCGAGGCGCTGCGCGCCGCCGCGGCGCGGCTGGGCGTGCGCCAGGCGGCCGGCGCCGACGACGCCGTGGCCGGCAGCGACATTGTCATCTCGGCGGTGACGGCGGCGCAAAGCCTCGCGGCCGCGCGCGCCGTCAAGGACGGCCTTGGCGGCCAATTCTTCCTCGACATCAATTCGGTCTCGCCCGGCCGCAAGCGGCAGACCGCTGACATGCTCGGCGCCGCCGCGCGTTATGTCGACGTCGCCGTCATGGCGCCCGTGCATCCGGCGCGCCACCGCACGCCGCTGCTCATGGCCGGCGCGCACGCGCAGGCGGCACTGCCCCTCCTCGCCGCCTTGGGCATGAACGCCGCGATCGCCGGGCCCGAGATCGGCGCCGCGGCTGCGATCAAGATGGTGCGCAGCGTCATGATCAAGGGCATGGAGGCGCTCACCGCCGAGTGCTTCGTGGCGGCGGCGCGCGCCGGCGTCGAGGACGCGGTCATCGCGTCATTGGCCAAGAGTTTTCCGACGCTCGATTGGAACGCCATCATCGCCTACAATCTCGAGCGCATGACAAGCCACGGCGAGCGCCGCGCCGCCGAGATGGAAGAAGTCGCCGACACGCTGCGCGAACTTGGCCTCGAGCCGCACATGGCGAGCGCCACGGTTAAGCGCCAGCGCGAGATGGGCCATATCGGCCGCGAGGACACCATTCGCGCCGCCGTCGGCGACGGCCGCTCGGCCCTGCTGGCAATCATCAGCGCGCGCCTGCGCGCACGCGCGCAACATTGAGCGTGCGCGCCTGCCGCGACCGTCGGCCGTTATCGCGGCGGAATTTGGATGAGTTCGGCGACCTGTTCCGTGCTCAAGGGCTTGTCGAGGAACTTCAGCTTGACCGCGTCGCGGATGGCGCCGTCAAGGTCGGCCATGCGCTCGCTCTGCATCGCGCTTTTCGGCTGGAACAACGCGATCGAATTCTTGATCATGTCGATGGGCCGCTTGATCTTGGCCGCGTACATTTCGGCAGCCTTGGAATCGGCATACATCCAGTCCACCGCCTCGCGATAGGCGGCGGCGA
>JACQAE010000261.1 GCA_016195095.1 Pseudomonadota bacterium
GAATGTCGTGCAGGCGAATTGACAACCCTGCGTCTCCACGACCTTGCGGCAAACCTCCTCGAGCATCGCCAGCCGCTCCGCCGTCGCAAATAGCGGCGTTTTGCCGGGGTGCACGCCAAGCGCGAGAACCAGGCGATCAACCAGCCGCGCCGCCTGGCGCACAACGTCGACATGACCATTGGTGAGCGGATCGAACGACCCAGCGTAAAGCGCGATGCGTGACATGTCGGGGGTCTAGCCTGACGGCGAACCCGCCGCAAGCCAATGGCGTCGCAAGAGCCGCCATCCGGGGCCCGCTCGGGAACCCGGACAGACAGTATTTCTCGTTTAATTTCAAATATTTATACAAATTCGCGCAATTTGTGACCGGCATCACGGCGCCCCGCCGCGGATTGCGTGAACATACAGTCGACATCAGGCGACAAACAATCGGGGTGGCCGCAACGCGGCCGACAGGGAAACAGGGGGGCGGGCATGATCAAGTTGACATCAGCCGTTTTGGCCGCCGGACTGATCGCCTCGGCGATCGCGGCGCTGCCTGGCTTCATTCCGGGCGTGGAAGCGCACGCGGTTTTGCCGGTCGTCAACGTCGCGACCAAGGCGGATCGCCTCGACACAAGGGCATACGGCCACGATTGCTCGATCCAGGCGTGGCCCTATTACGAAACGACTTGCCTACGCCAGTCGCAGGCGCAAGGCGGCGCGCGTCGCGTCGTTCGCGTCGTCGCAATCGACAATTTCGGACCGCGGTGACGATACCGCTCATCCCTCGCCCACTCTCTCCGCGTCATGGCCGGACCTGCTTCGGCCAGCCCGCCACCCCACCCCTCCGACAACGCCCCGGCGTGTTGTCCTGCGGGGCCGGCCATGACGCGGAGAGAGTGCGGTACATTTCGAGCGCCGGCGGCAGCGCCTTCGCCGACCCCGCGCGGCGGAATTGGCCCATCGTCGGCAGCAGGCTGTGCTTGGCTGACCGCCGTCGTTTACCCTGGCCCTCGTGCTCTTTTTTTGGATCGCGGAGCGTCCGCACATGGCCGGCCGGCCGGCGGCGTGATAGGTTGCCGTGTTGTCCACCACCGTTCGCTGGCTCCGATCATTGGATCGACCGCCGGCGCGGCTGCCGTCATCCGCCCGAGCCAAGCAGGCCTTCATGAACCGGCCGCTATTGCCGCTGAGCATCGCGCTTTCGGACAATGCGTACACGCGGCCGATCATCGACGGCGCCGTCACCGCGCAGGCCGTCGAACTCTTGCCGACCGCGGTCCATCCTTCGGAAATGTTCTGGCGTCAGTTGCGCTTCGGCGACTTCGACATTTCCGAAATGTCGATGTCGTCGCTCTTGATCGCGACCGCGCGCGGCGCGGTCCCCTGGGTCGCCATCCCGGTTTTCACGTCACGGGATTTCTTTCATACCCGCGTCATGGTGGCGCGCAATTCCTCGATCGCCAACCCCGCCGAGCTGCGCGGCAAGCGCGTGGGCGTTCCTGAATACCAGCAGACGGCGGCGATCTGGGGACGCGGCGTGCTGCAGCACGAATTCGGCGTGCATCCGCGCGAGATCAATTGGTTCATGGAGCGCGTCCCCGCGCGCAGCCATGCCGGCGCTACCGGCTTCAAGCCCCCCGAAGGGGTGCGCATCAATCAGATCGCCGCGACGACCGATATTGGCGAGATGCTGGTACGCGGCGAACTCGACGCGACGCTTTTGTATCTCGCGGAGCGCAATTTGGTCGATCGCAGCCATATCGACCTCGCCGCCAGCGGCGTCGTGCGCCCGCTCTTCTCCGACCGCGCCGCCGAAGGCCGCCGCTACTTCGCCAAGACAGGCATCTATCCGATCAATCATACCGTGGTGCTGCGCCGTGCCTTGGCCGAGAAGCATCCCTGGCTCGCGCTCAACCTTTACGCGGCCTTTATCGCCGCCAAAAAGAGCGTGCGCGATCGTACCGAGGCCGGATTGCGGGCACATTTCGACGTCGGGCTGCTTGACGAGAAGACAAAGGGCACGCTCGCCGCCGACCCGATGGCCTACGGCGTCACGGCGGCGCGCCGCGTGATCGAGACGATCGCCGACTATGTCCACGAACAGGGCCTGGCGCCGCGCAAGGTTGGGCTTGAGGAAATATTCGCGCCGAATACGCTGGACCTTTAGAGCCGGTCCCGAACGCCGGGAGCCGGTTGGCGGCCGGCCCCTGGTGCAGGCGCGCCCAGCGCAGCGCGCGCTATGCGCTGGCGTCCTGGTCTTCCTCGCTCAACCGCTCGACGGAGACCACCCGATCGCCGTCGGCGGTATCAAAAACGATGACGCCCTGCGTACCGCGCCCGGCGATGCGGATGCCGTTGACCGGGCAGCGGATCATCTGGCCACCATTGGTCACCAGCATGATGTGGTCGCTTTCCTCGACCGGGAACGACGCGACAATGCGGCCGTTGCGTCCGGTCACGGCCATGGCGACGATACCCTTGCCGCCGCGCCCGGTGGTGCGATATTCGAATGAGGAAGTGCGCTTCCCGTAGCCGTGCTCGCTCACCGTGAGCACGAACTCCTCGGCGGCGGACAGTTCGACATAGCGCCGTTCGCCAAGCTCGATGGCCGCGGTCGGCTCGTCCGTCTCCACGATATCGTCCTCGGGCGTGTCGGCGCCACGGCGCACCGCGTTGGCGCGCTTGAGATAGGCGACGCGGTCCTCGGCGCTGACGTCCACGTGGCGCAAGATCGAAAGCGAAATCACCCGGTCGCCCGCGGGCAGCGTCATGCCGCGAACGCCGACCGACGTGCGCCCCTGGAACACGCGCACGTCGGTGACACGGAAGCGGATGCACTGGCCGCCGGCGGCGGTGAGCAGCAGGTCGTCGCGCTCAGTGCAAATCTGCACGTCGACGATCTCGTCGCCCTCGTCGAGCTTCATGGCGATGATTCCGGAACGGCGCACGTCGGAAAAGTCCGATAGCTTATTGCGCCGCACGGTGCCGCGCGTGGTGGCGAACATGACGTCGAGCGTTTCCCAGCTCGCCTCGTCCTCGGGCAGCGGCATGACCGTCGTGATCCGCTCACCCTGCTCGAGCGGCAGGATATTGACCAGCGCCTTGCCACGCGCCTGCGGCGCCGCTTGCGGCAAGCGCCAGACCTTTTCCTTGTAGACGCGCCCGCGCGAGGAGAAAAACAGCACCGGCGCGTGGGTGCTGGCGACGAACAGGCGGGTGACGAAGTCCTCGTCACGGGTCTGCATGCCGGCGCGGCCCTTGCCGCCGCGCTTCTGCGCTCGGTAGCTCGACAGCGGCACGCGCTTGACATAGCCGAGGCGCGAAACGGTAACGACCATGTCCTCGCGCTGGATAAGGTCCTCGTCCTCCATTTCGCCGTCTTGATCGACGATCGTCGTGCGCCGCGGCGTGGCGATCTGCTCGCGCATTGCGGTCAATTCGGCCTTGAGGATCGCCTGGACGCGGGCGCGCGAGCGCAGGATGTCGAGGTAATCGGCGATTTCGCGCGCCAGCGTGTCAAGCTCCGCCGCGATCTCGTCACGGCCGAGCGCGGTGAGCCGTTGCAGGCGCAGGTCAAGAATTGCCTTCGCCTGCTCCATCGACAGCCGGCAGCTGCCCCGCGCGGTGACCTTGTGGCGCGGGTCGTCGATGAGATTGACCAGCGCGACAACGTCGCCGGCCGGCCAATCGCGCTCCATTAGCGCTTCGCGCGCTGCGTTGGCGTCGCGCGCGGCGCGGATCAGCCTGATCACCTCGTCGATATTGGCGACCGCGATGGCAAGCCCGACGAGAACATGCGCACGCTCGCGTGCCTTGGCGAGCAGGTGCTTGGTGCGGCGCGAGATCACCTCTTCGCGGAAGCTGATGAAGGCGTTGAGCAGGTCCTTGATCGAGAGAACCTGCGGACGCCCGTTGTCGAGCGCCACAATGTTGGCGCCGAAGGTCGATTGCAGCGGCGTGAAGCGGTAGAGCTGGTTGATCACGACTTCCGGCATGGCATCGCGCTTGAGCTCGATGACGACGCGATTGCCGTCGCGGTCGGATTCGTCGCGCAGGTCGGCGATGCCCTCGATCTTTTTTTCACGTACCAAGTCGGCGATACGCTCGACCATGCTCGCCTTGTTGACCTGGTAGGGTATGTCCGTGATGATGATCGCCTCGCGCTCCTTGCGAATGGTCTCGATCTCGACCTTGCCGCGCATGACGATCGATCCGCGGCCGAAATGGTAGGCGCTACGGATGCCCTGCCTGCCGAGGATAATGCCGCCGGTCGGGAAATCCGGACCGGGCACGATCGCAAGCAAATCGTCAATTCCGAGCCCGGGCTCGTCGATGAGCGCCAGCGTTGCGTCGACGATTTCGCCGGGATTGTGCGGGGGAATATTGGTCGCCATGCCGACGGCGATGCCGCCGGCGCCGTTGATCAGCAGGTTGGGGAAGCGCGCCGGCAGCACGCTCGGCTCGCGTTCGGAATTGTCGTAATTAGGCTCGAAATCGACGGTGTCGCGATCGATGTCCTCGAGCAGCGAGCTCGCCACCCGCGCCAGGCGAACCTCGGTATAGCGCATGGCCGCCGGCGGATCGCCGTCGACCGAGCCGAAATTGCCCTGACCGTCGATCAAGGGCAGGCGCATGGAAAATTCCTGCGCCATGCGCACCAGCGCGTCGTAGATGGCTTGGTCGCCATGCGGATGGTATTTGCCGATCACGTCGCCGACAACGCGCGCTGATTTGCGGTAGGGCCGGTTCCACTCAAAGCCGTTTTCGTGCATCGAATAAAGGATGCGTCGATGCACCGGTTTGAGGCCGTCGCGCGCGTCGGGAAGCGCACGCGCAACGATCACGCTCATGGCGTAATCGAGGTAGGAGCGGCGCATTTCGTCCACGATCGAGATCGGACGAATGTCCGATAACGGCGGATCGCCCGGTTTTTGCTCGTCGTCGGACAAGGGTAAAATCCATGCGGCGGGGAACGGGAAAATCTATAGCCGATTCAACCCCGCCGCGGCAACGAAAATCGCCAGCGGTTTCGCAGTATTATCTGTGATAATTCAACATGTTGTACCCACGACCTGGGCTCCAATGGCGCGCCTCCTGCGGGCGGCACACACGGCCCCTCTAGCGTCGCCCGTCGCGGCAGAATTGCGGCCGCGCCCGGCATTGGCCAGGCGATCGCCGGCGGCGTGCCAACACTGACCATCCAAGCCAAAACCAGATCCGAAACAGCCGGTGATAGGCCGCCGGGAGCCTGAGCAACCAATGCGCGCGCGCCAATTTCGAGCATGACGGTCGCGCCTGGAAAATGCGCGAATTCGGGCCAACGATGATATCCGCTCATCTCCCCTCCCCAATCGTCGGCGCATGGCACCGGCCAACTTCACCATGATGATCGTGAGCGGCGGTCCGAGCGGATCAAGCCGCAGACCAGGCACCACGATGCGCCCGGGAAAAGGCAGGGAAGCGCGGCGGCAAGCATCAGCGTCGGGGGCGCCGTTCGGCGCGCAAGCGGCAAGAGAGGCTGAGTGCGCCGAACCGCGCCAGCCGAGCCCGACCGCATCCGGTAGGCGCGCTAAAATACTGGCCAGCCGCGCGACGCCGAGACAATATCATCCAAACTTAAAATCGCGGTTGCGCGGGATCGGATACCGCCTTGCCCGCCGCCCCCGGCCGCAAGCATCGCGCGATTGTCTCCACGACATCTTCCATATCCACGCCTGCTCGCGCGCGCCAGCGCAAGGGCGATCGCCGATCAAAAGGGAATGTCGTCGTCCATGTCGCCGCGCTTGCCGCCGCCCGCCAAGGCCGGTTTGCGCTCGCGCCCAGCCGCTGGCCCGGACATGGCGCCGGACATGGGGCCAGAAAGCGGGCCGGAGGCGCCGAAATCGCCTTCGGCGGCGAGCGACTCATTGCCCGCATCGCGGTCGCCACCGGCGCGATCAAGCATCGTCAATTGCGAATTAAATCCCTGCAGCACGACTTCCGTCGAGTAGCGCTCAACGCCTTCCTTGTCGGTCCATTTGCGCGTCTGCAGCGCGCCCTCCAGATAGACCTTCGATCCTTTCTTGAGATACTGCTCGGTGATGCGACAAAGACCTTCGTTGAAAATAACCACCCGATGCCACTCGGTTTTTTCGCGCCGCTCGCCGCTCGTCTTGTCGCGCCAGGATTCCGACGTCGCCACGCGCAGATTGGCGATGGGGCGACCATCCTGCGTGCGCCGAATTTCCGGGTCCGCCCCGAGATTGCCAATCAAGATGACCTTATTCACCGACCCCGCCATGACCGCCTCCACCAATTGCTCTACCGAGCGCGATTGATCACCGTACCCGCAACGCCTGACCGGGCAAGCGCGTAACACGTTTTCCACACGCCAAGCGCCGACATTGTCCGTCGCAATCGAAATTCCTGCCTGTGCGTTCGTTCACTTTTTGTTCTTAGCGCACTTAACCCTTCTCCGCAACCCCGGTCTTCGCGCCGAGGGAATGCGCTTGCCGACTTGCCGACCGAGCCAATGCGGCTATTTTGGAAGATCGTCGCCCAGCGGCGCGACCCAAACAGTTCGTCCCTATCGCTTTGGGCCAGTCGCCCCGCGGATTGAAAATGACAGAGGGCAGACTTGCCCCCCGACACTTGGGAATCAAATGTCGGGGCCAGACCGCTAGCGGCGGCGGCGGCGCTGTTGGCCGAGACCCATTTGCTTGGCAAGCCGTGAGCGCGCGGCCGCATAATTCGGTGCGACCATCGGGTAGTCCGGCGCAAGGTTCCATTTCTCGCGGTATTGCTCCGGGGTCATATCGTATTGCGTGCGCAGATGCCGCTTGAGCGATTTGAATTTTTTTCCGTCATCGAGGCAAATGATGTAGTCGTCGGTAACCGAGCGTTTCACCGAAACCGCCGGCTTTTGCTGCTCCAGTACCGCCTCGCCATTGCCACCGGAAATGCGCTGCAAAGCGGAATGAACCTGGCTAATCAACCCGGAAATTTCGCCGGCGGGAACCGGGTTGTTGCTCACATAGGCGGAGACGATATCCGCCGTCAGTTCGATGAAACTTCCATTGGCGGCCGTGCTGCCCATTTCGCTCTCCCGTGTCCGCATCGCCTGCCCCCCGCAGCGCATCGGTCGATCGCGCGCCAATGGCCGCCACAATTATTGTTACTTAGCCGGGCGAATCGAAACCCGGCATTTCTATCGTCTATATTATCATGACCTGTTAAACGCAACGAAATATTGGTCAGAGGTTAAGAAACACCGGCGGTATTGGCGGTCATCGTGACGCGATTACTAGAGTGCTTCCGGTTTCAATTGAATCGGAATGCGCTCTTTTTTCTTTGGCTTTGTCGCATTTTCGGCGGCGACGCGGTTCCCACTTCGCCGAAAAATGCTCCAGCGTCACGGAAAGATCGGCGACCATGCACCCATCCAAGACCGATCCGTCATTGTCGAACAGCATCGCCGATCTGCGGAAATTTCTGCGAACACATTGCCGCCTTTCCTTGCTCATGGATCGTTTCCGGCCGGATTTCCCGTTCCTATAGTGGTGCGCCGCGATGACAACAGCGATCGGCTCTCTCGAAACGAATACACAAAACGCGTCCAACGGCCTCGGGACGGCGCGAGATTAAGACCAGCCTCTGACGTCGCGGCCGTCGCACGAGCACGCCGTCTCGCGCGTCCGTGGCGAGATCGCCCGGGATGAAACGCGAAACATCCAATCAAATCTTGGGCATTTCAGACACACGTGGTCCGCGCGCGGTGAACCGGCGCACTCACCGAACATCAGCGGATCAATTCCACCGATTCCGGCGATCTGCCATCAATTACCGCTCCAATGGCCACCCAATGACAGGGTGGCGTTTGGATGGGGGCAGCCATGCATGATCTAAAGAAAAGGGGGCGCCCGCGCGAGCGCCCCCATCCAATGCGTCGGCGGCAGTCGACGCGCAGTCAGGCCGAATAGTACATGTCGAACTCGACGGGGTGCGGCGTATGCTCGAAGCGGATGACTTCGGTCATCTTCAGCTCGATATAATTGTCGATGAAATCATCGTCGAACACGCCGCCGGCCTTGAGAAAGGCCCGGTCCTTGCCGAGATTTTCCAGCGCCTCGCGCAGCGACCCGCATACGGTCGGTATGCGCTTGAGTTCGGCGCGCGGCAGGTCATAGAGGTCCTTGTCCATCGCCGGGCCGGGATCGAGCTTGTTCTTGATGCCGTCAAGCCCGGCCATCAACATGGCGGCGAAGGCAAGATAGGGATTCGCCAGCGGGTCGGGAAAGCGGACCTCGACACGCTTGGCCTTGGGATTGGTCGTGAACGGAATGCGGCACGACGCCGAGCGATTGCGCGCCGAATAGGCAAGCAGCACCGGGGCCTCGAAACCCGGAACCAGGCGCTTATAGGAATTCGTCGTCGGGTTGCTAAAGGCGTTGATCGCCTTGGCGTGCTTGATGATGCCGGCGATATAGGACAGGCAGGTTTCCGACAGGTCGGAGTACTTGTTGCCGGCGAAGACCGGCTTGCCGTTCTTCCAGATCGACTGATGGCAATGCATGCCGGAACCGTTGTCGCCATAAATTGGCTTGGGCATGAAGGTCGCCGACTTGCCATAGATCTGCGCGACCTGCTGGATGCAATATTTGTAGATCTGCATATGGTCGGCCATGAGCGTCATCGGCGAGAACTTGAGGCCAAGTTCGTGCTGCGCGGAGGCAACCTCGTGGTGATGCTTCTCGACCTTGGCCCCCATCTTGGCCATGGCCGCGAGCATTTCCGAGCGCATGTCCTGCACGGTGTCCTGCGGCGGGACCGGGAAGTAGCCTTTCTTTGTCCCGATGCGGTGACCGAGATTGCCGCCTTCATAGTCAGTGTCGGAATTGGTCGGGAACTCGATGGAATCGAGCTTGAAACCGGTATTGTAGGGGTCGGCGCGAAACTTCACGTCGTCGAAGACGAAGAACTCCGCCTCCGGTCCAAAGTAGACCGTGTCGCCCACGCCCATCGACTTGACCATGGCTTCCGCGCGCTTGGCGATGCCGCGCGGATCGCGGCTATAGGGCTCCCCCGTCGTCGGCTCAAGCACGTCGCAGACCAGCACCATCGTCGTTTCGGCAAAAAACGGATCGATGCACGCGCTCGCCGGATCGGGCATCAGGGTCATGTCGGATTCATTGATCGCTTTCCACCCGGCGATCGAGGAACCGTCGAACATCACGCCCTCGGCGAAAGTTTCCTCCTCGATCATCGTCACGTCAAAGGTAACGTGCTGCCACTTGCCGCGCGGATCGGTGAAGCGGAAATCGACGTATTTCACGTCGTTGTCCTTAATGAGCTTCATGACATTTTTCGCGGTCGTCATGCCGTGCCTTTCTTCTCGAAATGAAGGGATGTGTTCTCGTATCGGCGGGGAATGGAATTGCGCGCGAGGCAGCGGTTATCAAATGGCGTCCAACCCGGATTCCCCCGTCCTGATCCGGATGGCTTCGTCGATGCTCGAGACAAAAATTTTTCCGTCGCCGATCCGCCCGGTCTGCGCCGCGCGGCGGATCGCCTCGACGGCTTTTTCAACCATGTCGTCGCCAAGCACAATCTCGATCTTCACCTTGGGCAGAAAATCAACGACATATTCGGCGCCACGGTAAAGTTCGGTATGCCCCTTCTGGCGGCCAAATCCCTTGGCCTCGGTGATCGTAATGCCCTGCAGGCCAACCTCCTGCAGCGCCTCCTTGACCTCGTCGAGCTTGAACGGCTTGATGATGGCCTCAATTTTCTTCATCGGCGCTCATCTCCCGGCGACCCATGGCGCCATACACGGCCAAGGCTCGCTAATTTTCCCTGGCCGCAGACGGCGCATGATCGCAAATAACCATGATTGCGAACAGCCACGATCACGCGACACCAAGATCCGACACCAAAATCCGACACCAAAATCCGACACCAAGATCCGACGCCAAGATCCGACGCCATGATCGCGATTGGCGATCGTGATTTGCAGAGTCCATGCCAAATCGGCGGCGACGAAAAAGTTTCGTGCTTTCAAGCGCATAATTTCCGCCCGCGCAACGAGGCCGGCATGGTGGGCCGGCACCATGCCCGCGAACAAGGCAGTGTGATTAAAAATATATCAAACGCCCCGGTTTCTCCAGGGTGTGCGCGGCGATTTGAGATTGCGTCGTTCAATGCGCGCGACAACGCGCGGCGCGCAATTCGGCTGCCGCGCCGCAGCACAAACATGGGCGCAACGGCGCGAGCGGTTGCTTCGAACCTTTTGCCCCGCGGCCGCGACCAACCCGCATCGAACACTCGCCAAGACCGCATCGACCGGCCGGCGCCGGCGCCCCGAACAGGAGCTACCCACATGTCAATCCTCAAGAAATCGGTATTGTCCGCGCTCATCCTGGGCGCTTCCCTCGGCGTCGCGTCGGCGCAGCAATCGACGCGTCAGATCGTTGTCGAGAAAGCGACAACGGTGGCCGCGGCTCCCGCCAACATAGCCGAGGCGGCGAACACCGCCAACGCGATCGAGCCAAAAACCGCCGAGGCGGCTGCACCGGTGACGGTGGCGCCCGCCCCCGGCCCCGCGGTAGGGGCCGTCGCGCCCGCACCGGCGCTCGTCATCGATAAGCCGGTCCTGGTTCCAATCAAGCGCGCGCATCGTTACGCCGACAGCTATGGTTACGCGCCGGCGCCGCGCTACAACGCCAATTATGGCGAGAACTGCCATGGTGGCGGCCGCGCGCGATACGGTCATCGCGGCTACTGATCCGCGCGTGGCGCCCCTCCCGCCGCGCAACGAATGGGCGCGCCCGCCGCATCTTTGGTGGGCGCGTCGTCCTGCTTTGCAAGGCCGCGCCGACGGCCAAAGCAATCGGCGCGCGGGGGCGCGCGAGGCTTTCGGCAGCGATGACAAATGCATCGAACCGTAGCGCCTCGCGCAGCGCCTTCATCACACAGCTTTAATCAAATGCGCTGCAATTTTTCGCTTCGGATCGAGCAAAGGCCCGCCAGGCTGTCGGCAACTTGCAGATCAATTCGGAGCATCGCGCCCCCGCAACGGCTGCGCCGGCGCGACCGTTCGCTCGCGCGGCGGACGGCTCACGCGCACGAGTGCCGCGCGTTCCTCGGATTTCTGCGTGGCCGCGAGTCCGGATTTACCGGATTTGAGGTCGCCGATCAGGTCCTCCGGCCGCGCCGCCGCCAGCGATTCCGCGCCGGCGGCGCCGTCGACAGTCGCCGGGTGCACCGACACGGTGGCGGTTGCCCGCGTGTGCGCGGATCCCGCGTTCTCTGTCTCGCTCGGCGCGGTCGCGGTTTGTGCGGGCTTTGATTTTTCCTCCGTTACGGCCGCCGGCGGACGCACAACGGCCGGCGGGCGGGCGGCCGGCGGGCGGGCGGCCGGCGGCGTCGCGGCGGGCTCGCGGCTGGCACGGCGCGCGCCATTGTCGCCAGTGGCCGGGCGACCGCGTACCGGCGCGGCGTGTTGCGGGCGCTCGCGGGCCGCGGGGCCTGCCGCCAAGAGATAGACCGCGAGGGCCTCCGCCATTTCCGGGCTCGACGTGTAATGTTGACGCAGGAACCCGCCGATCGACCGGGCGCTGCCATCCTTGGCCAGACCTTGCGGACCCTTGTGACAGGCCGTGCAACCACCGGCGAAGAGCTGCGCGGGCGTTTTGCCGGCGGTCAAATCCTGCGCCAATGCGGCGCCCGCCGCCAAAATTGTCACGAGAAATGACAAAACAATACGTTTCTGCCCGAATGGCGGCACCGGCGTCACCCGTCGTGAGTGGTTTGCGTTGACGGCAAAGCTTCGCGAATCCCGATAATCATTAGCCGAAATTGGGCCAAAAATGAGCCCGCGACGTTTTTTGCACACCCGATTGCCGGCTTACCAATACTTTGGTCTAATAGGTTCTTCGGAACTGTCCGGCCGGTCGATATTTTGCGGTC
>JACQAE010000262.1 GCA_016195095.1 Pseudomonadota bacterium
GAGGCCGGCGGAGCCGTCGAGATCGGTCGGGCGTAGCTCGCGCAGATAGGTCTGGAACGCGTCGAGCACGCGCGGCATCACCGGCTGAATCGCTTCCTTTAGTTTTTCGTCAGGCAGTTCGAGCACCACCTTGACCTTGAGATATTGCGTGCGCTCGCTGCCGGTGTTGGAGAGGTTGACCAGCACTTCCGGCACGTCGATGAACGTTGCCGGCTTGGCCACGACGGCGGCGGGCTGATGAACTTTCGCGGGCGCAAACATGAAATAGCCACCGATCCCGCCACCGATGACGACGACGGCCCCGGCCGCCGCGATGATGATCATCTTGAGCGGCAGTTTCTTGCCCGTGGATTCCGCACCCTCGGCATCGTTCGCCGCGTCCGCAGCCTCCGGCGGCGCTTCCGCTTCCTTTTTCGCTTTTGCCGCCATCAAGCCGTCTCCCCTGTTGGCAAAACCTAGTTCCCGAATAGTTAACGGATGCTTTCAACTGCCGGCCAACGCGGAAAAAATTGCCGGGCACGCCGTTCTTGGCGGCGCTTCTTGCCGGATTGTTAACCAAACAAATTAGCTTAAATATCTGCAATTGCACACTTTTATCAAATGGCACGCCTCCTGCATTGCTTGCCGCCAAGGACCGCCGCTTGGCAAAGCACGCGATCCGGTCGACCGCGCACCGCCGCAACACGCGCAGGGCGTGGAAATTCAGGAGAGCAGTGCGATGGAGAATTCGCTCCTCGTCAATATTTCGCGGCAAATGGCGCTCGGGCGCGAGCTCGACGCCGTCGCCAATAATCTGGCCAACATCAATACCGCCGGCTTCAAGGCCGAGGGCGCGATCTTTGAACGATTTCTGTTACCGGGTGCGCGTTCGGAAAGTTTTTCCGGCGCCGACCGCGCGATCAATTTCGTTCGCGATCGCTCGACCTGGCACGACATGAGCCAAGGCGCGACGCAAAAAACCGGCAATCCGCTCGACGTCGCGCTCGACGGCCAAGGCTTCCTGGTCGTGCAGACGCCGCGTGGCGAGCGCTATACCCGCAACGGCGCGTTGCAAATCAGCGCGCAGGGCCAACTCGTCACCAGCGAGGGATTCGTTGTTCAGGGCGAGAACGGCCCGATCGTCCTGCAACCGCTCGACCGCGACATCTCCATCAGCGCCGACGGACGCGTATCGGTCGTCGAAGGCGCCAACAGCAAGACCGAATCCCTGCGCGGCAAGCTGCGCGTCGTGAATTTCGCGCAGCCACAACGCCTGCGCAAAGACGGATCGAGCACGTTCGCGGCGGCGGCCGGCGCCGATGCCCAGCCGGCGCCGCAAGTACGCATCGTGCAGGGCAGCGTCGAGAAATCCAACGTGCGCGGCATCGTCGAGATGGCGCGCATGGTCGAAATCAACCGCGCCTACACGCAGGTCGCGTCGATCCTGCAACAACAGAACGACCTGCGCCGCACCGCCATCGAGCGGCTTGCCGAAGTTCCCGCCTGACGCGGCTCAATCCACGGAGATCATCGCCATGCGCGCCCTGCATACCGCCGCCACCGGCATGATGGCCCAGGAGCTCAACGTCCAGGTCATCTCGAACAATATCGCCAACATGCGCACGACCGGCTACAAGCGCCAGCGCGCGGAGTTCCAGGACCTGCTCTACGAGCACGTCCGCCGCGTCGGCACGCAGGCCTCGGACCAGGGCAATATCCAGCCAGTCGGCGTCGATCTAGGGTCCGGCGTGAAGGCCGTGGGCACGCCGCGCATCATGACCCAGGGCAACCTCTTGCCGACCGGTCGCGACCTCGACCTCGCCATCCGTGGCGAGGGTTTCTTCAAGATCCAGCGCCCCGACGGCACCTTCGCCTATACCAGGGACGGCTCGTTCGAAATGGATGCGCAGGGCCGCCTGGTCACCGCGCAAGGCAGCCTCGTGCAGCCCGGCCTCACCATCCCGCAAAACGCCAGCGCCGTTGCGATCAGCCAGCAGGGACAGGTGTCGGTCACGGTTCCCGGCTCGACGACGCCGAGCGTGATTGGCCAGCTCAGCTTGACGCGTTTTGTCAACAAGGCCGGCCTGCAGCCCATCGGCGACAACCTGTTCACGGAGACCCCGGCGTCGGGAACGCCGCAAGACGGAACACCCAATACGGACGGCTATGGCGACCTGCAGCAGCAAAATCTCGAACAGGCCAATGTCGAGGCGGTAACCGAAATATCCGACCTGATCGCCGCCCAGCGCGCCTACGAAATGAACGCCAAGGTCATCACGGCAACCGACCAGATGCTGTCGGCGACGGCGAACCTGCTGCGATGAGGAGCACACCATGGCGCGAATGATCACCCTCGTTCTGGCACTCGCGGTGGCGATGCCTTGCGCGCAAGCCGGCGATACCACGCCGGCGGCGATATCGATACCCACGCTGCGCCACGCGGTGGCGGTGGCCGGGCCGATCGTGCGTATCGGCGATCTGGTGGCCAATGCCGGCGAGGCCGCGTCGATCCCGATTTTCCGCGCCCCGGATCTCGGCCAGACCGGGACCGTGCCGACCGAACAGGTGCTGGAAGCCATCAGGCCGCATCATCTGCTTGGCATCGATGCCCGCAACGTCAACGAGGTCGTCGTCACGCGCGCCAGCCGCGCCCTCGCCTCCCAGGACATCGAGGCACATCTCGTGCGCTTCTTCGCCGGGAAAAACGGCTTTGCGCCAACCGACAGTCTCGCCGTCACCTTCGATCGCGAGTTGCGCACCGTCCATGTCGACCCGGCGGCCGCCAGCACCATGAAGGTCGCCCGCGCCCATATCGACGCGCGCACCGGACGCTTTGACGTCATCCTCCAGTTTCCCGAATCCGGGTCGGAGGGCGCCAATACCGCGCGCTATACCGGCATTGTTTTCGCCGCGGTCAATACCGGTGTCACCGTGCGCGCGCTTGCGCGCGGCGACGTGATCAAACCCTCCGACGTCGCGATCGAGCGCCGGCCGAAGGGCGAAATCGCCAGCGACGCCGTCGGCGATCTCGCGAGTCTCGTTGGCATGGCCGTGCGCCAAACGCTGCGCGCCGGCCAATCGATCCGACGCGGCGATCTGATGAAGGCGGAATTGGTGCGGCGCAACGACACGGTCACGCTGGTCTACGCGGTGCCGGGCATATTCCTGACGATGCGCGGCAAGGCGCTGGAATCCGGCGCCGACGGCGATCTTATTTCCGTCCTTAACGTCCAGTCGAACCGCACCGTCCAGGGCGCCGTCGTCGGTCCCGGCCGCGTGAACGTCGCCGCCAATCTTCCAAACGCCGCCGCATCCACGCCAAACACTTTGGCGCAGACCGCGACCGATTCCAATAGCCGCGCAGAGTGAGGACATCATGAGATTCCCTGTTGCCACCTCCCGTTTCCTTCGCCCCAATACGATCATCGCCGTCGCCGCGCTCGGCGGCCTCCTCGGCGGCTGCGCCGCGCTCGACCGCATCGCCAATATCGGCGAGAAGCCGAAACTTTCGACCATCGACAATCCGACGGCCCAGCCAGGCTACAAGCCGGTCCAGATGCCGATGCCGGCACCGCAGCTCGCCGCCTATAATCCCAATTCTTTGTGGCGCAACGGTTCGCGCGCGTTCTTCAAGGATCAGCGCGCGCACCAGATCGGCGACATCCTCACGGTCACGGTGAAGATTTCCGACAAGGCCGGAATCGCCAACGAAACACGACGCAGCCGCGCCAACAAGGAGGATTCCGGCATCGACAATTTCTTCGGAAAATCCAAGCTTCCGCTGTTGAACAAGAACCTGCCGGTGAAATTGCTGCAGGCGGATTCCACCGCTTCAAGCGACGGCAAGGGCGCCGTGACGCGCCAGGAGGACCTGCAGACGAACGTCGCCGCCGTGGTCACCCAGGTGCTGCCGAATGGCAACCTCGTCATTGAGGGCAAACAGGAGGTGCGCGTCAATTTCGAAATGCGCGAACTCATCGTCGCCGGCATCGTGCGGCCAGAGGACATTCAGAGCGACAATACGATCGACTCGACCAAGATCGCGGAGGCGCGCATCGCCTATGGCGGCCGTGGTCAGATCACCGACGTGCAGCAGCCGCGTTTCGGGCAGCAGGTGATGGACATCATCCTGCCGTTCTAGATCGCCTGGCGGGTTGCCGCCGCGCCGTGTGAGCACGTCGACACCCCTAGCGTCGCTTCGGTGCGCGTCCGCGAGGCCAGCACGTCGCGCGAAAGCACGGCCGCCTGCGTCCACGACGCGCCAAATCACACGTTGCCGGTGGTGGCCATTGGCCGGAAGCAGCGATGTCAATCGTCGCGGTAGACGCGTTCGCGGCGCTCGTGGCGTTCCTGCGCCTCGACCGACAGGGTTGCGATCGGCCTCGCTTCGAGACGCCGCAAGGCGATCGGCTCGCCCGTCTCTTCGCAAAAGCCGTACGTGCCATCCTGGATGCGTTGCAGCGCGGCGTCGATCTTCGACACGAGCTTGCGTTGGCGATCGCGCGCGCGCAGCTCGATGGCGCGGTCGGTCTCCGAGGACGCGCGGTCGGCGATATCGGGATGATTCTGGTTCTCGTCTTGTAGATGCTGCAGGGTTCCACGCGCTTCGCGCAGAATGTCCTCCTTCCAGGCCACCAGCTTGACCCGGAAATACTCGCGCTGACGTTCATTCATGAAGGGTTCTTTTTCCGACGGCCGGTAGTTCCGGTCCTTGACTGCCGACATGCACATCGACTCCGATCACGCGTCGCGTGTTAGTGCGCACCTCGCGAAAGTGGATTGCGGCCTTGCATTCCAATGCGCGCGACCTTATGGCACCGCGCATTTGCATTCGACGAACCGGCACCCACTTCGCCTGGGACCTCGCTGAGCGTTACGAGGTGGGCCGCCTTATATAGCCGGGACCAACGGGCGACAACTGCGCATATCGGATTTGGTCTCGCGGTTGCGAAATGAGGCTTCGCCCGCCGCCGCACTGCGCAATCGAGGTGCCAACCGCTACCGCCAGATGACGCGAACGCTCAGCCGGCGCCCATTTTTGCGAGTTCGACTTCGACCCGCAGCTCGACCTCGGCCAAGATTCCATCGAGCTGTGAATCGCCCGAGGCATCCTTGAGCCCGGCTGCCGCTTGCCTGAGCTTGCCCAGGGTATCCGCGTCCAGGCTGCCGGCGAGCAGGCCGATTTTGAGTTCGTCAAGCACGTCGAGCGCGTATTTGCCGCGTGTGAGCGCGCGACGGCGGCGCTGCAACGGCTCCTCGACCCCCTGCAAGGCAATGAGGGCATCAATCCCGCTGACGGTCCGCGGCGTCCCGCTCGCCGCCGCACCACGGGTCGTCTCAGGCTCCTCGAGCGAGAACGCGCCGCCCGACTGCCGGCGCACGACATTGGGCGAGGCTACGGGTGCGGCGCCGTTCGATCCGTAAATGCGCATGGCTTGTGTCCCCGCAGCGCGCACGCACATGCGCGCCGAATATGCCGTGGTGGCGGGGAAATGCTGGCGCGCGCATGGTTAACGAGCGGTAAACGATCGGCAAAAATTGCCCGGCGCGGGCAATGGCTGCCGCCGCGGACCTCGGCCATGGCACCGCGTCGACGAGAAAATCATCAATAAATCAACGATCTAACGTGGCGCCGCGCGTGGCACGCGATTGGCATTGCTCGCTGCGGCTTGAACATGTGGGAGCGCACAATGGCGGGTACCTTGGCAGCGGCGGGGCGCGGGCTTATCGCGCTATGGCTGCTGGTCGGCGCCGCCGCCCCCGGTACGGCCGCGTCGCGCATCAAGGATATCGCCAATGTCGAGGGCGTGCGCCAAAACCAGCTCATCGGTTACGGCCTGGTGGTCGGTTTGAACGGAACCGGCGACACAATCAACAACTCGCCCTTCACCCGCCAGTCGCTGCAGGCGATGCTCGAGCGTCTCGGCGTCAATATTCGCGGCCAGACGCTGCGCACCGGCAATGTCGCCGCCGTCATGGTCACCGCCAATCTGCCGGCATTCTCCACCCAGGGCACGCGCATCGACGTGACGGTTTCCGCGCTTGGCGACGCCAAGAGCCTACAGGGCGGCACGCTACTCGTCACGCCGCTGCTCGGCGCCGACGGCAATGTGTACGCGGTCGGTCAGGGTTCGCTCGCGATCGGCGGCTTTCAAGCCGAGGGCGAGGCGGCCAAGATCGTGCGCGGCGTTCCGACCGTCGGCCGCATCGCCAATGGCGCGGTCATCGAACGCGAGATCGAATTTTCCCTCAATCGCATGTCGACGCTGCGCCTGGCGTTACGCAACGCCGATTTCACGACGGCCAAGCGCGTCGCTTCCGCGATTAACGACTACCTCGGTGGCGCGACCGCCGAGCCCATCGACCCATCGACGGTGCAGCTGAGCGTGCCGAAACAATATCGCGGCAATGTCGTCGCGCTCCTGACCGAGATCGAGCAGTTGCAGATCGAGCCCGACCTGCCGGCGAAAATCGTCATCGATGAGCGCTCGGGCATCATCGTCATGGGCCGCGACGTGCGCGTGTCGATGGTGGCGGTGGCGCAGGGCAATCTCACCGTGACGATTTCCGAATCGCCGCAGGTCAGTCAACCGGCGCCGTTCTCGCGCGGACGCACCGCGACGGTGGCGCGCACGCGCGTCGGCGTGCAGGAAGATGGCCGCAAGCTCGCGCTGGTGCAGGAAGGCGTCTCGTTGCAGCAATTGGTCGATGGCCTCAACGCGCTCGGCATCGGCCCGCGCGACCTCATTGCCATCCTTCAGGCGGTCAAGGCCGCCGGCGCGGTCCAGGCCGATATCGAGGTGATGTGATGACGCCGGCATTGCGATTCGATCCACAGATTACGCTGCCGCCGCAGACCGCGCAGCTCGCCGCACGCGTGAGTGCCGCTGCCGGGTCGCCGCAGAAGGCGCGCGCGACGGCCGAGGAATTCGAAGCCGTCTTCCTGCAATCGATGTTGCAGCAGATGTTCACCGCCATCGGCAATGACGGCCCGCTCGGCAGCGGTCCCGGAACAGGGGTCTGGCGCTCATTCCTCACCGACGAATACGCCAAGGGAATCGCCAAGGCCGGCGGGATCGGACTATCCGACCAAGTCTATCGCGCCATGATCGAGCGCCAGGCGGCGCAAGCGAAGTGAGAACCAGCCATGAACCCGACGACAATTCCCGCCGCTCCCACATCGATCGACGTAACGACCCGCCCGGTCACCAGCGCCAAGGAAGCCCAGCAGCTGATCGGCCATCTCAATGACGTCATGGATGCGCTGCTTGCCATTGTCGAGGAGGAAACCGAGCTCGTTCGCGCCGGACAGGTGGCCGATGTGGCGCGCCTCGAACCGACGAAAAGCGATCTCGCGCGCCTCTACCTCACCGATGTCTCGCGGCTCAAGAGCAGTTCGCCATATCTTGCGCAGGCCATCCCGGACGTACTCGCCGACCTGCGCCGCAGGCACGATACTTTTCATGCCCTCCTGCAAATCAACCTGACGGTGCTGGCGACCGCGCACGCCGTCTCGGAGGGAATCATGCGTGGGCTGTCGGCGGAACTCGCGCGCAAGGCCGGCCCCGCCACCTATGGCCCTTCCGGTCACACGAGCGCACCCGGTCCCTCGGCGCTCGTGCAGCCCTTGACGTTGAGCCGCACAATGTAGTCGGCGCGCCGTGCCGCGCCAGCGCCAGCGCCAGCGCCAGCGCGCGCGAGGTCAATGCTCGTGCCGCCGCCGCAAGTCATCGCGGAGTCCGTGGCTGCCGCGATCGCTCGAATTTAGCGAAATTTTTTGCCCGGCGATCAGTAACAATTTATCCACGATTCCTAACAGGAGCTTAATGCCGATCCGCTAGGCTGCGACTTCCTTTCCGATCCGCGCGAGCCGGTCGGAGGCAAGGAGGTGGCCATGGCCTCAGGCGTGACGGTCAAACCCGTCGCCAGCACACCGAGTGTCGCGCTGACCCGGTCCGAGCCGCCGCGCGCGGAACAGTCGGTGACAACCCAATTGCCGCCGGCCAAGACCGTCACCGCCGCGGGCATGTTGGCGTCGCTACAGAATGCCGCACGGCAGAACGCCGATCCCAACGCATCCGACAAGGCCCGCTACGTCCTCATCGATCCGCAAACGCAGGACGTCATCTATCGCGTCGTCGACGCGCGTCGCGGACAGGTGGTGCGCCCGGTGCCGGCGGAATCGACGCTGCGCTTACGCGCCTATATGCGCGCCCCGGCCAAACGCGAACGCGCGCGCGACGCGCAGGCCGACGTCGAAGCCTGACGGCGTCGCGGCCCGACGACCTGGCCATGCCAACGGCACGAGCGCCGTCAATTCGCCAGAATTACAGTTAACGAACAGTATAATTATATGGTTATCGAATTATTACTTGATATCCGCATGTATATAATGTTCCTCCCGTGAGGTTTGTTTTCATTAACTATGCTTTTTTACCTCACATTACGTCCGTCCATGCCATGACGATGCCGCGATTCATCAGATCGCCACGTGTAACCGCCAGTACGGCATTCGACCAGAAAGGTTCGAACTATGGCTTCCAGCATTACCCTGTCGGCCGGTGTCCGACAGAACCTGCTTTCATTGCAGAACACCGCGACGCTTGCCAGCTTGACCCAGGGCCGGCTCGCCACGGGCAAGAAGGTCAACTCCGCCCTCGACAATCCGACCAACTTCTTCACCTCGCAGGCGCTCAGCGACCGCGCCAGCGACCTCAACTCGCTGCTCGATTCGATCGGCCAGGCGCAAAAGACGCTTGAAGCTTCCGACAAGGGCATCACCTCGCTGACCAAGCTCGTCGAGTCCGCGAAGTCGATCGCTAAGCAGGCCCGCCAGGCGGCGCAGCCGGCAGCAACCTTTGCCTCAGTCAACTCGAACGCCAACATCGCCGCCGCCGCCAACCTCAATGGCGACGAAGTCATCGGCTCGCTGACCGGCAACAACACCTCGTTGACGTCGGCCAATTTCTCGCCCATCGCCATCGCCAAGACCGCGACGATCGCCACCGAGACCCTCGGCACGACCGGCAACGGCTCCGCGATCACGGTCGCCGACAGCACGCTCTACTCGTTCACCGTCAACATCAACGGCGCCGGCGC
>JACQAE010000254.1 GCA_016195095.1 Pseudomonadota bacterium
AGCCAGCCGGCGCCGACGCCGATCGCCGATCCAGGCAGCATGACCCGCAGGTTCCAGCCATCCCAGGTGCGCCGGAAGGCCCAGACCGTGACCATGTCCTGCACGATGAGGATCGGCAGCAGCACGCCCGCGGCCTGCAATGGCGGCATGACCAGCGAAAGGAGCGGCACCGCCATGAGGCCGAGGCCGGAAAATCCCCCCTTGGAAATTCCGAGCGCGGTAACGGCGGGAATCGCGGCAAGGTAGAAGGACAGGTCAGTGATCACGCCGGCCGCGCCACAATGGAGCGGCATGGCATGCCGCAAGGGATGGCGATCGAAGCACGGCGCATCGCGCCGCGCCAAATCGCACATGTATCGCTAAATACCGAAGGCGCGCCGCTTGCAATGGCGCGCCGCCCGCTCACAATAGCGGCAACGCGCGGCAAGCGATGGGGAGAGGGCGCCATGGATGCGCGCACGAGCAACTACCTTGAAATCTACCGCCGCAGCCTTGCCGACCCGGAGGGGTTCTGGGGCGAGGCAGCGACCGCAATCGATTGGTACGAGCCGGCGAAGAAAGTGTTCGACCCGGCCGCCGGCGTCTATGGCCATTGGTTCACGGGGGCAACCTGCAATACCTGTTTCAACGCCATCGACCGCCACGTATTGCGCGGGCGCGGCGAGCAGGCGGCGATTATCCATGATTCCCCCGTCACCGGCACCTGCGCGACGATCACCTATGGCGAGCTGCATCGCGAGGTCAAAACGCTTGCCGCCATACTGCGCGACCTTGGCGTCCGCAAGGGCGACCGCGTCATCATCTACATGCCGATGGTGCCGGAGGCGTTATTTGCGATGTATGCCTGCGCGCGCCTCGGCGCCATCCACTCGGTCGTGTTTGGCGGATTCGCCGCCAAGGAACTGGCGACGCGCATCGACGACGCCAAGCCCACGGTTATCCTCGCCGCGAGCTGCGGCGTCGAAGGCGCCCGTATCGTTGCCTATAAGCCGCTGCTCGACGAGGCGATCCGTCTGGCACGAACAAAGCCGCAGGCTTGCGTCATCCTGCAACGCAAGCAGGCGGAGGCCGCGATGGCCGGCGGGCGCGACCATGATTGGGCGAGCCTGCGCGCGCAAGCCATCGCGGCGGGCAAGTCGGCCGATTGCGTGCCCGTGCTCGCCACCGATCCGCTCTATATCCTCTATACATCCGGCACGACGGGCATTCCCAAGGGCGTCGTGCGCGACAATGGCGGTCACATGGTCGCGCTCGTGTGGTCGATGCACAATCACTACGGCGTGCGGCCGGGCGAGGTCTATTGGGCAGCCTCCGATGTCGGCTGGGTGGTCGGCCATTCCTACATCGTCTACGCGCCGCTGCTGCACGGCGCCACCACCATCCTCTACGAGGGAAAGCCGGTCGGCACGCCCGATGCCGGCGCATTCTGGCGCGTCATCGCCCAGCACAAATGCGTCGCGATGTTCACCGCGCCGACCGCCTTCCGCGCCATCAAGAAGGAGGATCCGCAGGCAAAGCTCCTGGCGCAATACGACATGGCGCATTTTCGCACGCTTTTCCTTGCCGGCGAGCGCGCCGATCCCGACACGGTGAAATGGGCCGAGCGGCATCTCAAGGTGCCGGTGATCGATCACTGGTGGCAGACGGAGACCGGTTGGGCGATCGTCGGAAATCCGGTCGGACTTGGCCCTCTGCCGGTCAAGCATGGCTCGCCGACATTGCCCATGCCCGGCTACGACGTGCGCATCGTCGACGAGGCCAACAAGGAACTTGGCGCCAATACAATGGGCTCGATCGTGATTAAGCTGCCGCTGCCGCCGTCGTGCCTGCCGACGCTGTGGCAGCAGGACGAGCGATTCCGAGACGGCTACCTGGCGGAGTTTCCCGGCTTTTTCAAAACCGCCGACGCCGGTTACAAGGACGACGACGGTTACGTCTACATCATGGGCCGCACCGACGACATCATCAATGTCGCCGGCCACCGGCTTTCGACTGGCGGCATGGAGGAAGTGCTCGCCTCGCATCCCGACGTCGCCGAGTGCGCCGTCGTCGGCATGAACGACGCGCTCAAGGGCGAGGCGCCGTGCGGCTTCATCGTGCTCAAGTCGGGCGTGACCAAGCCGGCGGCCGAAATCGAGAAGGAAATCGTCGCGCTGGTGCGCGAGAAGATCGGGCCGGTCGCGGCGTTCAAGCTGGCGGTCACCGTCGCGCGCCTGCCCAAGACGCGCTCGGGCAAGATCCTGCGCGGCACCATGAAAAAGATCGCCGACAACGAGCCTTGGACCATGCCGGCAACGATCGACGACCCGGCGATCCTCGCGGAGATTGGCGCGGCGCTCAAGGCGCGCGGCATTTGCACGTAGCAGCAACATCCCGAAAAATGCCAGGCCGTTTTCGGGCGACATGATGCTCTAAGGCTTGAGGAAACGATCACATTTGTGATTTTAAATCGATTCGTTCCAGAATCATCGTGATCTTGGGTGGCCAAGTGCGCAACATATCCACCATGCGCAATCGATTGTGTATTTGTCTCATCGTCGCCAGCACCGTGACAACGGCGCGCGCGGCGTCGTTGCCGGAGCCTGTCGTCCTCGCGCAGGGCGAAACGACACTGCACGGATTTCTTTATCGACCGCCCGGCGCTGGACCATTCCCGGCCGTCATCGGGCTGCATGGTTGCGCCGGATTGAAGAATTCGGCGGGCATTCCATTCAGCCGATTTCGTGACTGGGCCGAGCGGCTGGTCGGCGCCGGAATAGCCGTTCTTTATCCCGACAGCTACGGTTCGCGCGGGCTCGGGTCGCAATGCACGACCAGGATTCGCTCCGTGCGCACCGACAAGGAACGCGTCGCCGATGCCAACGCGGCTCGCCGCTGGCTCCAGGAACAGTCCTGGGCGCGGCCGGATCGGATATCGCTACTCGGCTGGTCGAACGGCGCCATCAGCGC
>JACQAE010000255.1 GCA_016195095.1 Pseudomonadota bacterium
CGCGATGAATGGTGTTCTCCAGCTCGCGCACGTTGCCGGGCCAGCGATTGACCGTCAGCTGCCGGCGCGCGTCAGCGGCGAGCGGGCGCACCGGCACGCCGTTGGCCTGCGCATAGGTGCGCGCGAAATGCTGCGCAAGCTCGATGATATCCGCTGGCCGCTCGCGCAGGGGCGGGATCTTCAGGTTGACGACGTTAAGCCGAAATAGCAGATCCTCGCGGAACGTCCCATCGCGCACCGCCTCGCCAAGATTGCGGTTGGAGGTCGCGATGATGCGGATATCAACCGCCACCGGCCGCGTGCCGCCGACGCGGTCAATGACGCGCTCCTGGATGGCGCGCAAGAGCTTGGCTTGCAGGCGCACGTCCATTTCGGAGATTTCGTCGAGCAGAAGCGTTCCGCCGGTTGCCTCCTCGAATTTGCCGACGCGGCGCGCGATGGCGCCGGTGAAGGCGCCTTTCTCATGCCCGAACAGCTCCGATTCCAGGAGATTCTCCGGTATCGCCGCGCAATTGACGGGGATGAAGGGAGCGCGCGCGCGGCTCGAGCGCGCGTGCACGTAGCGGGCGAGCACTTCCTTTCCGGTGCCCGACTCGCCGGTGATGAGCACGGAGGCGTCGCTCGGCGCGATCTGCTGGGCGAGCTTAATGACGCGCGCGATCGACTCGTCGCGATAGACGAGCTCGCGGCTGTCATTGGCGACCGCGGCGAGGACGGCGGCGATCATCTCGGGGTCGGGCGGCAAGGGGATGTATTCCTTGGCGCCGGCATGGATCGCCGCCACCGCGGCGCGCGCGTCGTTCGCCGTCCCGCAGGCGACGATCGGCACGTGGATATGCTCGGCTTCGAGGCGCAATACCAGGTCGCGGATATCGAGGGCGACATCGACGAGCAGCAGGTCCGCGCCCTTGCCGGAGCGCAGCACCGCGAGGGCCTGGGTGTTGGTGTCGGCGTGCACGACGCTGGCGCCCTTGTCCATCGCGATCTTGGTCGCGGTGCTGAGCTGGCCCTTGAGGCTTCCGATGATGAGGAGGCGCATGGCTACATCCTTTCAATTCGAACGCGGCGCCGCGGCGCCGACCTGGCCGGCGAACATGCGGCTGAGATAAGCGCGCGCATCAGCCGCGCTCCGCCTTGATGATCTCGGTCATGGTGACGCCAAGCTTGTCCTCGACCAGGACGACCTCGCCGCGCGCGATGAGGCGGTTGTTGACGTAGATATCGATCGCCTCGCCGACGCGCCGGTCGAGCTCCAGCACGGTGCCCGGCTTGAGCGTGAGCAGTTCCCCGACATCCATGCGCGCGCGTCCGAGCACGGCCGACAATTGCACCGGGACGTCGAAGACGGCCTCGAGATCGGACGCGCTTCGCGTCGTCATTTCCTGCGCGTCGGACGCCGCCGAGGCGTCCTCGTCCGGCGCCGTCTTCATGACGACATCGCCGTCGAGATTCGGAAGCGGCATCTTTTTGTCGTTGTCCGCCATGGTCATCCTTCTCCGCCATCCTGTGGGGTAGCCGCGTCACCGCGCAGCGCGCCAACATAGCGCTCGACGACCTCGGCGATGGCCGCTTCGGTCTGCGTGCGCGTGCGCGTGAGGCCGCCATCGGCCCATTCGATGCGGCAATCGCCGGGCGCGATATCCGGCTCGCCGAGCACGACGAGGCGACCTTCAAATCCGCGCGCCTGGGCGATCGCATCGAGCCGCTCGCGCGCCGCCGGATATTGCGCCTCGTGCACCCGCACGACGACGTGGGGTGCGGTGATGAATTCGGCGAAAGCGCGCTCGAACAGCGCCTCCACCTCGGCCATTGGCGCCGCGGCGACGAGTTCGGCGGCGAGCTTGCGCGCGACGCTAAAGGCCACGGCGACGGCTTCCGCCTCGATTTGGCGCGCGACTGCGTCGAGGCCGTGCGCCATGTCGCCAAGCGCGGCGGCGATGCGCTCGCAGGCGACCGCGTCGCGACGCTCGGCGTCGGCGCGCGCCTGCGCCTCGACCGACATGACGCCATTGCGGTATGCGTGCGCCTGCGCCTCCGCCACCGCCTCCGCCAGCGCGGATGCCGTGATCGTCGGCTCGGCGGGCGCGTCCGCGCCGCGGCCGAAATCGACGTCGAAGAGGAATTTCGCGGTCGCGCTCATGGGCAGCGTTTCATCAGTAGACCAGCTCCTCGTCGCCGCGGCTCTTGGTGATCATGATTTCGCCCTTCGCCGCCAAGTCCTTCGCCAGGTTGACCAGCAGCGTCTGCGTCTCGTCGACGTCGCGCATGCGCACGGGACCCATCGCGCCCATGTCGTCGACCAGCATCTTGGCCGCGCGCGAGGACATGTTGCCGAGGAAGAACTGGCGCACCGCCTCGTTGGCGCCCTTGAGCGCGATCGCCAGCTTGTCCTTGTCGATGTTGCGCATCAGCGTCTGCGCGGAAGCGGCGTCGAGCTTGATGAGGTCGTCGAAGGTGAACATCAGGTTCTTGATGCGCTCGGCGCTCTCGCGATTGCCCTCTTCGAGCGCGCTGATGAATCGGGTTTCGGTCTGACGGTCGAAATTGTTGAAGATTTCGGCCATGACCTCGTGCGCGTCGCGACGCCGCGTTTGCGACAGATTGGACATGAATTCCACGCGCAACGTCTGCTCGACCCGCTCGATGACCTCTTTTTGCACCGCCTCCATCTTGAGCATGCGGTTGACGACGTCGAGGGCAAGCTCCTCGGGCAGAATGGCCAGCACGCGCGCGGCATGTTCGGGCCGCAGCTTGGAGAGCACGACCGCGACGGTCTGCGGATATTCGTTCTTGAGGTAATTGGCGAGAACCTGCTCCTGCACGTTGGAGAGCTTCTCCCACATGTTGCGGCCGGCGGGCCCGCGGATCTCGTCCATGATGCCGGTGACGCGCTCGGGCGGAAGGTATTGCTGCAACAGGCGCTCGGTGGCGTCGGAAGTGCCCATGATGGCGCCGGAGGCCGAAAGCCGTCCGACGAATTCGAGCATGAGTTCCTCGACCAGATTGGCCTCGATCGTCCCCAGCGTCGACATGACGACGGAGAGTTCGCGCAGCTCGTCATCGTCGAGCATGGCCCAGATTTTCGCGCCGTGCTGCTCGCCCAGCGACAGCATGAGAACCGCCGCGCGCTGCGGGCCGCTGAGTTGGCGCTGACGCTGCCCGGCATGCTCGGCCTGGCGTTCGGCAAGCGTCGCCACGAGGTGCTCGACCTCGCCCGCCGTCGTCTTGCTGTTGCGCGTGTTGGCCATGATCGGTCTTTATGCGCGCCGCCTAGGCCGCCTCGTGCAGC
>JACQAE010000256.1 GCA_016195095.1 Pseudomonadota bacterium
CCGCGCGCACGGTGATCGTCGTGATCGTCAACGCGTTCATGGGCCTGCCGCCGGTCGTCGTCGGGCTTGCCGTCTATCTGCTGCTGTCGCGATCGGGGCCGTTGGGTTTCCTCGGCCTCCTCTACACGCCCGACGCCATGATCGTTGCCCAGGCGCTGCTGGTATTGCCGATCATCGCCGCGCTGACGCGCCAGACCATCGAGGACTTATGGAGCGAATATCGCGACGAGCTCACGGCGATGCGCGTTTCGCCGGCACGGCGCGTGACGACGCTCCTGTGGGACGCGCGCTTTTCGCTGGTGACGACGCTGTTGGCGGGATTTGGCCGCGCCGCCGCCGAAGTCGGTACGGTGATGATCGTCGGCGGCAATATCGACGGCTTCACGCGCACCATGACCACGGCGATCGCGCTGGAGACGTCGAAAGGCGACCTGCCGCTGGCGATGGGGCTTGGCCTCGTCCTCATCGCATTGATCGTCTCCGTCAACGCTGCCGCCTGGGGCGTTCGCCGCTTCGGCGAAATACGCGCGGGCTAGAGCATGATCCCGAAAAGTGGGAACCGGTTTTCGGGCCAGGTCATGCTCGAACCAGAGGCTGCGGCCGTCTCATGGTCCAACCAACAACGAGACGGCCCTAAGTCTATGCGCCCGCCGGCAAGCGACCTGCCCCTGGTCATGACCGGCGTCGGCGTAGAGCGGCGCGGCGTGCGCATTCTTGACGGCATCGACCTGGCGCTCGCGCCGGGGGCGCCGTCCTGCCTCGTCGGGCCGAATGGCGCAGGCAAAACCACGCTGATCCGCATCGCCATGGGCCTCGACCGGCCGACCGCGGGACAGGTGACCTGGGGCGGGAATGCGTACACCGACGGCCGCCGCCAGGCCCTGGTGTCGCAGCGCCCGGTGATGCTGCGCCGCTCTGCCGCCGCCAACGTCGCCTATGCGCTAGCCGCGAGCGGCGTTGCGCGTGCGCTGCGGGCGCGGCGCACCTGCGAGATGCTCGCCCGCGTCGGCTTGTCCGATTTGGCGCGGCGGCCGGCGCGGCGGCTGTCCGGCGGTGAACAGCAGCGACTGGCGTTGGCGCGCGCGCTCGCACGCGAGCCCGATATTCTTTTTCTCGACGAACCGACCGCCAATCTCGACCCGGCGGCGACGAAAGCGGTCGAGGAAATCATCCGCATGGCGGCGCGAAGCGGCGTAAAAATCGTGCTGGCGACGCATGATCTCGGCCAGGCGCGCCGGCTCGCCCAGGAGATCGTCTTCCTGGTGCGCGGTCGTGTCGCCGAACACACATCGAGCGAAATCTTCTTCACCGCGCCAAAATCCGCCGAGGCCGCCGCCTTCGTGCGCGGCGACCTGGTGATCTGAAACGACATCGCGCAATGACGAACCGACGGAGAGTTCCCATGCAACGACGCCGATCCGTTCCCGCTCTTGCGGCTTTCGCGCTCTTCCTTTGTGTCGCGGCAACACCCGGCGTCGCGCAGGAAAAATCGATCGTGCTCGCGTCCACCACGTCGACCCAGGATTCCGGGCTGTTCGGCTACCTGCTGCCGAAGTTCAAGGCAAAAACCGGCATCGACGTGAAAGTCGTCGCCCAGGGGACGGGGCAGGCGCTCGAAACCGGGCGCCGCGGCGATGCCGACGTGTTGTTGGTGCACGCCAGGGCGCAGGAAGAAAAATTCGTCGCCCAGGGCTTTGGCGTCAAGCGCCAGGCGGTGATGTACAATGACTTTGTCATCGTCGGCCCGAAAAGCGACCCGGTGGGGATTCGCAGCGGTGCCGACGTCGCGGCGGCGCTCAGGGCGATCAAGGAAAGGCAGTCACCGTTCATCTCGCGCGGTGACAAGTCGGGCACGCACGGCGCCGAATTGCGGCTTTGGAAGGCCGCCGGGATCGACATCGCGACCGCCAAGGGCGCCTGGTACAAGGAGATCGGCCAGGGCATGGGCGCCACCCTCAATACCGCCTCCGCCATCAATGCCTATACGCTGAGCGACCGCGCCACCTGGATTTCCTTCAAGAACCGCGGCGAACTCGAAATCGCGGTCGCCGGCGACCGGCGCCTGTTCAACCAATATGGCGTCATCCTGGTCAACCCGACCAAGTTCGCCCATATCCACAAGCAAGCCGGTCAGATATTCATCGATTGGCTGACCGGGCCGCAGGGACAAGGGGCCATTGCCGCCTACACAATCAATGGCCAGCAATTGTTCTTCCCCAACGCCGACCGCCCCGGCGCCTGACGGCGGCGGCGGCGAA
Organism: Pseudomonadota bacterium; assembly: GCA_016195095.1. Classification (GTDB taxonomy): domain Bacteria; phylum Pseudomonadota; class Alphaproteobacteria; order Rhizobiales; family Xanthobacteraceae; genus JACQAE01. The sequence goes on from JACQAE010000256.1 coordinate 2,259, forward strand.
TACCGAATTGACATACGCGCCGCTCCTCATGCACATGGCGCCGTCGCGCGCGCCGCCGACGTGGCCAGGCGCGACAGGCGGGAATGTGTTTCATGGCAACGCCCGAAACGGCAGGGCAAAATGCGGCAGGCGACCTCGCCGGACGCTATCTCGACCTGCTGGCCAAATCGCTGTCGAACGGCATTTATGGCGAGAGCCGGCTGGAAATGCGCCTGTTGCGCATTCGCCAGCGCCTGCGCCACCCCATTGCATCGCGGCGCGGCGCCATACCGTGGCCCTCGCGCGCCCATACGATGATCGGCCCGGTCCGGCTGCGCAATATCCGTGATCTCATCGAGCGCACGCTGCGCGAGGGCGTCCAGGGCGACTATATCGAGACCGGCATCTGGCGCGGCGGCGCCTGCATCTACATGCGCGGCATCCTGGCGGCGCACGGCATCGGCGAGCGCCGCGTCTATTGCGCGGATTCCTTTGCCGGCCTGCCGGCGCCGACGGCCGCGAAATATCCCGCCGACAAGCGCGACCGCTCGCATGTCTACGAGGAATTGGCGATCACGCTTGACGAGGTGCGCAAGAATTTCGCCGCCTATGGCCTGCTCGACGAGCAGGTGGTGTTCGTGAAGGGATATTTTCGCGACACGCTGCCGAAGCTCGTCGGCCACCGCTTCGCGTTGCTGCGCCTCGACGGCGATATGTACGAATCGACGATGGATGCGCTGCTCAATCTTTACGGCGGCCTGTCCGCCGGCGGCTTTGTCATCGTCGACGATTACGGCGGCATCACCGCGTGCCGGCGCGCGGTGCATGATTTCCTGGCGGCGCGATCCCTGGCGCCGGAAATCCACAAGCTCGACGTTTCCTGCGTGTGGTGGCAGAAGACTTGACCGGCGCCGCACCGAGGTCGCATCGACACCGCGCCGCGTTCAAATTACCATGCCGCGAGCGAAGGCCCGCCGAGCGCCCATGCCAAGAATCGCGCCAAGCATCGAAGACGCGCTCGCGGCCGTGACCGACGGCTGCGTGCTCGCGGTCGCGCGCGAGGTCTCCGGCGTCGCCATGGCGGCAACATGCGCGCTGGTGCGGCGCGAGACCAGGAACCTGCACTTGATCGCCTTGCCGACGTCGAGCATGCAGGCCGACCTGCTCATCGGCGCCGGTTGCGTGACCGCGCTTGAGACCTCGGCGGTCAGCCTCGGCGAGTTCGGACCGGCGCCGCGCTTTGCCGCCGCCGTCATCGCCGGCGCGCTGCGCATGCGGGACGCGACCTGCCCGGCCCTGCATGCGGCCTTCCAGGCGGGCGAAAGGGGTGAGCCCTTCGCCCCGCTGCGCGGCCTGATCGGCTCGGATATCCTCAAGTACCGGATCGACTGGAAAGTCATCGATAACCCCTTCGCCGCCGACGATCCGATCGTGCTCGTGCCGGCGATCCGGCCGGACGTCGCGCTGTTTCACGCGCCGATGGCGGACCGGGCGGGGAATGTCTGGATCGGACGCCAGCGCGAACTCGCCACGATGGCGCATGCGGCGGAAAAGACCGTGGTGACGGTGGAGAGGATCCATCCCGGCGACCTGCTCGCCGACCCCGTCCTGGCCGCCGGCACCCTGCCCGGCTTCTATATCGACGCGATCGCGCTAGCCGAACGCGGCGCCTGGCCGCTGCCCTTGCCCGATCATTATCCCGCCGACCAGGAACATTTGGCCGAATATGCCCGGCTCGCGGCGACGCCGGACGGGTTTGCGCGCTATCTCGAACGCTACGTCCATGCAAGCCGCGCCGCCTGAAGATAGCTGCCGCGACGAGGAATTGCTTGCCTGCGTGATCCGCGGGCTCATCGGCGACGCGCGCCACGTCGCGGTCGGAAACGCCTCGCCCATTCCCGCCGCCGCCGCGCTATTGGCGCGCGCCGAGGGCCAGGGGCGGCCCTATGTCTCGCTCCTGCAGAGCCGCAAGCACAATTTCTTCACCGATGGCGGGCGCGAATTGTTCGACTGCGCGGGGCGCGGCCGCGTCGATGTCTTTTTCCTCTCCGGCGCGCAGATCGACGGCCAAGGCAATATCAATCTCGTCGCCATCGGCGATCCGGCCCGTCCGCAGGTGCGTTTCCCCGGCTCGTTCGGGTCGGCGTTTCTCTATTACGTCGTTCCCAAGGTGATCCTGTTTCGCACCGAACATTCGCGCCGCACGCTGGTGGCGAAGGTGGATTTCATCAGCGCGCCGGGCACCAGTGCACCCAACGTTTATCGCCCCGGCGGACCCGTCGCCCTGATCACCAACCGTTGCGTATTTCTGTTCGACAAGGACAAGGGGCGCTTTCGGCTGGCGAGCGTGCATCCCGGCCACAGCGCGGCTGAAATCGCCGAGCACACCGGCTTCGCCTATGACGCGCCCGAAACGGTTGGCGTTACCCCAAAACCGAGCGTGCAATCGCTGCGGCTGTTGCGCGGCGCGGTGGCGGGCGAACTCGCGGAAGTCTACCCGCAGTTCACGGCGCAGGTCTTCGGCCGGCGCCACGGATCAGCCTCCTGACCGCGCCACGGCGATCGCTCGGCGCGGCGGCGCGGGCGTGATAGGCTTAATCTCACCGATGCAGACCTCCTTCACCCTGGCTCAGCTTGCCGATCCCGATATCGCGGAGGCCGACACGATCCTGCGCGCCTGCGTGCATTGCGGCTTCTGCACGGCGACCTGCCCGACCTATGTCCTGCTCGGCGACGAGCTCGATTCACCGCGCGGGCGCATCTACTTGATCAAGGGCATGCTGGAAGCCGGCGAGCCGGCGACGCTCGACGTCGTCAAGCATATCGACCGTTGCCTCTCCTGCCTTGCCTGCATGACGACCTGCCCCTCCGGAGTGCACTACATGCATCTGGTCGATCACGCGCGCGCGCATATCGAAAAAACCTATCGCCGGCCGCTGATCGAGCGGCTGACGCGCGCGGCGCTGGCGCGCATCATGCCGGATCGCCGGCTGTTCAGCCTAACGCTGTTCGCGGCATTCTTCGCGCGGCCCTTCGCCGCCATGTTCGAGCGCCTTGGCCTTGCGCCAATCGCGGCAATGCTGCGGCTCGCGCCCGCCAAACTGCCGTTGCGCAGGCTGGCGGCGGAGCAGGTCTATCCACCGCTCGGCGAGCGGCGCGGCCGGGTGGCGCTGTTGACCGGCTGCGTCGCCGATGTTCTTGCACCAGCCATCAACGAGGCGGCGATCCGCGTTCTCGCCCGCAACGGCATCGAGGTGGTGCGCGCGCCAGGCGAGGCATGCTGCGGATCGCTCGTGCACCATATGGGGCGCGAAGCGGAGGCACTGGCCGCCGCGCGGCGCAATACCGATGCCTGGATGCGCGAAATCGACGGCGAAGGGCTCGACGCCATCATCGTCACCGCTTCCGGATGCGCGACGACGATCAAGGATTACGGGTTCATGTTGCGTGGCGACGATGCCTATGCCGCAAACGCCGCGCGGGTCGCTGGTCTCGCCCGCGACGTCTGCGAATACCTCGCCTTAATCGACATCGCGCCGCCGACGACGCCACGGACCATTCAGCTCGCCTATCATGGCGCCTGCTCGCTCCAGCATGGCCAAAAGGTGACGCGCCAGCCCAAGGCGCTGCTGGCGCGCATGGGCTATGGCGTGCGCGACATACCGGAAGGGCATCTGTGCTGCGGGTCGGCGGGCACCTACAATCTGCTGCAGCCGGAGCTGGCGACGCGCCTGCGCGAGCGCAAGATCCGCAATATCGAGGGCGTGGCGCCGGAAATCGTGGCGGCCGGAAACATCGGCTGTATCGCGCATATCGCCGCCGCCAGCGCGATCCCGGTCGTGCATCCCATCGAGCTGATCGACTGGGCCGGCGGCGGGCCGGCGCCGGCGGCGATCCAGGGATCGGCATTGGCAAAGGCCGCGCTGGCAGATCGGCCGGCATGAATTTCCGGCACAAGTGCGCAATTTCGCGTTCCATCCGCGCGACGGTATGGTATCGAATCGTCATTCGACATGATCGGGAGGTCCAGCATGGCGAAGAAAGCGAAAAAATCGGCAAGATCGGCGAAGCCGCGGCGCGCGAAAAAAGCCGCGCCCGCGCGTAAGAAGCGGACCATAAAGGCGGCCGCAACCAAGCGGGCGGCGTCGAAAAAACGCACCGGCGCCAAGAAACGTGTGACCGCCAAGAAGCGCGCGCCGGCGCGCAAGGCCGCGGCGAAAATGACGACGAAACGCGCGGCGGCCAAACGTGCCAAGCCGCGCAAGATGGCCACGCGCCCCGCGGCGCCGCCACCCCCGGCGGCGCCCATGCAAGTCGACGAAACGCCAACGCCGACCACGATTGTGACCGGGATGGGCAACGGCCAGTAGCGTGGCTGGCGCGTAAAGCGGAATTCGGTTTCGCGCTCGCGGCTACCGCGATGGCGTGGACCGGTGGGCGCATTCGCTCCGCGATGGGCGGATGACGCACGTCCAGGATGACGTACGTCCCGGCGGCCGACCGGCGCCTACAGTGTCCCAGGACACGCCTGCCGTCAGCTGCAACGACGGAGTCGTTTGCACTTCGCGCGGGCAATCCGCATGTTTGCTCGGATCGCGCGAGCCCTGCCAAGCGCCGGCGCCGCGAGTCGCCGGCGCGTTGCGTTGGTCGCAGCGTTAAGGCGGCGGCGCGATTTGAATAATGTGGCGTTTTTTTTGGACATCGCGGCGAATTTTCCCGTTGTATTAGTTGGCGGCGGTGAACCGATTTCCCCTTCGCAGAAAAATGCTCTAGCCTATAAGCATGGCGCATGGTCCGCCGGCCGACCGTTATGGGCTCGACCGGGATTTGCGTCAGGCCCACATCGCGCGGAAAAATTTGAAAGCAAAACGCCACGCGGAACGTCACGCCGGGCCGAGAATTGAGGAAACGCCACCTGCCGGGCCGCCCACCAAGGCCGGCGGAACAGGGAGAACGCCATAATGCGATCCAAGATCGGCATGCCGGTGCTCGCAGCCGCGCTCGCGCTCGCAAGCAACGCAACCCTTGCGCAGACCGTCGGCATGGCCACCAGCCCAGCGGGGTCCTTCTACCACACCATGGGATCGGCCTTGGCCGCGACACTCGCCGAAAAGGGAAAGGTCGAGGTCCGCATTCAGCCGTTCAGCAGCGCGAATATTCATCTGCCGGCCATCAATGCCGGCCAGGTGGCGTTCGGCTTGGCCAATATCTACGAGCTGTTGCTGGCGTTGCAGGGCGGCGACTTCTACAAGGGCCGCACCAATCCCAACCTTCGCCTAGTGACCATCACCTCGCCGTTGCGCTCGGCGTTCTGGGTCAAGAAGGATTCGCCGATCCAATCGATCGCCGACCTCAAGGGCAAGCGCGTGGCCTGGGGCTATTCGCAGCAGAACATCGTCATGCCGCTGATTCTGGCGCATTTCGACGCCGCCGGCCTGAAGGAAAGCGACGTCACGCCGGTTCCCGTTCCCACCGTGGTACGCAACGCCGATGACTTCATGGCCGGGCGCAACGACGTCCTGTTCTTTGCCATGGGTTCGGCCAAGGTCACGGAAGTCGACGCCGCCGTCGGCGGAATTCGGGCGCTGCCGCTGCCGGATTCCCCGCAGACGCAAGCGTCGTTTAAGAAAAACTTCCCGCCCGCCTATATCGAACTCGTGTCGCCGCGGCCCGGCCTGACCGGCATCGCCACGCCGACGCCGATCATGACCTATGACGGCGTCATGGTGACCTATGCCGACGCGCCGGAAGACCTCGTCTATAACGTGGTCAAGACGCTGCACGATAACGCCGCGTCGCTCGCCAAGGCGACGCCAACCCTGAGTTCGTTCCGGCCGGCCACGATGGCCAAGAAGACCGACCCGATCGCCTATCATCCGGGCGCCATCAAGTTCTACAAGGAAAAGGGTCTCTGGCCGCCGAAATAACGGCGACATTCGCTCGCGGACCTTTGGAAGAATCGCATGGCCAGGATTCCCGCGCTTGCGCAACTCTCGACATCGGCGCGGGCATTCGCGCTCGTGCGCACGCTGCTGGCGGCGGCGATCGTCATAGGCTCGGTCGCCTGGGCGACCGATCTCTACCGGCGCGTCGGGCTCGTATTGTTCACCGAGCAATTCGCCGCCGCCATGCTCGCCGTCGCGTTCCTATTGCTATTCATGGCGGTGCCGGCGCGCCGCAACGCGGAGCCGGGCATCCCGCCATGGTACGACGTGATCCTCGGCTTGGCCGGATTTTGCGCCGCCGGCTATGTCGCGTTGCGCTACGAAAATCTCGGCACGATGATGGTGTTTCACCCCGCGGACGGGCTTATCGCCGCCGCCGCCTTGATCGTGCTGTCGCTTGAAGGTGTGCGGCGCACCGTCGGCTGGCCGCTGGTCATCGTCGTGCTCTGTTTCTTGGCCTATGGGCTGTGGGGCCATCTCATTCCCGGCACGCTGGCGGCGCGGCCGAGCCAGCCGATGCAGCTCATCTACTATCTTGGCTTCGACTCCAACGCCATCCTCGGCACGCCGATCATCGTGGCCTGCACGATCGTGATCGCGTTCGTGCTGTTCGGCAACCTGCTGATGGCGACCGGCGGTGGCGAATTCTTCAACGACATCTCGCTCGCGGCGATGGGTCGCTACCGCGGCGGCTCGGCCAAGATCACGATCGCGAGCTCGGCGCTGTTCGGCACCATTTCCGGCAGCGCCGTCGCCAATGTCGTGTCGAGCGGGGTGGTGACGATTCCGATGATGATCCGCAGCGGCTATCCGCCGCACAAGGCGGCGGCGATCGAGGCGGTGTCTTCGACAGGTGGCAGTCTTATGCCGCCGGTGATGGGCGCGGCCGCCTTTGTCATGGCGGAATACCTGCAGATTTCCTACGCGGAGGTCATGATCGTCGCAACGGTGCCGGCGATATTGTATTTCGCCGTGTTGCTGATCGTCGCCGACCTCGAGGCGGCGCGCGCCGGTATCACGCGCGTGGCGGAGGCCGAGATCCCGCGCGCGCGCGACGTGCTGCGCGACGGGTGGCATTTCGCGTTGTCGTTCGTGGTCATGATCTACACCTTGTTCTGGCTCAACATGCAGCCAGACGAATCCGCCCTGTATTCCTCGCTGACGCTCATCGTGACGGCCTCGATCTTCGGCTATCGCGGTCAGCGCCCCACGGTGGCCCGGGTTTTCACGGCGGTCCGCGATACCGGGCTCGCCGTGCTCGATCTCATCATGATCACGGTTGGAGCCGGCGTGGTCATCGGCATCTTGTCGGTCAGCGGCCTTGGCTTCGGCCTGACGCTGGCGCTGGTCACCTTTGCCAAGCACAACCTCATCCTGTTGCTCGTGCTCGCCGCGCTGGTATCGATCGTGCTCGGCATGGGCATGCCCACGGTCGCCGTCTACGTGCTGCTCGCGGCGCTGGTCGCGCCGGCCATGGTGGAATCCGGCGTGCTGCCGGTCGCCGCCCACTTGTTCGTGCTTTATTTCGGAATGATGTCATTCGTGACGCCGCCGGTCGCCATCGCCGCCTTCGCGGCCGCGGGCCTCGCCAAGGCCGACCCATTCCGCACCGGTTTTGAGTCAATGCGTTTCGGCTGGGTCGCCTATATCGTGCCATTTCTGTTCGTCTACTCGCCTACGCTTATTCTCATCGGGCATCCGCTGGCAATCGTCGTCGATTTCTGCACGGCGTTGGTTGGAATCTGGCTCATCTCGGCGGGCATGGTCGGCTTTGCGCTGCGGCGGCTCAATGTCGCGGAACGCGCCGTCTTCATCGCCGCGGGCGCCATGCTGCTCTTGCCAATTTCCATGTTCCCGCTGGCGGGCTACGTCAACTTGGCCGGTGTCGCGCTGGCCGCGATGTTGCTCGTGCGCGAAAACGTGCTGCGCACGCGCGCGCGTCGAGCGATGGCCAGCGCCGAATAATTGCAAGGGCGACTGCGCCGACAGGTGCCGCGATGCGCATTGCCTCGCGCTGCCGGCGAGAATACCATGGCGTCACCGAGAAGGATGGCCCACGGGCCGAAGCCTCGTGATCTTCGACCCCAAAAATGACGAGGCTACCCCATGCCGGCACCACGCAAAATCATGATCATGGGCGCGTCCTATGGGTCGCTGCTTGCCTCCAAGCTCTTGTTCGGCGGACATTCGATTCATCTTGTCTGCCTGCCGGCGGAGGCGGACTTGATCGGCGCGGAGGGCTTCCGCGTGCGCCTGCCAATCAGGGGGCGCAAGGATCCGATCGAACTCGACTCGCGCAAATTGCCAGGCAAGGTGTCCGCCGGCGGCACCTCCGGCGTCAATCCCAAGGATTTCGACCTGGTCGGGCTCGCGATGCAGGAGCCGCAATTCCGCTCGCCCGGGGTGCGCGACCTGCTTGACGCCATTGCCAGCGCCAAGGTGCCATGCATGTCGATCATGAACATGCCGCCGCTGCCCTATGTGCGGCGCATCGCCGGCCTCGATTACGAGGCGCTCAAGCCCGCCTATACCGATCCGAGCGTGTGGGACAATTTCGACCCTGCGCTGCTCACGCTCTGCAGCCCGGACCCGCAGGCGATCCGCCCGCCGGAGGAAAAGGTCAACGTGCTGCATGTCACGCTGCCGACCAATTTCAAGGTCGCGGCGTTCGACGATGCCAAGCACACCGCCATCCTGCGCCAGCTTGCGGGGGAAATCGAAGCCATCCGCCTCGACACGCCGGACGGCAAGATCGAGCTGCCGGTGAAACTGAAGGTCCATGACTCGATTTTCGTGCCGCTCGCCAAGTGGTCGATGCTGCTCGCCGGCAATTATCGCTGCATTACCCGCGACGGCATGCGTACCGCGCAGGAGGCGGTGCATTCAAACCTCGACGAATCGCGCTCGGTGTACAATTTCGTGTTCGACCTTTGCATCAAGCTCGGCGCGGTGCATGGCGACCTCGTGCCGTTCGAGAAATATGCCGCCGCCGCGCAGAGCCTCTCGCGTCCGGCCTCGGCCGCGCGCGCGCTCAATAATGGCGCCCCCAATATCGAGCGCGCCGACAAGTTGGTGCAGCTTATCGCGCGACAAAAGGGCCTGCGCCATCCGGTCATCGACGCGACCGTCGCGTTGGTCGATGAGCGCCTCGCGGCCAACCGCAGGAAGGCGGCGTAAGCCCATTCGCCCGCTTGCACCCCGCTCCCTGCCGGCGTGGCAAGGTCACGTTTGGGGGCAGGGTGTGACACCGGGGAGGACGGCCGGCGTGGCGGCCGGGCGCGAAGCCGCTCCGCCGGCACGACCGTCAAGGCGGCGAGCACGCCTATGTGGCAGTCTTGCAACAAGTTGCCAATTTCTGACCATGGGCCGCGTTTTTTCGCACTTGCGGGGGAAAATCGCCTATTCGGGCAGCAGTTGCACTCGCTTTCGGCTTGCCCAGCCGCGCTCGCGGCGCTGAATTATGTGCGTAACGACATGGGGCTGTCGGCAAGGTGCGGACGATTTCCATCCGGTATCGTAGCGTTCGCGGTCGCGTAGGGCGTCGACCAGGCTCGCCGACACGAAACACG
>JACQAE010000275.1 GCA_016195095.1 Pseudomonadota bacterium
GGTTGGCCTGGGCTGGTGGGGCAAGGAACTGGTGCGGGCGGTGCAGGGCAGGAGCGCGCTCATTGGCTTCTCGCGCGGTGTGACGCTTGAGCCCGAGCTTGCCCGCGAATTCGCCACAGAGATGCGACTTACGCTCGGCACGTCCTATGACGACGTTCTCGCCGACCCCGCGATCGACGCCGTGGTGCTGGCGACGCCGCACTCGCAACACCGCGCGCAGGTCGAGGCCGCCGCCGCGCGCGGCAAGCACGTGTTTTGCGAAAAGCCCTTCTCCCTGTCGAAGGCGGATGCCGCCGCCGCGATCGCCGCCTGCCGGCGCGCCGGTGTTGGGCTGGGCATCGGTCACAATCGACGGCTGTGGCCCTCGGTTGCCCGCATCAAGGAGCTGATTGTCAGCGGCCAACTGGGAACGATCATGTTCGCCGAAGGCAATTACAGCCATGACATCCTGGCCAACACGCCGCTCGACAATTGGCGATCCGCGGCGTCCGAAACCAGGGCTGGCGGCATGACCGGCATGGGCATCCACCTGCTTGATTCGTTCAGCTTTCTTGTCGGCCCCATGCAACGCGTCAGCGCGCTGTCGAGCCGGCGCACGCTGCCGTTCCCGTCCGGGGACACAACCCAGGCGTTGCTGGAATTCGCCGGTGGCGCCAGCGCGACGATCTCGACGACGCTCAAGACGCCGGGCTTCGTGTGGCGCCTGGCGCTCTATGGGTCCGAGATGTGGGCGGAATCGCTTGGTGAAACCAAGCTGACGATTTGCCGTGCCGACGGCAGGCCGCAGACGCAGGAGGTTGCGCAAAGCAACCATATCGCGAGCAATATCGAATCCTTCGCCCGCGCCGCGCTTGGCCAGGGCCGCTACCATATCGACGACGAGGGAATTCTCCACACCGTCGCGGCGCTGGAAGCGGTGTTCAACTCCGTGGCCGCGGGCGGCGCCTGGCAGCCGGTCGGATAGGCGATCCGGTTCGCGGGCGCGGCGGCGCGGCGGCGCGCCTGCGCATGCTCTTGTGCAAGGCGATTGCGGCGGCCCATCTGCGCTTTATGGCGGCGATCTCGGCCTCGAAAATGTCAAGGAAGAGCCGCGCCGGCTGCGACAGCGGCCGCCGCACCTGGGTAATGACGACAAATTCGGCGTGCAAGGGCGGATCGGCGATTGGACTGACGATGAGCGCCCCGCCATCGATATCATTGACGCAAATGAGGCCGGGCAGGATCGCAACCCAGTCCGTGCGCGCGACAAACTCGAGCGTGCCGATCATGGCGTCCAACTCGATCCGCTCCGCGATCGCCACGCCATGGGTCTGAAAATAGATGTCGATATTGCGCCGTCGAACATTCTGCCGGCCGGGCACGACGATCTTGAGGGGGGCGAGGTCGCCGAGCCGCACGGGCTCTAGCGGCAGCAGCCCTCGGCGTGGCCCGGACACCAGCATTTCCCGGTCGCGGACCAGAAGCCGCGCGCGCAGGCCCATGCGCCCCTCGAACGCCGGCACGATGGCGAATTCGAGATCGTTGCCCAGCACCATGTCGGTGAGTAGCCCGCTGTAACCCTCGACAATATGAATGCGCACATGCGGGTAGCGTGGAACAAATCGCTCCAGCGCGGGCGCCAACGCCGCGCGCGTGAAACTTGGCATCAGCCCGATCCGCAACGGGCCGGCGACCGCCGTCGCGACGGCCCGCGTCTCCTCGCCGGCCTGCGCCAGCATCGCGATCGCCTCGACGCAGCGGCGGTAGAAGCGCATTCCCGCCGGCGTTGCGCGGGCACCCGTTGCCGCGCGCTCGAAGAGCTTGACGCCGAGGATTTTTTCCGCCGCCGCGACGTGTTGAGAAATGCCCGATTGGGTGGCGTGCTCGCGCGCGGCGGCGCGGGTAAACGAGCTTTCCTCGGCGACCGCGATGACGGCGCGGATCTGGCGCAGGGTGAAACGGTCAAGCATCACAAAACCTAATGGAATTCGTTATAGCTTATTATTTCTGCTTGATGGGTGCCACCGACTAAGATCGCGAATCATTGGTTGCCGCGCGCGGGGGCAGGCGTATGAAACTCGGCTTCTTTACGATGCCGATCCACCCGATTGAAAAGGATTGGCGACAGTCGCTGCGCGAGGATCGCGAGGCGTTCATCCTTGCCGACGAGCTTGATTTCGCCATTGCCCTTTGCGGCGAGCACGCGACCGACCGCGCGGAGAACATCACATCGACGGCGATATTCATCGCCACGTTGGTCGATGCGACCAAGAAAATCAAGCTCGGCACCGGCACGATCAATATGCCCAATAGTCACCCCGTCGCGGTCGCCTCGCAGATCGCGATGCTCGATCACCTGCTCGACGGACGGTTCGTGTTCGGCATCAGTCCGGGCGGCCTTTTGTCCGACGCGGAGGCCTTCGGCAATCTCGACGCCGACCGCAATGCCATGTTCCTCGAATGCATCAACCACGTGCTCAAGATCTGGGAGGGCGAGCCGCCCTATCATATCAAGGGCAAATTTTGGAACGTCGCGGTCGAACGGCAGTTCATGCCGCAGATCGGTCAGGGCTACATTCCCAAGCCGCTCCAGCGTCCGCATCCTCCAATCGTCGTCACCGCGGTGGCGCCGTTTTCCAAAGGTGTGACCGAGGCGGCGGCGCGCGGCTGGGAGCCGATTTCAGCGAACTTTCTCATGCCGGCCTGGGTCAAGACGCATTGGCCGCGCTATGTCGAGGGCTGCGAGCGGGCGGGGCGCAAGGCCGATCCGGCCAATTGGAGCGTCGCCAAGAGCATCTTTGTCGCCGACGACGACCGGACCGCGCGTGACTACGCCACGTCGGCCGACAGTCCCTATCGCTATTACTACAGCCAGCTTTTCACCAAGCTCAAGAAGGGCCGTATCGACCTGTTCAAGACGCATCGCGACCAGCCCGACCACGAAGTCACCCTCGAGGGAATCTGCGACAAGCTTGTGTTTCACGGCTCGCCCGAACGCGTCGTCGACCAGCTGCTCGCGTTTCATGAAGAGGTTGGCGATTTCGGAACGCTGCTTTATGCCGGCAAGGATTGGCGTGACCGCGATCTTGGCCGTCGCTCCATGATTCTTCTGGCCGAGAAGGTCATGCCGAAGGTCAACGCCGCGCTCGCGCGCCGGCGCGCCGCCGCGGAGTGACGTCGCCTATTCGGCCGTCCATCCGCCGTCGAGAACGAGCGCCGACCCTGTCATCAGCGACGACGCGTCGGAAGCAAGGAAGATGATCGCCCCGGTGACGTCGTCGAGCTGGCCAAGGCGGCCGAGCTTGATCCTGGACAACACCTCGTCGCGGAAGGCCTTGTTCTCGAAGAACGGCCGTGTCATCGGCGTTTCCAGGAATGTCGGCCCCAGACTGTTGACGCGGATATTGTGTGGCGCGAGTTCGATCGCCATCGCCTTTGTGAAACCCTCCATGGCGTGCTTGGAGGCGCAATAGACGGTGCGGCGCGCGGCGCCGACGTGACCCATCTGCGAGGAGATATTGATGATGGAGCCGGGCTGCTTTGCCGCCAATAGCGCGCGCGCCACCGCCTGCGCGACGAAATAGGCCGCGCGCAGGTTGAGGTCCATGACGGCGTCGAAATCCTCGACGGTGACGTCCATGAGCAAATTTGGGCGATTGGTACCGGCATTGTTGACGAGAATGTTGAACGCTAGCGCGTCGCCGATGACCGCCTGCATTGCGGGAAGATTCGTCACGTCGAGTACCAATGCCTCCGCCATGTCGCCGCGCGCGCGGATCGCCTGCGCCGCCGCCTCGATCTCCGCGCGCGTGCGCGCGGCCAATGTCACGTGTGCGCCCGCCGCCGCCAGCGCCGATGCCGCGGCGAGCCCGATGCCGCGGCCGCCGCCGGTGACGAGCGCGCGCTTGCCGTCGAGGCGGAAGGTTGGCGCCTGCGCCAGTTTCATGGCGGCTACCAAGCTCACTCAGCCGCCTGCGCATAGGGCACGTTGCGTCGGCCATAGCGGCGCACGCGCACATTGGCCTGCTCGGCATGCGCGACAAATCCTTCGAGCATGCATAGGCGCGAGCAATACTCGCCAATCATGCCCGACGCCTCGTCGGTGAGCACCTTTTGATAAGTGCATGTCTTGAGGAACTTGCCGACCCAAAGCCCGCCGGTATAGCGGGCGGCCTTCTTTGTCGGCAGCGTGTGGTTGGTACCGATGACCTTGTCGCCATAGGCGACATTGGTGCGCGGCCCGAGAAACAGCGCGCCATAGTTTTTCATGTTATTGAGGAAGTAATCGACGTCGCGGGTCATGACCTGGACGTGCTCGGAGGCGATGCGGTCGGCCTCGCGCACCATTTCCGCCCGGTCGGCGCATACGATCACCTCGCCATAGTCCCGCCAGGCTTGGCCGGCGGCGTCGGCGGTGGGCAGGATTTTCAAGAGGCGCTCGATCTCCGCGATGGTTTCGCGCGCGAGCGTCTCGCTGTCGGTGATGAGCACGGCGGGGGAGGTCGGACCATGCTCCGCCTGCCCAAGCAGGTCGGTGGCGCAAATCTCGCCATCAACGCTGTCATCGGCGATGATCAGCGTCTCGGTCGGCCCCGCCAAGAGATCGATCCCGACGCGGCCGAAAAGCTGACGCTTGGCCTCGGCGACATAGGCGTTACCGGGACCGACGATCATATCGACCGGCGCGATCGTGTCCGTCCCGAGCGCCATCGCGGCCACGGCCTGTACGCCGCCGAGCACGTAGATTTCGTCGGCGCCGCCGAAATGCATGGCCGCGACGATGGCCGGGTGCGGCCCGCCCTTGAACGGCGGCGCGCAAGCAGCAATGCGCCGCACGCCGGCGACGCGCGCGGTAACGACGGACATGTGGGCGGAGGCAACCATGGGATAGCGTCCGCCGGGCACATAGCAGCCGATCGAATCGACCGGGACATGCCGGTGGCCAAGCACGATTCCGGGCAGCGTCTCAACCTCGAGGTCCTGCATCGTCGCCATCTGCGCGCGCGCGAAATTGCGCACCTGCGATTGCGCGAATTTGATGTCCTCGAGGTCGCGCTTGGATACTTGGCCGATCGCATTCTCGATCTGCGCCTCGCTCAGGCGGAAGTTTTCCGGCGACCAGGCGTCGAATTGCCGCGACAATTCGCGCACTGCCGCGTCGCGCCCGGATTCAACGCGCGCGAGAATATCCTCGACGGTCGCGCGCACCTTGGCGTCGGCGGCATTGACTTCGCTTGCGTCCATTCCGCGCTTGATGATGCGGGCCATGGCAGCCTCCTGCTGTCGCCTATGCCGCGGAGCGAGCCGCATAGGTCGTAAAACCTTCGCGGCCGCAAGCGCAGGCGCCGCAGATCGCGGCCCGCCGGCATCCCACCGCGGTCGCCGGCGGCGGTGCACCGCGCTACTTGATCGCCTGCGGGTTGATCGGCGAGCCGGTTCCGCCCGTGATGATCAGCGGCGGACCGCAAAAGAAGAACTCGTAGATGCCGTCCGACTCGCAGTCTTCCGCGAGCTCCTTGAGGTAGAAAATTTCTCCCATGCACAGGCCCATGGCCGGAATGACAACCCAGTGCCACGGTTGGTTAGCGTCCGTCGTTTCGTTCGGCCGAACTTCCACGCCCCAGGTGTCGGTACAGATCGCGGCGATCTGTTTTTCTTGGCACCAATAGCAATTCTCGAACTTCACTCCCGGCGCGTCGCCGCCGGCGTAGCCGCCCCACTGGCCCTCCTTGAGGCAGCGCTCCATCTGTCCGGTGCGCACGATGACGAAATCGCCGCGTCCGATCGTAACATTTTGCGCCCGCGCGCATTTATCGAGTTCGTCATTGGCGATGCCCTCGCCGTCCTTGAGCCATTCGACGCCGCGAAAGCGCGCGATATCGAGCAGGACGCCGCGGCCAACCATCTTGTTCCTGGAATGCTCGATGCCGAGCACGCTCAGGCCGCGTGAATCGATCAGCTTGGCGTCGAAGCCATTATACGCCTTGTCCTCGTAGAAGATGTGCCCGAGCGCGTCCCAGTGCGTCGCGCCTTGAACGCACAGATTGAGCGTGTCGTCGGCATAACGGATCATATTCCAATCCTGCTGGCCGGCGATCGCGTCCGTGCCTGTCGCCAACATCTGGTGGATCGGATTGAAGCGCCCGCCGAACAGGCCGGTCTGCGGACCATTACGGTCGAGCGGAATACCGAGCGCGAAAACTTTACCGGTGCGGATCAACTGTGCGGCATTCACAATATCCTCGGGCGTGACGTGATTGAGCGTGCCGATCTGATCGTCCTTGCCCCAGCGCCCCCAATTGCGCAGTTTCTCGGTCGCCTCGGCGATCGCTTTTCTACCGACGGTGATATTCATCGATATACGTCCTCTTGTTGCGCGCGGGCCCATAGGCCGCATTCCGCAGTCGAATCATAGTCCGGCGCCCGAAATGTACAATCGGTTCGATCGGTCGGCTGGGGACCAAATTGCATCGTGCCGGCGGCGTGCGTTTTGCGGCGGACGGTATCGTGACAATCATATGCGACCGATTGCGCGCAGGATCAGCCCAGGGGTGAACGGCATTTCGGTCAGTGTCTTTGCGCCGAGCGGGCGCAAGGCATCGTTGATGGCGTTCATTACCGCGCCCGGCGCGCCGGCGGTGCCGGCCTCGCCCGCGCCCTTGGCGCCAAGTTCCGAATCGGCAGTTGGCGTGACGACATGGCCAATGTCCATGTCCGGCATTTCGCTTGCCATGGGCACGAGGTAGTCCGCCATGTTGCCGTTGAGCAATTGGCCGCGCTCGTCATAGACGCAATGCTCATACAACGCCGCGCCGATTCCCTGCACGATTCCGCCGCGGACCTGCTCGTCAACCAGCAGCGGATTGATGATCGTTCCGCAATCCTCCACGCACCAGTGGCGCAGAAGCTTGACGAATCCCGTGTCCACGTCCACCTCAAGGTAGCTTGCCTGCACGCCATTGGTGAACGCGAACGGCCAGGCGCGCGGAACATAGTGGCGGGTAGCCACCAGTTCCGGCTGGAACCCCGGCGGCAACGTGTCCGGGCGGAAATGCGCGATGCGCGCGATCTCATCGAGCCCCATGCGTTCGCGGCTGCTGGCGGCGTCGACGACGATGCCGTCGCGCAGATCGAGGCTTTGCGGCTGCGCCTGCAGGATCGTCGCGGCGAGGGCGAGCACGTTGGCGCGCAGCGCCTTTCCCGCCTGCCAGGCGGCCTCGCCGGCAATGCCCGCGGCGCGCGACGCCCACGTGCCGCCGCCATAGGGCGTGTTGTCGGTATCGCCCATGATGACGCGCACGCTGGAAATGGGAACGCCGAACGCGCTCGCCGCCACTTGCGCGATGACGGCCTCCGTACCCTGTCCCTGCTCGCTCACTCCGGTATGGCAGAAGACGGTTCCGGCGCCGTCGAGGCGCATGGTCACGCCATCCTGCGCGGAAATACGCGCGCCGCCGATTCCGTAGAACGTCGGAGAGGGATTGGTCACTTCGACGAATGTCGTCATGCCAATGCCGCGATAGACGCCTTGCTTGCGCAACCGTTCCTGCTCGGCGCGCAAGTCGTCATAACGCATCATTGTCACGATCTTTTGCAGCGCGGCTTCCTGCGAAAGCTTCTCAAATTTGATGCCGGAAGGCGCCGTCGCCGGGTAGCCGTCGTCGGGAATAAGATTGCGGCGGCGGATCTCGACCGGATCCATGCCAATCCTGGCTGCCGCAAGGTCAACCAGCCCTTCGGTCACCGCCGTGGCGATAGGGTGACCGACGGCGCGATATTGGCACATGACGTTCTTGTTTTGGAACACCACGCGGGCGAGCGCGCGGTAGTTCGGGCACCGGTACCAACTGCCCGTCAAATTGACCACTTGATTGGCTTCGATGCCGCTGGTGCGCGGATAAACGGAGTATGGCCCGATGCCGGTCAGGTCGTCGATCTCGAAGACCGTGATCGTGCCGTCCTTCTTGACCCCGATTTTTCCATGCACGCGATGGTCGCGCGCGTGGATGTCGGTGAGAAAGCTTTCGAGCCGGTCGGCAACGAATTTCACCGGACGCCGCAGCAGCTTGGCGATCGCAACCGTGGCCATTTCGTCGGCATAGGCGTGGACCTTGACGCCGAACGAGCCGCCGACATCCTTTGTGATCACGCGCACTTGTTGCTCGGCGATGCCGAGATGCTTGGCGAACAGGTTCTGCATCATGTGCGGCGCCTGCGTGCCCTGATAAACGGTCAGGCGTTGTTCGGCGGCGTTCCAGTCCGCGACAATGGCGCGCGCCTCGTTGCACACGCCGGTATGCCGCCCAAAGACGAACGTCGCCTCCACGATCTCCGCGGCGTCGCGCATCCCCTGATCGGGGTCGCCGGCATTGACCCGCCGTTCGAACGTCAGGTTGTCGCCAAGCTCGGGGTGGATGACCGGTGTTTGCGGGTCGAGCGCGGTCTCCGCGTCGGCGACCGCGGGCAACTCCTCGTAATCGACGTCGACGAGCGCGGCGGCGTCCTCCGCCAGCGCGCGCGTGCGCGCGACAATTGCACACACGGCCTCCCCCTGCCAGCACGCGCGTTCCATCGCCAGCGGATATTGCGGCGCGGATTTCAAGCCCTTGAGGTGGGTGAGCACCCCAACCCAGGGCGACATCACCTCGGTAAGGTCGGCTCCGACGAATGCCGCTACCACACCGGGCGCCTTGCTGGCGGCCAGCGTATCTATCGCGCGGATGCGCGCGTGCGCGTGCGGGGAGCGTACGAACACCACATGGAGCATGCGTGGAAGGACCGTGTCACTGACATAGCTGCCGCGTCCCTCGGTCAGGCGCCTGAGATTCGGTCGCGGCACCGAACGGCCGATATAGGAGTTGGGCCGGTCGAGGGCCGTCAGCACGGAGGGCGAATCGGGGGTGATGGTCATGAGTTTGTTCCCGTGCGTTGGCGTGCCGTCGTTTCAACCGCATCGATAATGGCCTGGTAGCCGGTGCAGCGGCAGTAATTGCCCGACAGGTGCAGGCGGATCGCTTCGCGATCGGGCATGCCGCCGCGCGACAGCAGTTCCTGCGCGGTCAGCAGTATGCCGGGCGTGCAAAAGCCGCATTGCAGCGCGTTGCGTAGGCGAAAATTCTCCTGCAGATCGGCGATTTCGCCGGTGTCGGACACGCCTTCGATGGTTTCGACGCGGGCGCCGTCGCATTGCACCGCGAGCATCAGGCAACCGCGTACAATCGTTCCATCGACGCGAACGGTGCAGGTTCCGCACACGCCATGTTCGCAGCCCGTTCGCGTGCCGGTTAATCCAAGGCTGTCACGCAGAAAATCGACAAGCGTCGTGCGCGGCTCGACGTTTTCGATCACGGTCTCGCCGTTGACGGTGAGGACGATGGGACAGGATTCGATGCTCATGTGGGCTGCTCCGAAAGCTGGCGGAAAACGCGGCGCAGCAGTACGCCGGCAAGATGCGACTTGAGCTCGGCGCTGGCATGCAGATCGCCGGCTGGGTCAAGGTCAGTGGCGATCGCGCGCACCGCGTTCTCGATATCGCCCGCGTCGAGGGCGGCCTCGGCGTTACGCGCGCGTACCGGCATCGTGCCAACGCCGAAATAGGCCAGGTGCACGTCGGAAAGGCCCCCCGCCGTGGCGCGGGCGCAGGCCGCGAGCCCGGTCAACGCGTAGTCGCCGTGGCGGCGGGCGAGTTCGGCAAATCCGGCCCGTGTCTTGGCGTCGGCCGCGGGTACGCGGATCGCGGTCAATAGGTCATGCGGTCCAAGTTCGGTTTCGAACATGCCCTTGAAGAACGCCTCCGCCGACACGCTGCGGCGGCCATGCGGTCCGGCAATTTCCAGTTCTCCACCAAGCGCGACGATGCATGCCGGCAACTCGGCGGCGGGGTCGGCGAACGCGATCGAACCGCCGATGGTGCCGCGATTGCGGATCGCCGGGTGTGCGATATGCGGCATGGCGCGCGCGATCAGCGGCGCATACCGCGC
Source organism: Pseudomonadota bacterium (assembly GCA_016195095.1). GTDB lineage: Bacteria > Pseudomonadota > Alphaproteobacteria > Rhizobiales > Xanthobacteraceae > JACQAE01. Next base: position 9,960 of record JACQAE010000275.1, read on the forward strand.
AACCGTTTCCGACTGCTCCGCCTGGACATGGCGCACCAATGCGCCGAATTCCACTATTCCCGCGGTAACCGATATGGCGCCGAGGTCGGGCAGTCGGTTGATATCCACCAGCAAAGATGGGCTTGAAAGCCGCATGTTGAGGGTTGCGATGAGGCTTTGCCCACCGGCAAGCAGGCGGGCGTCGCCTTGATGCTCGCCCAATAGGGAGATCGCGTGTTCGACCGAACGCGCCCTCGCATAGGCAAATGCGGCAGGTTTCAAAGTATCCCCCTTTTCCGATACTGTGCCCCGTGCTCATTGCCACCGCGCGCGACAGCGCGTCAATGGTCGCGGCGTCAGGGCAATCGTGTAATGCAGTAAGAAACATACGCCCGGGCTCAATGGTCGCAGCCTCGGTGAAGAAAGGGTCCGCCATGGGGGCTGAATTCAAGGACAAGGTCGTGGTCGTATCCGGTGCCAGTCGCGGGATCGGCCGGGCGATCGCGGTGGCTTTCGCGGGCAAGGGCGCAAGAACCGTGCTGGCATCGTCGAATGCCGGAAATCTTGCGGAAGCCGCGCGGACGGTCGCGCAGGTCGGAGGTCCGCAACCGCTGACCGTCGCCGGCGACCTGCGCACGCTCGCCGGATGCGAAAATCTGTTCACCCAGGTCAAGGAACGTTGCGGCCGCTGCGATATTCTCGTCAACAACGCGGGCGCGACGCGCGCGGGCAATTTCATCGACCTCGCCGATGACGTGTGGCTTGATGGATTTGCGCTTAAGTTCTTTGCGACGGTGCGCCTGACGCGCCTATTCTGGCCCATGCTCAAGGATGCGCAGGGCAGGGTCGTTTGTATTGGCGGTGGCGCGGGACGCTCGCCGGACGCGGAATTCACCATCGGCGCGTCGGTGAACGCAGCCATGGCGAGCCTGGCCAAGGGCCTGTCTCGCCTCGGCATGCGCGACGGCGTCACCGTCAACGTCATTCATCCAGGCACGACCGCCACGGAGCGAACCGCGCAATTGCTCAGCCAACGCGCGCAGGCGCAGGGCAAATCCATTGACGACATGCGCGCCGCGATGCTGGCCAAGAGCGGAATTCGTCGCATGGGTAAGCCCGAGGAAGTCGCCGCTCTCGCGATGTTCCTGTGCTCGGAATGGGGCAGCCATATTCAGGGAACCGCGATTGCCGTGGACGGAGGGGCGACGCCAGGCGTCTATTGACGCGCTCAGGCCGGCGCGGTCAAGCGGCGCACGATATCGATGGCGCGCCGCAGCAGGGTCGTCGACGCCTCGGGCGTACGGAACGCGGCGTGCGCCGACAGCGTGACATTCTGCAAGGATTTCAGCGGATGGTTCGCCGCCAGCGGCTCGGCGTGAAAGACGTCGAGACCGGCATGGCGGATCGTTCCGCGGCTAAGCGCGTCAACGAGGGAACCCTCGTCGACGAGAGCGCCACGCGCGGTATTGATGAGCATCGCGCCGGGCTTCATGCGTGCGATCCGGGGGCGGTCAATGAGGCCGCGCGTGTCGTCATTGAGCGCAAGGTGAATCGACACGACGTCGGACCGCTCCAGAAGCTCATCAAGTCCGACTTGGGCTGCCGCGACATCGGGTCGCGGAGTGCGGTTCCAGCCAAGGACGTTCATGCCGATACCGCGTGCCAAGCGGACAACTTCCGCTCCAATGCCGCCGAGCCCGACAATGCCGATCGTCTTGCCAAACAGCTGCACGCCTTCCAGCGGGCGCCACGTGCCCGCACGCAAGGCGCGATCCATGCGCGCGACGTCGCGCGCGCACGCAAACATGAGCGCAATCGTGTGCTCGGCAACCGCGATATCGCCATAACCCTTGATCGTGTGGACACTGATGCCCAGCGCCGCGAGCTCGGCGACGTTCATATAGCTTGCCGCGCCGGTGCCGAGAAAAACGATATGCCGCAGCCGTGGGCACGTGCACACGATCTCGGTTGGCATATAGGAATGGTCATCAACACAGATGTCGAAATCGGCAAGGAGGCGCGCCAGATCGCCGCGCTCAAACGGCTGGCGATTGACAACAATCGGCGGGTCGTCCGCCGCAATAACGCGCTGCCATGCCCCGGCAAGCTGATCGTTGCAGTCGATGAATAGCGTTTTCATTCGACATTTGCCGGACAACGATGGGCCGCGCGGCGGCGACCTGGTCGCGTGCCGTCGTTACCGGCAAGAAAACACAGGCAATTGCCATGGACGGAGTTGGGGTGGCGAATTTGGTGACGCCGGACTCCAATATGGCCTGCGCGTGCCGCGTTAAACGGCGATTTCGGCGCGACGTCGCAAAGCAGCATGACACGGTCTCCCAACTTTTCCTTGACCTCGCACGCCGCGCGCGCGATGACGCGGAGCCAATGCTCGTTCGTTCGATGGAATTTCGGACAGTGCCCTAGCAACGTCAAGCTACGGCGATCATTTGTCCCCGCGAGAGGAAAATTCATGCGGCTTGCGAGTTTTAATGCCCGTGGACGATCGAGCTATGGCGCCGTCGTCGGCGACGGCATCGTGGATTTGCGTCTGCGGTTGCCACCGCGGTATCCGACGCTTGTCGATCTACTGCGGGGGGACGGCCTCGCGGAAGCGCGCGCGATGATTGTCGACGTGCGGCCGGACTTTCCACTCGCCGAGGCGGAGCTGCTGCCGCCATTGCTGGCGCCGGAAAAAATCCTGTGCGTCGGTGTCAACTACGCCAATCGCCACAAGGATTTCGGCGACGCCGAGCCGCCCCGCCATCCAAGTATATTCTTCCGCCATCCCGGCTCGCTCGTTGGCCATGGACAGAAACTGCATCGCCCCGTTGTTTCCGAGCAATTGGATTTCGAGGGCGAGATTGCGCTTGTCATCGGGCGTGGCGGAAGGCGCATAGCGCGCGAACGCGCGCTCGAGCATGTCGTCGGTTACATGCTGTGCAACGAGGGGACGGTGCGTGATTGGCTGCGGCATGGCAAGTTCAACGTGACCCAGGGCAAGAACTTCGATGCCTCGGGCAGCATCGGTCCCTGGTTGACCACCGCCGACGAAATTGATCCCGCTAAGCCGATGCACCTGACGGTGAAGGTCAATGGCGTGACCAGGCAGGACGATACGACGGCAAGCATGGTTTTCTCGTTCGCCGACCTGATCGTATACATGACCACGTTCATGACGCTGCGGCCTGGCGATATCATCGTCACCGGCACGCCGGTCAAGATCGGCGCCAAGGAGGGCGCGCCGGAATGGCTCAAGCCGGGTGACGTGGTCGAATTGCACGTGCCGGAACTTGGCTCATTGCGCAACGAGGTCGTCGCCGAAAAATGACGCGCAGGCTTGCGCGTTGGCGCGTCAGGACTTTTTCACCCATTTCAAAACATGCGTCGCGACGGCGACGACCGTCCCATCCTGATTGGTCACGGTAACATCGGCATTGGCGCGCCGGCGGTCTGGGTCGATGGCGCTGATGACATGGGCAACCGTAACCGTGTCACCGAAATAGACAGGGGCAATGAATCGGATGCGGTCATAGCCCAGCGAAATCGCGACTTCGTCGGCGCTCGCGGGCGTGTGGCCAACGGTGAGCGACGCGGCGGTCGACATGTAGCCGACCAAGAGCGCGCCATGCGCGATGCGCTCTCCATAGGCGGATTGCTGCATGAAGGCATTATTGACGTGATTGGGGGCGAAATCGCCGGTGATGCCGGCAAACTGGTACACGTCGGATTCTCCGACCGTCTTGGAAAATCGAGCCGAATCCCCGACGTCAACAAAAAATTCTGCCATTGAATATTCCCCCGCGCCGACTATGCACTTGCCGCCAACTCGTCTACAAGGTCGCGCCGCGAGGCGCTAGGGATTTGCGCGCGGACTGTGGACGCGGCGCTCGGGTGGCAGTCGTTATTGACGTGGGCGAAGTCCTTGGCGCCGTGCCGCTACGGATTGCGGCGGTAAGGTTCTCGGCGCGATGCGATGCGCAATCTCATATTCCGACCGCTGTTTCCTTCGATGTCGGGCGACACGCGAGCACGATGGACCGCCGATGCGAGGTTTTGCAGGCGGTGGCGTTTAGGGGTGCAAGAGCGACACTGATATGAAGCAGGGCAAGAAACCAGAACCGAGCCGCGGCGGCGCCACGTGCGTTGTCGGATGGCCGGCCGCGCATTCGCGCTCGCCGTTGATCCACAAGCACTGGATCGAAAAATACGGTGTTGACGGTGAGTATCGCAGCGAAGCCGTTCCGCCGGAACGCCTGGCGGAATTTTTCGGCGACTTCGCCAAGCGCGGTTACATCGGCGCCAACGTCACGTTGCCGCACAAGGA
>JACQAE010000276.1 GCA_016195095.1 Pseudomonadota bacterium
CGATCGCGCGCGCGGGCGACTCGCTCTATACGGTGGCGAAGGGCGGCCTGGCGGCCATGACGCGGGCGCTCGCCGCCGAACTCGGCATTTCCGGCATCACCGTCAATGCGGTCGCGCCTGGATATTTCGCGACGGCGGCCAATACGGCGATGGTGAACGATCCGGCGATCCTCGATTGGCTATCCAAGCGCACGTCGCTTGCGCGCTGGGGCGAGCCGCCGGAGATCGCCGGCGCCGTCGTTTTCCTGGCCTCACCCGCGGCGTCCTATGTCACCGGGCAGGTGATCGCCGTCGACGGCGGATACCTGGCGCATTTTTGACGCGACGGCGCGGCGCGCGGCAACCATGGAGCGCCTACGCGCGTGGCAAAGGCGCGGGTCGAGAGCATTTTCCGGCGAAGTGGGAACTGGTTCGCCGCGGAAAATGCGACAAAGTCAAAGAAAATAGAGCGCTTTCCAATTCAATTGAAATGGAAAGTGCTCTAGAGCGCGCGCTGCGCCGGGTCGCGGTGGCGCACGACGTTGACCGTATTGCGCGTCGCGGTCTTCACGACCTTTTGGCGCTTGAGATAATCGCCAACGACGTTCCAAATGGGCGGACCCTGGGTTGCCTCGTTGACCGAGGCCCAGCCGGCGACAACGTAGTCCTTGCCGGCCTCGATCGGTTTGCCGCTCTTGAGGTGGACCATGTCGGCGATGCGGTTGCCGACGCCGGAATCCACATAGATCGAAAAGCTCATGCCGCCGACGCGCACCATGTCGCCGCCCTGCTGATAATAGGGATCGGCGTGGAAAATATTGTCGGCGACGTCCTCGAGAATGTCCTTGATCGTCTTGCCCGGCATCGTCATGCGGTAGCACTTGGGGTAGGTCAACGCGGTGGCGTTGTAGATGTCGTCCCAGGTGATGGCCTGGCCGGGAAGCAGCGAGGCTCCCCAGCGCGTGCCCGGCGAGAAGCTCAGTTCCGCGTCGCGCTCGGTGAGCATCGCGTCGCCGATCATGTCGTCGAGCGGGCCGGCAAAATTGCCACGCCGGTAGAGCACCGCTTCCGTCCTCGCCAGCTCCGTATCGAGCATCGCCTTGTGCGGCGCGCGGATGTCCGCGATCAGCCCGGCCATGTCGGGGTCGGGCGCGATGGCGTCGGCGAGCACGGGAATGAGTGCGTAGGCGTAGTCGACGACGCGTCCGTTTTTCACCTCCAGGTCGAGGCGCGACAGGAATTTCGTGCTGGATCCCGAGGCGATGAGCAGCGTCGAGCCGACCTTGACGGGAACGGGAATGGCGTCGTGGGTATGACCGGTGAGGATGACGTCGATGCCCGCCACCCGGCTCGCCAGCTTGCGATCGACGTCAAAGCCGTTATGCGACAGGAGGATGACGATTTCCGCGCCGGCCGCGCGTGCGGCCGCGACATGCTTGCGCACGTCGGTTTCGCGGATGCCGAAGGTCCATTCGGGGACCAGCCAGCGCGGGTTGGCGATGGGCGTGAACGGAAACGCCTGGCCGATGACGGCGATCTTGACGCCGCCCTTCTCGAAGAACTTCGTTGATTTGAATACCGGGTCCTCGAACTCGTTCTCGCGCACGTTGCCGGCGAGGAACGCCGTTTTGACCTTGCCCGGCTTTTCCCGGTCGCCGTAAAGTTCGGCGACGCGCGCGGCGCCAAGCGTGAATTCCCAATGCCCGACGGTCGCCTCGACGCCGAGCGCCTCGATCACCGAGGCCATGTCGGCGCCCTTGCTGTTGAGCGCGGTATAGGAGCCGAGCAGCGTATCGCCGCCGTCGAGGAGGAGGGTGCGGTCATTGCCGCGCTCGGCGCGGATCGCTTTGATCAGCGTCGCCATCCTGTCCATGCCGCCGACGCGGCCGTAGCTGCGTGCCAGCGCGACGAAATCCTGGTCGGTCAGCGCATAGGCGCGGTAGCTGCCGGGGCTGATGCCGAACGTGTCGAGGAACGCCTTGCCGGTAATGTGCGGCGGCAACCCGAGCATTTCGCCGACGCCGAGATTGTCGCTCGGCTCGCGGTAATAGACGGGCACGAGCTGAGCGTGACAATCGGTCATGTGCAGGATGGTGACCTGCCCCTTCGGCGCGAAGCGCAGCAGGTCCGCCTGGGTGATGCGCTGTTGCGCGGCCGCCCGATGCAGCGAGCCGTCAAGCGCGGTCAAGGCCGCCGTGGCGGAGGCAATTTCCAAAAACTCGCGTCGCGATAGCATCGTCTCCCTCTCCCATTGCTAGCCCGGCGGCTCGATTGCTCGGCCGGCCTTTCGGTCAGGCGGTCGGTACGAACCTATATGCCCTATCTTTTCGCCCGACAAACCGATTCCTGGATAGGGCAAATGATGGCCGACCGTGCGGTTCCTTTCGGTGGCGAGGCGCTCGCACAGGCGCTGGCGCGGTCTGGCGCCGAGGTTTCCACGATTAGCGGCCGGCCACCAGCAGCACGGCTCCCGAGGCCAAGAGCAGGACCAGCACGACCTTGCGAAACGACGCCTCGTCAAGCCTACCGTAGAGCCGCCAGCCGAGCCATGCGCCGGCGAGGAGGGCGGGCAGCCCGATTAGAAACAGCCGCATGGTTTGCGCCTCAATGACGCCGACGCCGCCAAGGGCGACGATGGTCATCAGGAACGTCGCCACCGCGGTCGGCTGGAACACGGCGCGCTGCTCGTCCTTCGGCCAGCCGCGCAATCCGCTCCAGATCGTCGGCAGGATGCCGCCGAGGCCGGTCGACCCCGCGACCACGCCGTTGAGCACGCCGATGCCGCCATCCGCCGCGCGTCCCGCCCGCTTCATTTCGGGCAATTTGGGTCGGCGCAGATTGTAAAGGCTAAAGAGCACCACCAGTGCCCCGACCAGCGTCCGCAGATGCGCCGCCGGCACCCATTTGAGCACGGCGATGCCGGCTGGAATGCCCAGCGCGCTGCCAAGGATGAACGGCCAAAGTCGGCCGAAATTCAGGGATTTTCGCAACTTCCAGACCGCGTAGCCCTGCACCAGCAGCCCATAGGCGACGATCAGGGTCGTCGCCTGCAAAGGCGTCAAGACATGCAACCAGATGCCGGCCGCGACCATGCCGAAGGCGAAGCCGGCGAGGCCGGTCACGAACGCCGCGGCAAACGTGCCGAGAAGAAAAACCGCAAGATTGAGGGGTACGAAGTCGTTCATGGCGCGCCACCATGCCTTGGTTTGGGCACCGTTGGCCGCGCGCCGCCGCGCCGCGACGGTGACGGGTCATCGCGAGCTTGGCCATGCGTCTCATCGCTCGCGTCCCGGCACCATCGGTAGAACGCGTCGTAGAGCGCCATCGCCGCCGCGAGTTGCGCGAGGTCGTCGCGGTACATGCGCGAATAGCCAAGCGACGCCGCGAGCAGGCCCGCGCACTGTGGCGCGAGATCGAGCCGCCCGGTATCGGCGCCGCGGACGATCAGCGCGAGGCGCGAGAGAGGTTGCGTTTCCAGGCCGAATTCCTCGACCATGACGTCGAAGGTGCAGCGCTCTCCGCGATCGCTCCAGAACACGCCGTCGAGATCAAACGGCGTGGCGTTGAAGCGGTCGGCCACGGCCATGACCTCGGACGGCCCGACGAAAAGGAAACTGGCCGCCGGATCGATGAAGCGGCGAATCAACCACGGGCAGGCGATACGCGCGATCTTGGGACGCGCGCGCGTCACCCAGACCGTGCGCCCGGTGTCGTCGCGCGCCGGCAGCTTTTCGGTGCGCATAAGCGTCAGCCGGGCGTCGCGCCAGGCGTCGAAACCGCCTTCGATCGACTGCGCGTCGATGCCCGCTTGGCGCAGCCACGCCGCCGTGCCCTGGCTGATGTCGCCACCGTCCCGGCAGTAGACGATGACGGGACGGCCGGCATGGCTTGCGCCCCAGGCGGCAACGGCGCTGAAATCCCGATGCCACGCCGTCGGCAAAAGACGCGGGTCGGCGGCGAACGCTTCCGCCGGGCGCACGTCGATGAGCGCGGGCGTGCCGGGAAGGCCGACCAATCGCGACAATTGCGCGGCGGTGATTTCAGTTGGCGACGGCACGGCGTCCACCTCTTCCTCACGAGCACTGGGTTCCGCAAGCGGAACGGGGTTCTCAGAAGGATTTGGACGCGATAATTGGGCTGCCGCCTCACGGGGTAATCGCGATAGACCCCAATGGGCGAATATCCGCTCAAAATCCGACCGAAGTCAATCCGTCGTCCTTGCGCGGCATGGCGCGAATCCGGCGGCAGGCGCCCAATCGTCTATTTCTCCGTTTGACGATTGCGGCCGGGTGGCGAAAGGTCGCGGCAAAGACGCGACAAAGCGACGAATTGCCCGAATGGCCGGAGCGCGAGGACCGAGTTTGACCGTCGGAAAAAAGAGCATCCGGCTGAACAAGGTTGCGTTTCCCCTGGATGTGGAGGAGTACCTGCCGCACCGCATCATCACTTTGGCCAATCAATTGTCGCGGCACGCGGCGGCGACCTATTCGCAGCCTTCTGGCTTGAGTTTCGCCGAATGGCGCCTGATGGCGGTGGTCGGCGCGGCGCAACCGATCTCCGTCGTCGCCGCGCGCCGCGACCTGGGCGTGGACAAGGCGATGGCCAGCCGTCTCTGCACGGCGCTGACGATGCGCAAGCTGATCGTGTCCAGCCCGCGCCCGCGTGACCGGCGGCGCACCGATCTTTACCTGACGAAGAAAGGCGCGGCGCTGCACGACACGGTCGCGCGGATCGCCGATAAACGATCGGAAAAGCTGCTGGCGTGCATAACGCCGGCGGAACGCCGCGATTTCGACCGTGTGCTTACCAGGCTGCGGGCGGAGATCGGTCGCCAATTGGGCGACAATGGTCGCGCGGAACCCTGACCGGTCGGGGACCGCCATCGATACCGTCCGTGGCGCGCGAATGCCTGCCGGGCCGACGCGGCGCGACGCTCGCCAAAGATGATGCCGTTTCGGAAATTTGACGGTGCGACCAATCACGCCGCCACGCGCGCATCTCCGGCATTTCGGATCGACCCGTGCGCGATATCCGGCGAGACGCGTCAATGGAGCGCCAAGCCGGCATTCCAGTTTTGAATTAGTCTCATTATAAGATACTGATTTTATTGGACAAATTATGAAAAACCTGTTCCAAGATGCGGCGTCGTTATCGGCACGACGGCTATGCCTACGCACCCCTGAACCGCTTAGGCTGGAGGACGCCCATGCACCTAGCGCGCTGCGGAACGAATGAGCGTGATCATTTTGCTCATGCCGCCCTCAAATTCCGCTCGCGTCAAATCGCCGTCTGGTGGTTCGGCATTTGTTCGCGCCAGCGCGTGTCTTGCGACGGTCGGCGAACCGCTTTCGCCGACATTAATCGAGCGGGCTACACGTCAATGCGGTTTCGCCAGGCCGCCGTGCTCGCCGTCGCCGCGCTTGTCGGCTGTGGCGGCGTCGATCCCGCGCGTGCGCAAAATGGCGATTTTCACGAAATCGAAACGAAATACATTTTCGGTTTTACAACCGGCTCCAGTATCGGGTTGGAAGGCGAAAAGGAGGTCTCGATCGACACCGTCGTTCGACTGGGAAAGCGCACCGGGCGCTATGCGGCGAGCGAGACAAAGCTCGAATTCGAACATACGCCGACGCAATTCGTGCAGCTGGAATTCGGTGCGTTGGTCGCTGCGCACGCCATGCGGCATGTGAGCGATCTCGACAATCGCGACGCGGTGAATTTCGGCGGCCTTTTCGGTGAATTTCGTTACCTCGTCATCGGGCGCGGACCGTCATCGCCTTTCGGGCTCACGTTGTCGGTTGAGCCGGCGTGGCGGCGCGTGGACGAAACCAGCGGCGATAGGATCGGAAATCTTGAGCTCGAGACCAAGGTCGCGGTGGATACCGAGCTTGTCGAAAATCGGCTGTATCTTGGAGTCAACGCTAGCTATGAGCCAGAGTGGACGCGCACGCGCGCGGGTGGTTGGGAAAAGGAATCCAAATTAGGTCTTTCGACGGCAGTCTCGTTTCGGCCGGCGCCGCCGCTCCTGTTTGGCGCGGAGCTCGGATATTTTCGTCACTACGACGGGATCGGCCTACGTGCATTTACCGGTGACGCGGTTTTCCTTGGGCCGACACTCTATCTGCAACTGGTGCGCAAGGCTTTCTTGACGGCCGCGTGGGCCACCCAGATTGTTGGCCGTGACTTCGAAAACCCCGGGTCGCGCAATCTTTCGGAGTTTTCCCGCCACCGCGCAAGGCTAAAGGTCGCCTTGGAATTCTAACGCGAGGGCGTTGTGACCGCAGTCGTCTGAGCGCGCGAAATTCTTGTCTGCGGGCTGGAAATTGCCGAAAACCCGTCCGTATGGGCGACTAGGTTCGTGGCGAGCATGGCCTGACGTAACCAAAACGCAATTCACTAAGGAGCATGCAATGGTCGGGACAAAATTGAGCCAACAGGCGACGCGCCTGCTCTTCGCGGCGACGCTGCTTCTCGCTGGTCCGAGCGTGGTCGCGGCGCAGGAGCCGACGACGCTACAGGTTTCGATCTCCAATCACCGTTTCCAGCCGGCCGAAATCGTGGCGCCGGCAAACACGGCGATCAGGCTGCGCATCAAGAATCTCGACGCGACGCCGGCGGAGTTCGAGAGCGTTTCGTTGCGGGTGGAGAAGATTATCGCCGCAAAAAGCGAGGGCGTTGTCAACTTGCGCCCGTTGCAGCCGGGCCGCTATAAGTTTTTTGACGATTTTCATCGTGACACGGCGCAAGGTACGCTGGTCGTGCAATAGGAGAAGTCGCGTGCTGGCGGCGCTCATCATCGTATTTCGTGAGATCTTCGAGGCCGGCCTGATCATCGGCATTGTCCTCGCGGTGACGCGCACCATCGCCCATCGCGGTTGGTGGGTGGCGGGCGGCGTCGCCGGCGGCACGCTTGGCGCCTGCGTCGTCGCGGTCTTCGCCGGAGCGCTGTCCGCCGCCTTTGATGGCGTCGGACAGGAACTGTTCTATGCGGCGATCCTCGGCGTCGCGGTGGTGATGCTGACGTGGCATATCGTGTGGATGGCGCGTCACGGGCGCGAGCTCGCCGCACAGATGCGCGCCGTCGGCGAAGCGGTCGTGGCGGGCTCGAAATCGCTCGTCGGCCTCTCCGTGGTTGTCGGGGTCGCGGTGCTGCGCGAGGGCGTCGAAGTGGTGCTGTTCCTCTATGGCGTGGCCGCCTCGGGCGCGGGCTCCAACGTGGAACTCCTGGCCGGCGGCTTTGCCGGCCTGCTGCTGGGCGGGCTCGTCTGTGCCCTTACCTATGTCGGCCTGCTCAACATCCCCAGCCGCTACTTGTTCGGCGTGACCAACGTCATGATCGCCTTGCTCGCCGCCGGCATGGCGGCGCAGGCGACGGCGTTCCTCGAACGCGCCAACGTCGTCACCATCCTGGGATCGATCGTGTGGGATACGTCCTGGATGCTGACGGAAAAGAGTCTCGTCGGCCGCGCGCTGCACACCCTCATCGGCTACACCGATCAGCCGACCGCCATGGAACTCCTGGTCTACCTGGCAACGCTGGGCGCGATTTTTGGACTCATGAAGCTGGTCACGTCCATCGGCGGTGCCGCGCGCCAGGCGCGGCCGGTCTACTAGCCCCGATCCATATTGGCGCGGCCCCCAATTCCGTGGACCGTTTGGTTGCCGCGCGATTGATCGATACGTGACGGCAGCGCGCAGGTTGAGCCGTAACGCCGCCGACGCGATCGCGGTCGCACCGCTTCGCTTCGCGCCACGGCGCCGGCATCGGCGGCGACATTACCAATTTGTATAGAGCCGGACGCGTGGTTGTGAGGCGCGGCGCGTCATTCTTCCGATCGGCAAGGCGACACCACGCCTTCGAATACAACCGACGGGAGTCGAATGATGACGCGACAAAAGTTTCTCGCCTTGGTCACGGCCGGCGCGCTCGCGAGCGGCGCAGTTGCAACGGCTGGCCTTGCCCATGCCAAGGAAAACAACGACACGCCGACCAAAGAAGCCGCCATCCCGGCTAATGCCAAGGTGACGATGGCGCAGGCATTGGCGCGCGCAATACGAATGGCACCTGCATGCCGGCCACGCAGAACGCGCGGGCGTCATGCCGGCCACCGTCCATGATCTCAAATTGGGCCACTTGCGACCTCATCACGAAATTGTACGAGACAAACCGCATTCACAACCGGATCTATGCATGCGTTCACGCCTTGTTGGGTGACGACGGAATGATCGAGTTTGTCGGTATCCTTGGGTCCTACCCGGCCGTGTCCGCGTTGCTCAACGCAATCAAAATGCCGCCGCCGCAAGGCGTAGCATTGCCTTTTGTGAAGCCGCGTTCAACGTGACGTTACGTGGGGCACACGCCGCCGATTTCATTGGCGCGACGACAATGAATGAGGCAATGTTATGAATTGTTGGGCGACGGCTTCGCCGATGCTCAACCACTTTTGTTGTCGCGATGCGGCCAGCGGATGGCACGAGGCTTGCTCGGGCGGTTGGGCTCCAAGGTTGGTACAGCGGGGAGGATCAAAAAATGCGACGACGCGATTTTGCGAAATTGGCGCTCACCGGCGCGGTCGGTACGATCGCCGCGCCCGCGATTGTGAAGGCGCAAACAACTTTCAATTGGAAAATGACGAGCTTCTACGGTCCCAACGCGGCGTTCTATTCGACCGGCCCAGGAAGCGCCAAGGATCTCGTCAAGCGCATCGAGGACATGTCGGGTGGCCGCATCAAGATCCAATTCTACGGCGCGGGCGAATTGATTCCAGCGGCCGAGGGATTCGATGCGGTGTCATCGGGCACGGTCCAAATGAATTATGCCAATTCCTATTTCTGGACCGGAAAAAGTTTTGCTGCGCAATATTTCACCGCGGTGCCGTTCGGTCTTAATTTCCAAGGCCTCAACGGTTGGATGTATGATGGCGGCGGTTTGCAGCTTTGGCGCGAAGTCTATGACCGTTTTAATCTTGTGCCGTTCCTGTGCGGCAATACCGGCGTGCAAATGACCGGCTGGTTCCGCAAAGAGATCAAGACTATCGATGACCTCAAGGGCCTCAAGATGCGCATTCCCGGCCTTGCGGGTCGCGTCTACAAGGAACTGGGCGTCGATGCGCGCCTGCTCGCGCCCGGCGATATTTTCCCCGCACTTGAACGCGGAGTCATCGACGCCGCCGAATTTGTCGGCCCGTTCCTCGACCGTCAGCTTGGGCTGCAGAAAGTCGCCAAATATTATTACACGACCGGCTGGCATGAGACCGCAACCGCGAGCGAACTCACCATCAACAAAGCAGCGTGGGCGAGCTTGCCTGCCGACCTCAAAGCGATCGTTGAAAATGCCTGCGCCGCATGCAACGTGATCAGCGAAGCGTGGTGCCAGAAAAATAATTCCGAGGCGATGGAGGATCTCATCAAAAATCACGGCACCATCGCACAGCCGCTGCCCGATTCGGTCGTCGCGGCGCTGCGCGCGGCCAATGACAAAATACTGGCCGAGGCGGTCGCGCGCGACCCTGTGACGAAAAAGGTACACGAGTCTTACATGGCCTACATGGCGCGTTACGCGGATTGGGCGGGTTATAGCGAGGCCGTCTATCACAGCAAGATCTTGCGCAAGGCGTGATGTGAACAGCGCCTCGAGACTTGCCGGCGGGATCGATGCGTTTATTGATCTTGTCGGCCGCGCAACGTCGTGGCTTGCGCTCATTATCGCGCTGGTGATGGGCGCCAATGTGCTGTTGCGATATGGATTTTCGCTTGGGTGGATCTGGACGCAAGAGTTGGAATGGCATCTGCTGGTGCCGCTATGTCTTATCGGCATGTCCTATGCTCTGCGTCACGGCGAGCACGTGCGCGTCGACGTATTGTTCGCCAATTACGATCCTCGCACAAAGATCCTCGTTGATGCGCTATCGGCGCTCATCGCGATGGCATTCTCGCTTATCGTCGTGTGGCTTTCGCTCGCCTATGTCGCGCAGGCCTGGAGCAACAATGAGGGCTCGCCCAATCCAGGCGGCATTGACTACCGCTACGTCGTCAAATCGCTGATTCCGGTCGGTTTCGTACTCCTATTCCTGCAATCACTTGCGCAATTTATTCACGGCACGCTCACACTGCGGAACCGCTGATGCCGATTACCGAAATTCTCGCCATCTTAATGCTGGTTTCGTTTTTTGTGCTGTTGATCGCCGGCGTGCCGGTTGGACTGACCTTGGCAACCGCGGGGTTTGTGTTCGGCTATATCGGCTTTGGAACCGTCCTGTTTAATTTGTTGCCGCATCGGATTTTTGGCGTTGTCACCAATTATACGCTGCTCGCTATTCCGCTTTTCGTGTTCATGGGCGTGATGCTGGAAAAATCTCGGCTCGCCGAGGAGCTGATGGACGTTATCGGCCATGCGGCCGGCGCACTGCGCGGTGGTCTTGGCGTCGGAATTATCCTCGTCGGCGTATTGATGGGCGCAACGACGGGCATCGTCGGCGCCACCGTGGTCACGCTCGGATTGCTGACGCTGCCGGGCATGTTGCGACGCGGTTATGACAAGGGACTGGCTTGCGGCGTCATTTGCGCATCAGGAACGCTCGGGCAGATTATTCCGCCAAGCCTGATTTTGATTCTGCTTGCCGATATTATGAATGAATCCGTCGGCACGTTGTTCGCCGCCGCGATGATACCGGGGCTGGTGCTTGCCGGCATCTATGTTCTCTACATCCTCGTGCTTGGCATCGTTAAACCGGACATGGTTCCCGCGATTCCTGCGCACGAGCGCGCACAATTGTCCGCCGGCGAACTGACGGGGAAATTGCTTCGCGTCGTTGCGCCGCCGATCGGACTCGTGATCGCGGTGCTCGGGTCGATCATCGCCGGGATCGCGGCGCCGTCGGAAGCGGCCTCCATGGGTGCGCTCGGCTCAATCCTGGTTGCCGCGATCGGCGGCCGCTTGAACTTTTCCGTCCTGCGCGACACCGTGCAGGCGACCACGCGCATCACCGCCATGGTGATGTTTATATTGATCTGCGCCC
>JACQAE010000265.1 GCA_016195095.1 Pseudomonadota bacterium
CGTAAATCAAGGCCTCGCGCACCCTGCGGTCCTTGAACTGCTCGCGCCGCGTGTTGATGAACCAACCCTGGGCGCCGGAAGGGGTTTGGTCGGGCAGCACGGCACGCTTGACGCGACCGTCGCGGATCGCCGGGAAATCGTAACTCGTCGCCCAGACGCGGGACGTCAGCTCTTCGCGAAAGAGATAGTTCCTGGCGGTGAAGCCTTCAAAGGCAACCGCATGGTCGCGGTAATACTCGAAACGCAGCGTATCGAAATTGTGGCGGCCGCGATTGACCGGGAGCTGCGCACCCCACCAGTCCTTGACGCGGTCATATTCGATGAAGCGCCCGGGTTCAAAGCGCCCGACCTTGTAGGCGCCGGAGCCAAGCGGAATATCGAGCGTGGGCTGGTCGAACGGGCGCTTGGTATAATAGTCGCGCGAAAAAATCGGCAGGCTGGCGACGATCAATGGAACGTCGCGCGCGCGCGTTGGCGAATAGCGCACCTCGACCGTGCCGCCGTCGACGGCTTCCACGCCGGCGAGGTCGCGCAGGAGCTGCGCGACGATCGGATGGCCCTTCTCCTTCAGCGTCATCAACGAGAAGGCAACGTCATGCGCGGTCATGCGCGTTTCGTCATGAAAACGCGCTTCGGGTCGCAACAAGAACCGATAGGTCATGCCGTCGGCGGATATCTCCACCGCGCGCGCCGCGAGGCCATAGAGCGCGTCCGGCTCGTCATAGGCGCGCTCCATGAGGGTGGCAAAGGTGCCTTCCATCGCCTGCGCGGCATCGCCCTTGAAGATGAATGTATTGAGCGAATTGAAGGTCATGAAATTCTGGTTGAGCTGGCGGCTCCACCCAACCTGGGAGAAGGTGCCACCTTTTGGTGCATTCGGATTGACGTAATCGAAATGGCTGAAATCGGCCGGATATTTCAGGTCACCAAAAGCCGAGATTCCATGTGACCGGGCGGCTTGCGCCGCCTGGCTTGTCGAACCGGCGGCGGCGACGTGAAATGTCGCCAGGGCGCAGCCCGACAGATACAACATCTCGCGGCGCGAAACGCCATCTGCCGCATCGCGGGAAGACCCGACCGACGCGCATGGCGCACGCTGAAGATCGTGCATGGCGTTACTCCGCTCCTGCCGCATCCGGTCCCGGCCGCTCCCGGCCGCGGCGGGCCATGGGATAACCACGCGCATAGGTGTCGTGTGCCGATGGCATCGGCCGTGGGCTTGTCATCGCGATACATCATACAGGGAAGGTCGCTTTGGCAAAACCCGAGGCTGCGCACAAGAATCTGCACGGAATTGGCTTGTCAAACGACCAGTAGTGTGAGCGTGCGGCCGCAGCGCCGCCATTGCGGCAATCGGTTCGATCCTGCCCGGGCGCCAGGTCAATTGCGCCGGGGGGCGCGCGCGCGTTTCGCCGCCGCTCGCGCCCCTGCGGTGCCGGGCGTCTCGCTTCGTAGTTGCGAAGTGAAGCGGAGGAGCCGGCGACAAAAATCCTTTATCAGCGGGTGCCCGCCCATATCGTCTCGGTACCAGATGGAAAGCGTTCGGCTCGGCAGCTCGCCGTGATAGGCGAGCCGCGCGAAGCGCCGGTCATCGCACAAATGTTTCATGACGAATTCCGGCAGCGCCGCGACATAGGCGCCGGTCGCGAGCAAATGCAACGCGATGGCCACATCGCCCGACAACTCGATCGTCGGGCCATTTCCCGCGGCGGTCGCGGAATTTTCCAACAACATGCTGCGCTGGTCGGAAAACGCTCCCACCGTGATATGCAGCGACCGGGTGATGTCTCGGGCGGTCACGGATTTTTTTCCCGCCAGCGGGTGGCGCGCGCCGGCGAAATAGGCGCGCCTGTCGTCGAACAGCGTGATCTGGCGTAGGCCTTCCTTGGAGAATTGCGGCTCGATTTGCACGATCGCCACGTCAAGCTCGCGCGAGCGGACGCGATCGATCAGCCGATTGGCGCCCTCGACGTCGATGCGCAACGCGACGTTCCAACGCGTACCCCGCACATGCGCAAGGAACCGCGGCATCAGCGAATGCGCCAGCATCGTCCCCACGCCAATGCGCAGCCGGCCGTCGAGGCCGCCTTTCCAATGGCCGAGGTCGAGGTCGGCCTGGCGCAGTGCATCGCGGATGGTACGGCCCTCCCTGGCGAGCGCCGCGCCGATATGGGTTGGCGTGACGCCATAGCGGCCGCGTTGCAGGACTGGCGCCCCGATCAGGGCTTCCAGGCTCTTGATGTTGCGGCTGAGCGTAGGCTGCGAAACATGCAGCGATTTCGCGGCAAGGGAGAGCGAGCCGAGATCGATGATTTCCGCCAGCTGGCGCAGGTAGCGCGGCTCCATGGGCGACGATCCGTGTGGTTGCGACGTACTCGCGAATGCCAATCCAGGTATGCGTAAGTAAATAGGAGCCCTCACAATTGAGATTGTAAACAGCGTATTTTTTCGCGAACGTCAACGTCGCGGCTCGTTCGGCGATCCGCGCATCGGGACGCGCGCGGCGTGGCCTGATTTAACGTCCTCTGGTGGAGAAAACCGATGGCTGAAGTGTCGTTGCGCGCCGAAACGGACTCCGGGGCGATTGGCGTGCGCCGCATCGGCAAATTCATTGGCGCCGAAGTCACGAATATTGACTTGCGCCAGCCGCTCGACGCGCAGGCCGTGGAGACCATCCGGTTGGCGCATGCCGAGCATGGCGTGCTGGTCTTTCCCAATCAGAAGATTTCATCCGACGACCTTAAGCGTTTCGGCGGATATTTCGGGAAATTGACGGTGCATCCGTTTTCGACCAACGACGAGGCGGAACCGGAGCTGATTGTCTACGACAACAAGGAAGGCAACCCGCCGCCGTCAACCGATGTCTGGCATTCCGACGAGACGTTCCGCGAATGCCCGCCGATGGGGACGATGCTGTGCTCGAAAATCATCCCGGCCATCGGCGGTGACACCTGCTTCTGCAGCATGGAGGCGGCCTATGAAGGGCTCTCCGACCGCGTGCAGACATTTATCGAGGGGCTCGAGGCGGTGCACGATTTCATGCCGTTCAAGGGCCTGTTTCCCGATACGCCCGAGGGCAGGGCGCGGCTGCACATGTACGAGGAGAAGTTTCGCCCGATGGTCCATCCAATGGTGCGCGTGCATCCAGTGACCGGAAGGAAATCATTGTTCGTCAATCCAGGAAAGTTCACCGTCGCCGTCAAGGGCATGCAGGAAAGCGAAAGCCGCAACCTGCTCGAAATTCTTGGCAAGACGGTCAACACGCTCGAATATCATTACCGGCATCGTTGGGCGCCCGATACGGTCGTGTTTTGGGACAACCGCTCGACCCAACACGCCGCCGTGCACGACTATTACCCGCAGCAGCGCAAGATGGACCGGGTGACGATCGAGGGCGACCGCCCCTTCGGTACCGGCGCGAAGGCCGACGAATCGGAGCTGCGCCGCCGCAAGGTGCCGTCATTGCTGTCATTCGAGAATCGGCCCAAACGCCAGCACGAGCGCGGCTGATGCTCGCTCGCCCGCGAAAAATTGGCGCACATTCCGAGCGGCCGGCCCGCGCCCGCGCGCCCATCGCGGTGTCGCGCGCCCGGTGCCGGCGCGGCGCCGTTGCCGATATCCGCCCGCAATCGTCACGATAAGGCAACGCGCGCGGGCGCGCGGCCATCGAGCGGTTCATTGCGCTGCGCGATCGCATGTGGCGCAAACCATGGAGATGTTTGAGACGTGAAAAAATTTGCCTTGCTGATCGCGCTGAGCATGACCGCCATTGGATTGAATAGCGCGCGCGCCGATCCTTACCCATCGCGTGTCGTCAAGATCATCGTGCCAATCGCGGCGGGCGGGCCCATCGATTCAATCGCGCGATCCATTGCGCAGACCCTTTCCGATCGGCTCAAGCAGACGTTTGTCGTCGAAAACCGGCCAGGCGCGGGTGGCAATATCGGCATTCAAGCGGCCATCGGCGCCGAACCCGACGGCTACACGCTGCTTCTTGCCGCCGGCTCGATGCTCACCGTCAATCCGCTCATCTACAAGAAGGCACCGTTCGATCCGGGTGCCGACCTGCGGCCGTTGACGACGCTAACGGTGTCCACCCAGACGCTGGTGGTGCATCCCTCGCTGACGGTGAAGACGCTGAGCGATTTCATCGCTTACGCAAAAAAAGAGCCGCTCACCTATGCCACGTCTGGTTATGGCAGCCCGTCGCATTTGGCGATGGAGTACCTGCGGATGCTGGCCGGTTTCTCGGCGACGCCGGTTTCATATCGCGGGCTGTCGCCGCTGATGATCGACCTGCTTTCGGGCCAGGTGAAGGTCGGTTTCGTGTCAACATCTGGCGCTATCGGCAACCTGCGCGAAGGCAAGCTGCGAGGCATCGCGATCTCGGGAGCGCAGCGCTCGCGGTTGCTGAAGGAAATTCCAACCATCGCGGAGTCCGGCTTTCCACAATATGAACTCGATAGCTACATCCTGATGCTGGCGCCGGCGCATCTTCCCGAGCCGATCGCCGCGCTCTTGGA